>JANOAV010000086.1:0-124241 GCA_031411295.1 Verrucomicrobiales bacterium | reverse complement strand
TCCCAGTGAGTGCTCGGTGCAAAAATCCACCATTAGGTTTGATTCGGGGGCATTTCTTGGCGTGGGCTCTGCCGCAGGGGTGCACTTGGTTTCCTTCCGCATTCAGTTGGTTTCCTGCAGACTAATTCTAAGTAGTTCAAGATGAGGTGATCCCGGAGGGATCTCAGAAATTAGCCGGGTTGAGCGATAGCGATACCCCCGGTTAGAGACCCATAAGAATCGCATCCCGGCAGGGATGCCAGATCAGCAATCTGAGAAGAAATGGCGTGGCGCGATCCGATTCTGGCATCCCTGCCGGGATGCGGCCACTTCGTTGGGATACCGGGGGTATCGCTATCGCTCAACCCCTACGGGTTCGGGGTAATGAATCGTGACTGGAAGCGCGGTCGCGGTGTCCCAGAAGCGAAAGCCGTCGTGATCGTGGACGAAGAACACAGAACCATCTGCCGAAAAACGCACGGTGGTGCAGGATTGCCCTTGTCGCAATAATGGAGAGACGGCTGCGCTCGTGCCGGGATCCCACAACCGGGCCGTCCCATCACGTGCCACGGTGGCCAGGCGCTTGCCATCTAGGCTGATTTCCAAATGCGATGGATCCGCCAGGTGAAGCATCGGATCTCCGATCGTTTTTCCGGTAGCTACGTCCCAGACGCGGGCGGTTTTATCGTAGGAAGCGGTGGCAATCGTGCGACTATCACGGCTCCATGAACTGGCGATGACGGTGCCAGTATGCCCACGAAATGTTTGGAGTTTGCTCCCCGTGGTCACATCCCATAGTTCCGCCACCTGCTTCAGTCCTCCCGTGAGAAAACGTCCGCTGTCATCGGGTGCAAAGCGGATGGTCCGGGTCTCGCCCATGTCCCTTAAGGTATGCACTACTTGCCCATTGGCAGTATCGTAGATCCGCACATGCCCATCCGCGTGACCTGCGACGAGCCATGTGCCATCCGGTGAAATGGCCGCAGGAATGAGATTTCCCGACTGGTGGTTCGGCTCCCAGAGTGGGCCCCATTTAGCAGCGACCAGCCATACACCCAGCCGGCATCGGTCGCTGCATAGCAGCGCTTCATGTCAGGGGCAAAGAGGGTAGCACAGACTTGACCCTGCGTGGGAGCATCCACGAGGACCTGATCCGTGGCAATTTCATACACGTCGCAACGCAAGGGGCCATTGGTATCCGTGCCGATGGCGCCCAGTCGGCCATCGGGGCTAATACTCCCAGAGTTAAAATTCCGCATTCCTGGAATGCCATGGCGTTTCACCACGGGCTGCCACGTATGACTCCAGACCCCGATCGTCTCTGGTAACCCGCCACCAGCCGGAGGATGCACCAGCAACTGCTCGCCCTTAGCCGTGGCTTCAAGACTGCTGCCCGTGCGGCTGCCCTCGAGGCGGATGGGGCTTTGCAGAGAACGTCCGCTCTCCGCATCCCAAGCATGGATCATTTCATCCCAGCCGAAGCTGAAGACGCAGGAACCATCGGGCGAAGGCGTCAGGCTAGTGATGCGATAATTGTGCCGCATGACCGGGGACACTTTCAGTGACAAGTCAGTGTCGTGAATGGAAATATCATTTCCCCAACCCGCCAGCGTGAGGTGCCTGCCGCTGGCATTGAGCGTCAAATGATGCCGCTCTGGCAACGGGCTCTCCACGTCAGGGAAAGCCTGGCCACTAGCAACATCCCAAGTGCGGGCGATGAAGCTACCGTCCAGACAGGAAATCCGTTGCCCGCCAGCCGCAATAACCGCTTTGCTGAAACGAATCCGGGCGGTGACTTTTAATAATTCCTTTTGCGAAGCTGTCTCCAAAACCACGGCTTCCTGAGCATTCCAAACCAGCACGCAAGCGCCATCCGCCGATGAGCTTAATCCTCGGATGCCATCAGCCAGTGAAATGGCAGCCAGCACTGGCACAGGCTCCTCCAATGGGTGCTGCTTCATGCGCGGCGGAGTGAAGATTGCCACTTTAGCGGCACTGCGCCCGAACAAATAGGAACCATCCGCAGCGAAACGCAGATCAGTGATAGCGGCACCATTCCCTTCCGCCAAGGCAATCGCTGGCCCGGTTAATTTTTGGAGACATTTCAGGCACACCGTCTGGAGATCTGGCGGCACGTCTGGCAGCGGTGTGGGGGGATTTTCCACCACCATGCGAGCGGTGCTGATGGCCGATTTTCCTTGGAACGGCGGACGTCCTGACAGCAGTTCATACAGCACCGCCCCCAGGCCATAGACATCCGTAACCGTGGTGATTTCCGCCACGCGACCGCCAGTTTGCTCAGGAGCCATGTAACTGGGACTGCCGAGCATTTGCGCTCCCAACGACATCGTGGAAGTCGGCGCGTTCAGCAACTTCGCCAAGCCGAAATCCGTCACTTGGGGCCCATGCTCCGCGTCCCATAAAATGTTCGAGGGCTTCAGATCCCGATGCAAGACCCGGCGTTCGTGCGCGTGCGCCACCGCCCGTGCCACTTGGGCTACCGCAGTGGCAATGGCGCGGAAATCCTTCCGATGTTCGCCCGCCCACTGCGCAATATTTCGTCCGCCCGGCACGAGTCGCATGGCCAGCTACGGCTGCAAATCATGCTCCCCGGCCTCTTAAATGGAAACGATGTTCCGATGATGAAGCCCTGCCGCGGCCAGCGCTACATTGTGAAACATCGCGCGCGCTTCCTTGCTGGCCATTTCTCCGGACAAGATCAATTTGATCGCCACCTCCCGCTGCAAACTAACCTGTCGCGCCCGGTAAACGACGCCCATGCCCCCGCGCGACAGTTCCTCCAGTAAATCATAATCGCCCCAGCGCTGCTGCTGCAGCGGCCCCACGGAGACCGCGTCATCGAAGGGTGAAGCCGTCGCCAAACTTAACAAGCACAGCGGGCACGGGGAACCAGCGACGCGCAAGCGCGTCCCACAAACATCGCAAAGCTGCGCGATCGGCGGATCTGATTCAGACATAAAGAAATCGTAAGTATGCTCATTTCTTAACGCAAGTCAGCCAAACCTTACAAGGAAATCCGAATTTCCCCGGTCCGTGGAGGGCGTGGAGGGAGAGGTGACGAGCCCAGCACCGCGCCCCGCTGCATCCCCCAGCAGGTCCCTGGTCTCATGACGTCGTCCTTCACATGGCCCTGCAGGGCCGGTTAACCGCTAAGCACTTGCATCAGGAAACGCAGTTCGTCCTCTACCTCCGACGCATCCTCCACCGTGGCCGCAATTTCTTCGCGTAGTAATGCCCCGTAGCGCTTGCGCATGCGATGCAAAGCTACCGTGAGGGCATTTTCACTGAGACCCAAATCCTCCGACAGTTGGGCATAGCCTGGCCGGGGCCCGCCGCCTGCCAAATGGGGCTGTAACGCACCAAATAACGTTCCGCGATCAGCCGCGACATATTCCTCGCGCAAGTGTTCCATGACCTTGTCCAATAACGCCAGGGCCCAACTCCGAGCATAGGCTGACTCCGGGGTCGAGTTATCTGGCACCTCCCGGGCGAATTCCGCTTCCGACGCATAGGCATCCATGGAGAACATCGCCACCGCTCCTCCACGCTTTAGTGCGGACTGTTCCCGCTTCCAGTTCGCCCGATAATTTCCAAACGCTCCCAACAAGAAGGTGCGAAACCGCCCGCGGTCCGGAGTGGCCCGTGCGAAGGAGTTCGAAGCGAGCAAACTCATGATAAATCCCTGCGTCATATCCTCTGCATCCTCCTGTAGATGCCCCAGGCGACGCGCATAAAAATACAAAGGCCGCCAGTAATCCCGACATAATTCCCCCAAGGCGGTCTGCGCATCTTTGCCATCACCATCTCCCGCCCTAACGACACGACTCCACCGCGTGGTCAAAAACACGCCGGGGGCAGCATTCTGGTGGGGGGCAGCCATTAGCAGAGTTTCTGCCATTGGCTACTCAACATGTCAACCAGACGCGCGACGCCGAATCTGTTTTTCCCGCTTGTGCAGGCGTCCTGGTCCGCTGGGCACTTGCCTCAGGGCTTTCAGAACTGTCCGAAGGTCAAGCGCGGATCGCTTCCCGCTCCATCGATCCAGGGTTCAGGTCCTTGGAAGCAGACCTCATGGAAGACGCCATGTCAGGACTGGAAAACCTGCGTGATGCCAGCAAAAGCATCGTCGGCATTGCCCACGCTGAACCCATGAAAGCACGCAGCGGAAACCGAATCAGGATCGTGAAACTTTATGGTGGCTGCAGCCGCTAGGGAACCGCCATGCGATGGAACAGTCTTGGTTCGACTGGATTTGGTTCAATGCATTCCAGCAAGCCGGAACCCGGGGCGATGAGCGTCTGCACCGTCGTCCAGTCGAGCAGGTTCGTGCTGCGTTGGAACAAGTAAGTTCCGCCGGGCAAGCCGATGAAGCGCAGATTGTTCCGGTCTCCAGAGTTGGTGTAGTCCAAGACGCCGGCGGCGGGAATATTTCCCGCCAGAACCGTCACCGTGACGGTGCCCGTGGCGGTGCCGCCCCAGCCGTCGTTGATGCCGTAGGTAAAGGTCGCGTCACCTGTGAAGTTGGTGACCGGCGTATAGGTCACACCTCCAGTGACGGCGGTGTTGTTGCCGGAACTGGGGGTGGAAAAGGTCGCGACCGTAAGTATGTCCAGATCGGCGTCCGTATCATTGCTTAGCAGGGCGGCGCTGGAAATGGTGATCGGAGCACCTTTGGCGGTGATGAAGAAATCTGGCGCTGCCACTGGGGCGGCGTTCAAGATTGTCAGGACACCAGCAGAACTGGTCGTGGTGCCGGAGCCGTTGCTCACTGTCACCGTATAGTTCCCTGCTTTGGCAAATGCATCTGCGGTGATCGCCAGCGTGGAACTGGTTGCTCCCGTGATATCCACATTATTAAGTTTCCACTGATAGGTTAGCGGAGCGCTGCCGCTGGCAGATACCATCAGGCAGGTAGTTCCATTGCGGGCTACGCTCGTGTCTGCTGGGCTGACTGCGATATGCGGGGCCGTGCCTGCGGGAATCACACCGAAGCCCTTGAAATCATCCAAACGGAAGCCTGTTGGTCCCACTTGCGTTCCGCTGGGGCCGCCGTCGTTGTTGATGTAGAAGTCAATCGTGTTGATGCCGTCCACGAAGGTGGCGTTGGCGGAACTGATCGTGAAGGTGGACAGTGCCGTGAAATTTCCACTTGAAGTGATCCCAGTGACCGGATTCGTCACTCCCACCACGCCATCGTTTACTTTAATGGCCTGGCCTTGGTTGTCACTGGTCCAACGCCCGGTGATTCTCACGGTGGAGAGATCAAAGCCTGTTAGATCTACCGTCGTTTGATAAACATACACTCCAGGAGCCGAGGCAATCGTGTAGGAACGTGGACCGATCCACTTTGAAGTCGCAGAATTTGCCAGCCATGGGCCTGCCACAATCGGCCACTGGGAACCATCCTCCACCACGGCCGGAACCAAGGTATCACCATCTGGATTGGTCAGCAGCAGGAAATGCGGGTCATTGGCACCATCTGCGAGCGTGGTGCAGTTAGCCCCCATCCCGGTGCCGAAAAGTCCGGGCACGGGATCGGTAATCAGGACGATGGTGGCTGTGCTACTGAGAACACTACCCTGCGCGCCACCGCCAGTAACTTTCACACGATAAAGTGCGACATCTGCCGGGGCTACGTTGCTCACGGTTAGGGTGGGGGTCGTCGTGCCACTATATTTAGCGTCATCGGAGATGTCCACTCCCCCCTTTTGCCATTGATAAGAAAGCGTGGGCTGGCCATCCGCGGCCACGGTGAATGTGGCGGCATCCCCCAAGGCCGTGACATACGCGTTCTCCGGTGGGGTTAGCACTTTCAGGCTGGGGAAGAAGATATACTCCCGATTCGCGAACCCATAAATGTGCATCGTGGCACCAGGCACCTGCGGGGCGACGTTGATCAGCGCATAGCCGCTGCTGTTGGCGGTATAGCGATAGTCGATGCGAACGCCCGCGTCATTGCCGTAGGTGTCTTGATCGAACACCTTGCTGCCAGCTTCGCCATTGAATAGCAAGAGCCGACCATTCACATTATCCCAGCCCACGGTGAACAAACTGAGGAGATATTCTGTCCCTGGAGTCAGACCGGAAAGGAGCAGTCCGCCCGGATTCCCGCCATAGAGAAAGTCCGACGCCATGATCGTGCTGCCACTGCCGCTGCTGGGACTGGTGGTGATGGAGTTAGCATCTCCGCCAAAGACATTAGGGGCGCTGCTAAGATAATTGGCCGCCGACGGATTCCCTCCTGACGTGCCTAGGAAGGTCACGCCGTTGATGACTGCATTGGTGGTGGAGCCGAAATTATAAGCGTGAGTGTAAACTGCATCGCTATTGATACCGGAAGTGGAGTTTCCGGTCCATGGCTGGATGGTCCATGGATTATTGGCTGGCAGCACGGAATCCGCACGATTGCACAGACCGTAGAGGTGAATCGATGCCCCTCCGGTGGGAGTTGTGGTGACAGTAAGATTTCCGGAGGCATCCGCCACATAATGATAGTCAAACCGGGTGCCGACATTGTCCCCGTAGAAATCCTGATCCGCCAACATGCGATCATCCGGGGCACCGAAGATCGCCTGACGGGCTCCGGGTGCTTCCCAACCGACGGAGAAGAGTGTCAGCTGATAAGACTGTCCTGGGGTCAACCCCGTGAGGTTGATGACACCAGGGAATCCGTTATAAATAAAGTCTGTGGCCACGGCCGCACTGCCGCCACCTGCTGTGGTAATGTTGTTGATGTCCCCTGCGAATACCCCATCGAAATTCGTCAGCGAGAAATTTGCTCCGCTGGGATTACCGCCATCCGCTCCAGTGAACGGCACGCCATTGATCGTCGTGCTCGTGGCGGAACCAAAGCTTAGCGCGTGGGTGTAAACCTTGCTGGAATCAACGCCCGAGGTCGCGTCTCCGGCCCATTTTTGTTGACTCCATCCGTTCCGCACCACCTCACGATTACAGAAGGCGGAGGTATGCCAGGAACCGTTGCCTAACTGATCATAACTCAGCGTCACATTTCCTGTGGCATCAGTCGTATAACTTAGATTTACCCGAATCCCGTGCTGCTGTCCGAAGTGGTCCAGGTCGACCGTCAGTCGATCATTGGGCGTGAGCGAACTGGAGAACGTTGCAGTCCGTGCGTAAGTGGTGGAGACATCGAAGGCCACGCCGAAGATGGTCGCCACATAGGCCGTATTTGGCTTCAGTCCATTGAGCGTGATCGACATATTCGGTCCGCCATAGATAAAGGATTGTCCCACCGTATTACTGGCTCCCGTCATCGTGCGCCCCACTCCTCCGAAGGGGTTCGGCAAACCCGCGGTCGAGAATCGACCCGGAATGGTGGGATTTCCCCCCGGTGTGGCCACAAATCCCACGCCGTTCAGCGTCGCATAGTCGGCCGCACTACCGAAGGTAAAGGCATGCGAGTAGAAGAAGCCTTTATCCACGCCAGAGGAGGCGTCATCATTCCAAGCCGCGTAGGACCAAGCCCCGCTGGAAGGAACGACGGAGAAATCATCGACTAACAGAGTGTTGTCTCCCCCTTGTTGATTGAGATTGCTCACCGTGAGATTTTGTGTGGTGGCGGTAGCCGTGAACTCATAGGCCACATATTGATAGGGATTCGTGCCGCCTACCGCCTGCACCCAAGCGTCCATCGGGTCGCCAATGCCGTCCGTCACCACCCGCAACGTCGGCAAATTCCCCCCACGGGCATTGACCCGGAAATTCACTTTGTATTTCACCCCCACCGTTAGTCCTGTGATGGGCGCGCTCAAGTTGGCTCCGGTGCCTTGCAAAAAGCCTACGTTGGTCCCCGCTGGCACGGTGCCGTTATCAGCGAAGGGATTCCCGCCGGCTGGATTGATGCCCACCTGGGCCAGATTCGTGGTGGACCAATTCGTGATCGCTGTATTCCCCGCAACATAGCCTGGGGAATTGGCAAAAGTGTCGGCCTCGAAGCTCGGATTCAGGACCGTCTGGGCACCCACGCCGTTGAGGCCAAGGCCACACAGCGCTAGCAGCAATTTTAAATTAACACGTTTCATATTTTTGAGGGGGGTGGAATTTGATGTAACGATAATGTTCTCATGTTTTTCGCACGGATCCCAGTTTCCCGTCAATACAAATGCATCAATCTGGCTAAATGTTCACCGTGGAAGGTGCTAGTTCGTGCTTGGAAAATTGGGAGCGAACCCGCGCGAACCCAAAGGGCTTTATTTTGCGCTGCACCAACTGAATTTGCTTCCATTTTCGATGAGAAACAGTTATTGATAAGGCATGCGAAACATCCCCCCCACTCGCAGGCTCCGCAGCCTCTGTGTCGCCTCCCTTTTCCCCCTCAGCCCCCTCCTGGCCCAAGCCGCCGCTCCGGTCGATTCCGTCGTAGTCTTTAACGAGATTATGTATCACCCGACGGACCTGGCCGAGGCGGGGGAATTCATTGAACTGCATAATCAAATGGGGATCAATGTGGACTTGTCGGACTGGCAGATTACCGGCGGGGTGAACTACACATTTCCAGATGGGACTGTGATTCCGGGCGGCGGCTATTTGGTCATCGCCAAAACCCCAGCCA
Source organism: Verrucomicrobiales bacterium (assembly GCA_031411295.1). Taxonomy (GTDB): domain Bacteria; phylum Verrucomicrobiota; class Verrucomicrobiia; order Verrucomicrobiales; family V1-33; genus JAGNEJ01. Next base: position 115,669 of record JANOAV010000086.1, on the reverse strand, counting down.
TGGTTGCGGGATCGATGGGACCATGGACTGGATCGCTTTCTAATGCCGGGGAAACGTTGACTCTGCGCGATAAAAATTTCCGACTGCTGGATCAAATTTCCTATAGTGACGCCGGCGACTGGCCGGTCGCAGCGGATGGCAGTGGCTTCTCGCTCGCCAAACCGAATGAAGACGCCAGCAGCCCGGAGGCTGGGCATTGGTCAGTGAGCCAGCAACCGGGCGGCACCGCGGGCGGGGCAAATTTCCCACCACCGGCGGCCCCGGTCACGGCCAAGTTGATCAGTCTGCAATCGGTTTGGAAATACGATAATTCTGGGGTGGATCCGGTGGCGGCTTGGAAAGATGAGTCCTTTAACGACACGGCTTGGACGACCGGCACCGCGCTGTTCGATTTCGGGAACACAACCGTTTACGACCCGTATCCTGGCGGTCCGCCAGTGGTCTCTGGCGTCGCTGAAATCACGGGCATCACGATTGCTGGCAGGTCCTCTGAATTTATCTCCGGTGGTCTCAACCGGTTTGCTATCGCATGCATCAATGGCTCCGGACTGGCTGCCAACGGCACCCATACGAATGTGGCTCCGAACAATATGTGGCTAAGCACCGGGACCACCTCCGATCCCTACCCGGTCGATATCACCTTCGATTTGGGAGCAACCCAGAACCTTACGAAGCTGCACGTTTGGAACTATAACGAGTCCACTACGACCGTGAATCGTGGTGCCAAGACCGTGGAAATCCTGGTGGCAGCCACAGCGGGCGGAGCCTTCACCAGCGCAGGGTCATTCACCTTCCCGCAAGCCACCGGCCTAATCACGGAAGCGGGGGTGGACATTGCCCTCACCAGCACGGGGGTGCGGCAGGTGAAGTTCAACATTACTGCCAACTGGGGCAACACCACAGGCTATGCAGGCCTCAGCGAGGTGAAATTTTACAACGATCAACCGGCCGTGCCGCCAGCACCACCAAAGCATCGCGAGAGTATGCGCAGCGTGATGCCGAACACCGGAGCGAATGAAGATGGCACCCTCATCTCCCCGGGGGAGCGTGATCCCCACTATATCAACATCGCCAATAACTTGGGCGCTTACGTGCAGAATGGACATCCGGCCTGGCTCGGCCCCGACGGCATTTCCCAGTGGACTGGACCCACCCCTAACGGCACAGATAACGTCCCCGGGGTCTCTGCAACTTATCGCCTGACTCCCAATTTAACCTACTGGAAGAAGGACACGGCCACCGTGGCACTCTACGTTTCCGCTGACAATAGTTTCGATCGCATGCGAGTGAATGGCAATGTGATTAACGCCAGCGGTGGGACCTCCTTTGATAAATTTTATGGCCCCTACAATGTGCCTGCAGCCTATCTTCTGAGCGGTAATAACGTGGTGGAGATCGATTGGACAAATGCCGGCCCGGGGGATAACCCCGGAGGATTCCGCGCCAAGTGGGACGCCACAGCCGAGCCCAGTCTGGCTCGCACCACGCTGACCACCAATCCTGTCACGACACGCTTCCGCAAGAAATTCACTTGGAATGGCAGCGCCACTTCGACTTACCTCCTGAGCTTGGAACACATTCTGGATGACGGAGCGGTCTTCTATTTGAACGGCCAGGAAGTTCTTCGCAACAACTTGCCTGCGGGAACTGTGACTTCAGCCACCCTGGCCACAACGAATGTAGCTTATCCCATGTTCAGCGGGACCTTGAATGTTCCTGCCACCGCTTTCCATGTGGGTGAAAACACTCTGGCCGTGGAACTGCACCAAGCCTCAGTCGGCAATACCGACGCACTGTTCGGAGCCACGTTGTCGATTACGGAAACGCCCGCGCCTCCGGCCTCCGCCATTCCTTTGGTCTTTAGCGAAATTGCCAGCAGCAATGCCAGCGTGGGAACTTTTTTTGCCGAAATCAAAAACAACGGCAGCAGCTCCCAAACGCTCACTGGCATTAAAATCGTCAGTTCCAGCGGAGCCACCTACACCTTCGGCCCGGGCGATTTGGCGGCCGGGGCTGTGCTTGCGATCAATGAAACCACGTTAGGTTTCCGTCCGCTCAATGGTGAGAAATTATTCTTTCTCTCGCCCGGCGGTGCCAATTCACTGGATGCCGTGGTCATCAAAACCAAAGCCCAGGCCCGCACCAGCGCGGGAGTCTGGCAGACTCCCAGTGCCAGCACGCCAGGCGCTGCCAACACCTTCGTTATCCCTAACAGCATCGTGATCAACGAGATCATGTATCGCCACCAACCCATTTACCTGCCCACAGGCACCATCCCTGATCCTGAACAATGGGTGGAAATCTACAATCGCAGTGCCACCACGGTGGATCTCACGGGATGGGCATTGCATGGTGGCGCAGACTTCACTTTCCCCACGGGGACCAGTTTGGCTGCAGGCGGATACCTCGTGGTGGCGCGAAATAAAATTGCCCTCGCAGCGAAATTTCCCACTGCTGCAATCGTGGGCGATTGGTCTGGCAGCTTGTCCGGCAGCGGTGGTGCGGTGCGAATCGAGGACGGCAACGGCAATACCGTAAACGCCGTTCAGTATTTCTCCAGCGGCCGCTGGGACGAACGCGCTGGCGGTGGGGGAGGAAGTTTGGAACTGAAGAATCCTAACATGGACAACTCGTTGCCGGAATCCTGGCGGGCGAGCGATGAGTCGGCCAAGAGTGCCTGGCAAACGTTCAGTTATAGCGGGCTCGGCACCATTCCAGCCGGCAGTGGCGATCCCACCCAGTATAACGAACTCGTCGTTGGCTTGCTGGCAGGCGGTGAGTGTTTGCTGGATGACGTGAGCGTGGTCGATCAAACCGACAGCAATGCACAGTTGATCCAGGATGGAGGGTTTGCCGCTGGCAACGCCAGTAAATGGCGCCTGTTAGGCACCCATGACCACAGCAGTCTCGTCAGCGATGCGGGAAACTCCGTGCTGAAGATCGTGGCCACCGGACCGACCGAGCACATGCATAATCACTGCGAGACAACCCTCAAGAACGGAGCCGTGTTCCCCGCGCTGGACCCCACCCACACCTACGTCATCAGCTTCCGCGCCAAATGGCTCAGTGGCGTGCCGCGCCTGCAGACCAGGCTCTATTTCAATCGACTGGTGCGCCAGCATCTGCTGAGCATTCCCATGAATAACGGCACGCCCGGTGCCGCCAACTCACGTTTCCAAGCGCTCCCGCAACCCACCCTCAGTGGCCTCACGCAGACGCCTGTGCTGCCTGCGGCCGGACTTCCGGTGATTATCAAAGCTACTGCAAGCAGTCAGGTTCCCGTTTCCTCCGTAACTCTGAAGTGGCAAAAAGATGGCACCACCACGTGGACCGATGTCGCCATGACGCTGGATGCCGCAGGGCAATATGAAGGGGCGCTGCCGGGCCAGAATGCTGGAAGTCTGGTGCAATTTTATTTGCTCGCCACCGCCACCAACGGCCAGACGGGAACCTATCCCGCAGGCGGCACTGCCTCGCGCGCCATGGTGCGCTGGTTGGATAACACCGTTCCGCCCGGCCCGGGCTATGGGGTCCGCATCCTGATGCCCACCGCGGATGCCGATAACATGCACAGTATCACCAATGCGATGAGCAATGAATACCTCCCGTGCACCATTGTTTACAAGGAAAACGAAATCTTCTACGATGCTGGAGTGCGGTTGAAATCCAGTGAACGCGGCCGGTATGGTGATCCCCGTCTGGGTTTCGCCATTTCGTTCGATCCCATGCAGAAATTCCGCGGCGTGCACGAGGTGCTCAACATGGATCGCAGTGCTTACGGGGCCGGCACTACCAACAGTGGATTTGGGCAGGTGGACATCATCAATCAGATCTTCGCTCAGCGTGCCGGCGGTGTGCCCGCCATGTATAACGACATGGTCTATCTCATCACTCCACGTCCCACCCACATTGGTTCTGCGCAGATGACGATGGCGGAATACAATGATATTTATCTGGATAGTCAGTGGGATAATGGGGCTAATTCTCCGACCTTCAAATTCGACCTCGTTTACTTCCCAACTTCTACCGTCGTCCCCTCAAACCCAGAGACATTGAAACAAGCGCAACCAGACGATGTGCGGGGAGTCAATATCGGGCAACTCACAGGCCCCAGCAAAGAGGACTATCGCTGGTATTACCTGATCACCAATGCGCGCACGGACGACGACTACACCCGCATTCAATTCTTCGATGATGCCTTCGCGCAACTTGCAGCCGGCAATTCCACCAACATCGCCAGCGCGATTGATGTGGATCAATGGCTGCGCGCCTCCGCCGCCATGTCCTTGGTAGGATCCGACGACAGTTACTCGACTGGTGGCCTGCCGCATAATTTGAAACTGTATGTGCGCCCGACCGATGGTCGCGTGCTCTATTTGCCATGGGATGCTGATTTCTTCAAAATGGCCACCAACTTTGCCGTGGAAGGCAATGCCGACCTCCAGCGCATCATCGCCATTAGTCCGGTTTACCGCCGCCTGTTCTATGGCCACCTGCATGATCTCATGAACACCAGCTTCAACGTTGGCTATCTGACCTCCTGGGTTAATCATTTGAAGACCTACTCCACGGCGGGAGGGAATTGGCAGGAAATTCTGGATTACGTCAGCGCCCGCGTCGCCTTTGTGCAAAGCGACTGCGCCAGCAAGTTCCCCAATGTGCCGTTCGCCATCACCACCAATGGCGGCAACGATTTTGCCTCGGCTGCGTCCCCGGTAACCCTGACCGGAAATGGCTGGATCAACGTGCGGGAAATTCGGCTTACTCCTAACAGTGAACCGCTCCCCGTGACTTGGACCAGTGGCAGCACTTGGCAGTTGCAAGTGCCGCTAGGAGCTGGCGTGAACCAGATCACCCTGTTGGCCTACGACAACCAAGGGATGCCGATCGGGACCGATACCATCGCGATCACTAACAGCGGAACCATTGTGGCTGCCAGTGCCAGCAATTTGGTCGTATCCGAATTGAACTACCATCCCTCCAATCCTACCGCCAGTGAAATGACCGCCGGATTCACCAACCCGGATGACTTTGAATTCATCGAACTGCGGAACATCAGCAGCTACATCGTGGATGCCAGTAACTGCCATTTCGACAACGGCATCACTTACACGATTGCTGCCGGAACGCAGATTGCGCCAGGCGGAGCGCTTGTCATTCCGCGTCGCAGCACCGCCTTCGCGCAGCGGTATCCCGGCGTTTCCACCGCACCGGACTACTACGTGCCAGGCAGCAACACCCTCAGTAACAGTGGGGAGGAACTCACGCTGCTGGATCCTGCCGGCAGCGATATCAAACGCTTCATTTACGGGGACTCCAACCCCTGGCCGAAACCCGCAGATGGCAGCGGTCCCACGCTCGTGCTGATCTCTCCATTCGCCAATCCCGACCATAACAACGCGCTCAACTGGCGCGCCAGTTTCGCAAATCTGGGGAACCCCGGGACTTCGGATGCCTCGCCTGCTCCGCCCAATCTGCTGGCCGACGATAGCGGCAATGGCGTCACCAATCTGGTCGATTATGCCACCAGTAATCAATCCATTGTGACCTTCGACGGGGTGGCACTGAACTTCGTTCGCAACCTCGCAGCCAACGCTAGTTGGCAGTGCGAATTCTCCACGAATCTCCAGAACTGGGCTCCATTCGTCCCACTGATCATTCCTCTGCGCAGTTCCTTGTCGAATACCACCGAACAATTGGTTCTCGAAACTCCGCAGAACCCACCCCGCGGCTACTATCGCATCCGCTGGAGCGTTCCTTGAACACCAATTTGATGCTTCCCGGTTGAAGGGTGATACACAATCTGGAATGCTTTAGAGGTAGTTTGTGCTCTGGATTCGGGGTAAGCAGCAAGGGATGACCAAATCCAATAAAACCACCTGGCAGGCGCTCGCTTTAGTGATCCTTATCCTCTGCTCCAGCGCTTGCGTCGTCAGTGCGTCAGACTCTCCCGATCGCGAAATCGTGCTTGCGAAACTCAAGGCAATAAACGTCGGCGTGCTAGGATTGACTATGCAAACGAAGGAGGGCGGTCCGCAGATCAACCTGGGTCTAGGTGCAGATGGTTCAGTGGCGAATAACGCCAACGACGAGACCCTGCGCCTGATTGCCCAACTTCCGGAGTTGGAGGGCGTCGCGCTTTACTATGGCAAGTTCTCCAAGGATGGGTTGGCCGTGTTACCGGACGTGTTCTCCGTATTGAACGTAATATTGGCCCCATCAGCCGGCAGCAAATCATCGTCCCAGTTGGCAATCGTGTCCCAATTTCCATTCGCCCCACCACCATCCCAGATGCCAGCGGCAAACATAGACGCAGGAAATAGCAACAGACTGGCCAGCCAGCGACGAGCTTGGACAGAGCCACGGAAAAAGCATGGGGATTTTTGAGGGATCTTCATAACAACGGAGTTTTTGGCTAACAAGGGGATGCGCCTGGGGATTAATTGGGGAATTACAGGGTAGGTTGCAAAGTTTCGGGGAGTTTGGCAACTCCCCCGATGGAGCGATAGTGATTTTGCGGTCTAGTCTTGGAAAGGAACAACTAAACTAAGGCTGGAGCCGAGACGCTGCGGTGTGGGCGATCCCCCAGGAAATTGGTGGTATCGCAGCGAGATTTGGGGCAGGCGCTTTGCGTATCCAGATGCACTTGGCAAACCGGTGGAAATTAGCCTATTGCGGCATCATGAAATTTTGCGCTCTGTTTGCTCTGCTGCTGCTTCCGCTGTCCCTACCGGCTGCCACGTTGTGGCAGGAGGGCGAATCGCCTGTGAAATCAACCATGCATCGGCATCCTTGGTGGTTCGATCAAGTTAAGAAGGATCTGCTGTCGGGCGGAGACTGGATCAGCAACTTCGCCAAGGAGGAAGGCACGGCGGATTACAGCATTGAGGTCTCGGTAGCGGGAAATTATGTCCTCTGGGTGCGGGCGAACCCTACGGGGACGCATTTGTCCTATGCTCTGAATGACGCCGCCTGGATCGAAGTTAGCATGAAAGACAAGCGCGGAGAACAGAACATTGCGGCCGATGGTAAGCCCGACTTGCGATTCATCGCCTGGATTAAAGTGGGTAACCTTTCCCTGACCGTTGGAAAACAAACGGTGCGCTTTAAGATGCATGGCTCGGAGAACAATCACGGCGGGCTGGATTGCTTTTGTCTGAGCGACGATGGGTTCCAACCGCAAGGCCTGCAGAAGCCGGGACCGGCGGCTCCCAATGGCCCTGCAGATTGGTTTCCATTGGTGATGGAGGAGGATGCTTTCTCCAAGGATTCGGTGATCGACATGTCAGGAATCGTGGAAGCTCCGGCGGGCCGGCACGGGTTCGTGAAGGCCTCGGGCGACCATCTGCGCTTTGAGGATAGCGCAAAGCCGATCAAGTTCTGGGGCGTGAATGCCAATGCGGAGTTGGGGAAGTTGGATCGGGCCGGGCAGCAGCGGCGGATCAATTACCTGCGGAAATTCGGGATCAATGTGGTGCGCGAGCATCCGTTGTTCGATGAAATTTCCACCAAGGGCAAGGTGGATGCGGCCAAGTTGGATCAATATGATTGGTGGTTCGCAGAGCTGAAGAAAGCAGGCATTTATACGGACTGGAGCGTCTTCTATCATTTCCCAATCACAGCAGCGGGCGGCTATGATCCTGCGCTGTTCGCTGAGTTGCCGGACCTGAAGGATGGTCTCCGGGACACTTACGGACTGATCACGATGTCTCCGCAGTTATGGAAGATCCGCACCAAGGTGCTGGTGGCACTGCTGGAGCACAAGAATCCTTACACGGGCCTGAGCTATGCAGATGATCCAGCCCTGATGGCGGTGGAAATGCAGAACGAGGACAGCATCTTTTTCTGGAATCCGCTGGGGGATCTAGCCAGCGACAAACCGAAGCAAGCGCCACTTCACGCGAAGCTGCTGCGAGAGAAATTTGCCGCCTGGGCGAAGGCGCGCTATGAGACAGACGAAGCGCTACAGGCAGCCTGGGGCAAGCTCAACGGGGAATCGCTTAGCAAGGGAGAACTGGCTTTGATGGGACCATGGGAAATTGATTCGAGCGGAATTCGGGGGCGCTTTGCCGGTCAACTCAAGCGTGCTGGTGATGAGACGCGATTCCTTGCCGAGATGCAGATGGCGCTCTATGCGGATTGCGAGAAAGCCATACGAGCGACGAAATATCAGGCGCAAACGATCACCACTAATTGGCTAGCGGGATCGCCCGTAATGGATCAGGCGAACATTTACACGGACACCGTTGGCAGCATGATTGATCGGCATAACTACGCGGGCGGTGGTGCTGGGGGCCATGGGATTGCGGAGGGGCAAGTATTCGCAGGATCGCATTTGGGCAAGCCGGGGCAGGAATTATTCAGCATTGCCTTCAAACAAGTGGAAGGGAAGCCGTTCTCCATGACGGAATGGACCATGTGTCCGCCAAATCAATGGAAGCTGGAAGCCGCGCCCATATTGGCGTTTTACGGCATGGGCTTGCAGGGATGGGATGCGTCCTATCATTTTGCGCAGAGTGGATCCAGTCTGGGCGAAGGCTGGCCGCGGATGAGCAGTTATGTCTCGGACACGCCGCACTACCTGGGGCAATTCCCCGCGCTGGCTTTTGCGTTAGCGAAAGGCCACCTCAAGGAAGGCCCGGTGGTGGCTGCGCGCAGGACGAAGCCAGACGGATTATTTGCCGGGAAACAAGCATGGGCACAGGATTTCTATAATGGCAATGAGTTGATCAAAGCACCCGGGGGCACGCCGCTGGAAATGTTTGCGGTGGGGCGGGTAACGATTGGTTTCAATGAGCAGCCATCCGTCACGGCGGACACTAAATCACTCTGGGATGAGAAAGGCAAAGTGCTGCATTCAGCGACGGGTGAGCTAACATGGGATTACGGACAGGAGCGCATCTTGGTGCAATCCGCCAAGACCCAAGCCGTGATTGGCAAGGTGGCTGGAGCCAAAATTAAACTTCCCGGGGTGACCGCCGACTTCGTCACTTCCTTTGTCAGCGTTATCTTCACCCCGTTGGACGACCTCCCCCTAGCCGACAGCAAACACATTCTGATCACGGCGTTGGCGCGCGATAAACAAAGCGGAGCCAAGTATAGCGACGACGGCACCAAGTTACTTTCCACCGGCACGGCCCCGCTGATGCTGGAGCCGGTGCAGGCTAAATTTCGCTTCGCTGGGTCTAAACCCAAGAGCGTGAAATCGCTTGATCCCAATGGCATGGCACGGGCGAGGTCTCTTCCCATTGACGCTGACGGCAGCTTCGCGATTGATGGCACGCATCAAGCCTACTACTACGAAGTCCAACGCTAATCCCCAAGGATTGTCCCATCGATGGCTAGACGCACCCCAAAACACGATTCCAAGCCCAAGGCTTCACCCTATCTGGTCAACAAGTTGACGGTGGAGGATGGGCGCAAAATCCTGCGCTTGGAAGGTGGGGCGATGAATCCAATGAATGCGGCCATTGCGCTGACTTCCATTCTTATAACCGGCTACCTCAGTGCCCGGGCTATCTGGGTTGGCGAGGCCACGGTGTGGCATTTACTCTTGCCATTGCTGGCGCAGTATGTCGCCTTATTAATCGCCCTGCCAATTTTTCAGGCTCATTTCCGCCTTCCCGCAGTCGTCCCGGAAGTGCGCAAATGCTGGTGGAGCCTGAGTGTGATTGCCACCGTCGTGGCGGTGGGGGGGCTGATCGCGGGGATTCGTGAGCAGCGGACTTGGGGGCAGCAACTGCACTGGCTCGGGAATTGGGTGGTGGAGGCGATCACCGAGCACGAAATGCATTGGCCGATGCTTTCAGCCATGGTCGGATTATTTTGGGCCCTGCCGGGGCGCTTTCGAAATTGTCGGGATGAAGGGCCACCATTTGTAGCGGTTAACCTTGGCTGTGGAGCCAAGGCAGTAATGCTCATCGCAGGCTGCTTCCTGCTGCCTCTGGTTCTCGCGAACCCTCGCTACGCGGCTTGGTGGCTGTGGGGGTTGCTGCTCTTGGCCGAGGTGGTTGCGCTGGTCATGGTGCTGGATATTCAACGCAGGCTGCGCCTCCTGCCGCCTCCGGCCAAGGACCAGCCAGGTCCCAGTCCTGACGACCAGCGATAGTGAGGTGCCTTGGTGGTTTTGGCCATCTGCACGAGCCGTCCACTCACATTTTTAGCGCCCAATGCGGTTCAGATTCCGAAGGAGTCCCCTGTCAAATTTACGTCTTGAATAGTTTCGCAAATCTGAAATTATGAACCGGAGGGAAATTATTTTGTGATATTTTGGCCAATGCCGACAATGAATCGTATATCCGTTGTGATCGCCCGCGGTCGCTAAATCTCATTTCTCCCAAGAACCATGTCTTCCTCCAGAAACCCCGTCCCGAAGTCCCTGCCTGAGCATGTCATCCGCCGCAAGGTAGATCCAGTTGCTGCCAAGGCGGCGCAGGAAACGTTTTTCTGGCGCATGGGCGGGGGGCAGCAGTTCCGCTTTCTGTTTGATCAATTGCCAGACGTGCACTTTTTCGCCAAGGACGTCCACGGTCACTTCGTGGCCGGAGGGCGGGGAGTGCTGGATCGCTTGGGATTTGCCAGTGAAGACGAAATTTTGGGTCTAACCGATGATGATATCCATCCGCCCCGCATCGCGAAGGAGATCCGCCGGGATGATGAGCAAGTCATGCGGACGCGCCAACCGCTCATCGATCGGGTGGAGGCCCTATTTTCCCGCAGCCATGCCAAGGATTGGTATGTTACCACCAAACTGCCCATCATCGATGATGCCAACCGCGTGATCGGTATCATGGGATTTGTGCGTCCATTCGAACGGAATCGATTCCCCAAAGATGATACTTCCCGGCTCAAGGAGGCGGTCGAATATATCCACGAAAACCATGGGGGGAGGATCGAAGTAACCCAAGTCGCTGAGCTGTCAAAGTTGAGCCAACGGCAGTTGAACCGGAAATTCCATGAGACCTTTGGCATGTCGGTGCAGGAATTCATCATGAGAACCCGCATTCAGGCCGCCAGCGATGAATTAATTCAGACGGATAAACAGATTTCGGAAATCGCGGCAGATTGTGGCTTTTGTGATCAAAGCGCCTTTGGCCAACAATTTCGCAAGCATACTGGCGAAACTCCCTTGGAATTCAGAAGGCGGAATTGGCCCCACCCTTTAAAGATCAAGAAGCCACTTTCCAGAAAAGGGCCCGGACCACGCAAATAGTGCCCGGCACGCCCCGGTTCGATTGTCCGAATCAACATAAAAATTGTCCGATCTGCTCAAGACATTTTTTGCTGCATAGCTTACGATTGGCTTGGCAGGGAGGAAATAATCTCGCTGCGATAGCACAAATTTTCGTGGTGCGCGCGCCCACGGGAGGGAATGGCAGTTTTATTTATGGAATTGCCGGACCAAACCGAAAGCCGCTAGGTGGGGACCTGGCGGCTTTCACTTTTCCCCTGCAAACGCTGGCCCAGCCAGACGATCCAGAACGGAAGATTGACCAGGAAGATGGTGGCAATCATTTCATTATAATAGAATTCGAGGGTCATGATCATGGCAATCATGAGGTGCATGACGACCAAGCCCACGCCAAAAGCGGCCATGAAAGCGCGATTGAGCAAAGCGATGAAGCAAAATAGCTCCAGCAGCAAACCGATGGAAAAGAACCAACTGGTGAAGGTGGGGTGGGCATTGACGAAAGCGGTGGCCCACGGAATAACGTCAGGGTCTTCGAGGGTCTGGTAATATTTCAGGAGACGATTTTTTTCGAATTGCAGACCGATATTTTGCACATCGGTGAACCAGGTGCCCTTGGAGATCCAGAGTTTGGAAATGCCCGCTACGATATAGGCTACGGCAATCAATTGCTGGGTAATATAGATGGTGAAACTGCGACTTTCCTCCTGCCGAGACTCCATGGGAGTGACCGCTTTCCGCCACCATACGGCGGGAGTCTTGAGGGCGAAGGCGAGCCATTGATAGCGCTCCCTCCAGAGGGCGCGCAAGGCTGTCAGGCCGTCTTGCCGCAAGGCGCGGAGGTTTTCCGCTACGGCGGCCCCGCCGATGCCCAACATGCAGAAAGCGACGATTTGGCTGGTATGCCAGACGTTGTTACCCTGACTGTTTTCCAGGGCCCCCAAGCTAATCTGGAAAAAGGCCAATCCAGCCATACAGAGCACGGGAGCGATCCCCAAAAGATAAATAAGCAGGAGCACTCCCAACGTGATCGCGATGGCGGTAACATTTTCGGGCTGGTTGATCCAGGTTACATCCATGAATTGGGCGATGCTTCTCGGATAGGGCGCGCTCATGAAATCAGCGCCCCGGCCGTGCGCCAGCCAGGGTTTGAATGGATGGTAACCACTCTGCCGGAAGGAGGTAAACATGACGTAGCCGAAAAACAATCGCATGAGGAACCATTCGTAGGCCGCATAGCGAATCTTGCCGGGGTGGATCCAGCGGGACCAATTAATGTTCATGGGGTGGGTGAGGAGGAAACGGATTGGTAAGACCCTTCGGCCAGGAGGGTGTTGACGAGTGCCTTTGGGCCACCTTCCGGCGGCGTGCGCAACACGCCTTCGTAGAGCCGGAGGACTTTGTCTGGATTGGCCTCCGACCAGGTTTTACAGCGAACAGTTAGGAAATCCCGCAACGTCTGTTTCCCTGCCGCTTGCTTGATTTCCAACGGGGCGTCGGCGGTGCGGAGACCGGCGTATTTCTTGGGATCGCTCTTCTTGGCATTACTGACGCCCTCCTGGAGCAGGCCGTAGTAGTCCTTCTTCAAGGCGGTGGCGCCAGCGCTGGTGAACTGGTTGGTGGCCATGGGCTTATCCTGGGCGTCCGTGTAGAAGGTGATGATGGGGTTGTCTGCAAACTCCCCATACATGGGAAATCCGGAAAGCGGGTAGAACTCAGTGCGATAAGTCTTAAGATCCTTGGCCGAGGTGGCCAGACCGACGTAAAGCGGGCCTCCAGGGGGCTTTTCGACGATGACGTAACACAGGATCGTGGCAACGATGCTGGTCTTGAAGGGGAAGTGGCTTAACTTCAACATGAGGCAGGCTGGAGCAGAGGAAACTTTAATGCAATGGAAATGTGCTCAACACGCGGTGCGGGTTGGGACCAGTGCGATCTAAGACTGGCCCGTTTTGCATTCACAGTGGCGGGAAAGTTACAAGCAGCAATGGCGGGGCTTGCGAATCAGAAATAGGGAAACCTGTGGTAAATGGCGCGTAATATTTTCAGGCGTCGACCTCAAGTGGGGTTTATTCGGTTGATTCGTGAATAAAGTGCTTTAACTGCTCAATGCGATAAATCAAATCCACCAAAAGTTTTTCTGAAGATGAAGGATCGTCGGCAAGATTCTCGATGAAATATAACTCCGCGAGCGCGTCAACTGACGTTTGGTCGCAAATGTTTGCCAGATCGAACGCATGGCGCAACGCATGGAGCGCCTCATCTGATCCTGGTGGTTCAATTTTTTGGTATAATCTGCCTAGCAACAACCATAGATTGGAAGCTAGCTGATTTCTTTCCAAGAGGGCTTTACATAGAACGATTGCAGTCTTGAGATCATTAGCGCTTTCGTATCGTAAAATTTCTCTTAAATTTTGAATATCTACCATTATTTAATCTTTTAAATTCCCTTTGTCACCGAGTCGACCTGCCTGTTCTATGAGCTTTTTGAGTTTCTTTGCCCATTCTTCGCCGTCCTTAGCGGCTTTAAGAATCTCCTTGTAAGTCTTGCCTAACTTATCCCCTGGGAAACCCTTTACGCCTTTGCTCCCAGATCCGATTAGCTCTTCAGCAGTTTTTCCCATTCTTTGAAATTTCTCGGTAGCCATGAATCGCTGAGTTCTGCCCATGTTTTCGATTTTCGCCTTGATGGTAAGGCAGTCAGTGCTTTCCGCCAACGATTCTAAACATTCGGCGCGTTGTGCTGCTGTGGGCAGCTTCATACAGGCCTCAATTGTAGCAGTTACGCTATTATCCGCCAATCCTAAATAGTCAGTCTTCCCTAATCCATCATTTCTTAGAAACTGATAGATATTGGTTTCCCCCTCGAAAAATATGGCCCCGCCCGTCGTTTCGTTGTCCAATGGAGTGTCTGATTCCCATCTTAAATTGGAAAGTGGATCCCGATTAAGCCATCGGCCCATTTCCGCCGAGTAGAAGCGGTAGCCGTAGTAATACAGGCCGCCTGCCACGCCTAGTTCATCGTCCAAATACTTGGTGCTGAAGCGGTAGGGTTGAGTGGCTGCGTAGGTTCCTACGGTGGCAGTGTTTGAGGTTTGGCTGCCGAACGCGTTGTAGCGGTATTGGCCTTCCACGGTTCCGTTGGCATCTGTGATGGCTAGGACGTTTCCATTTCCGTCGTAATGATAGTAATGCGCTACGGGGGCAGAGGAGCCCACAATTTCTTCGGCCATGAGCAGGCCACCCACGCCGCCTGCGCCTTGCATGGTGCCGCTGACATCCGCCCCCCAGGTGTAGCGCCGGGTAACGCTCGTCCAAGCGCTGCTCGCATCGGCGCGTTTGGTTTCATTTTCCTCCACCACATTCCAACCATCATAGACGAAGGTGCTTTGTTTGAGCAAGTTGCCCGCTGCATCGTAATGCTGTTTGGCGATGCGACGTTGGAGGGCATCGAAAGTATTCTCGACGCGGTCTAGTATTTGGGTCTTGGTGGCATTCCATTTGGTGCTGCGCATGAGCAGATTCTCCACCGTCCAGGTGAAATCCAGCGGAGTTGCTGCTAATGGCACCATCTGTCGGAGGGAAATCGATGTCAGATTGCCATTGTTGTCATGGGTCACGGCTCCTCCGCCGTAGTTGCCGTTGTAGAGCCAGTATTGGTCCAAATTATCGGCTACAGAGTTCACCGTGGTGCTGTTCTCTGTGTAAGCGGTGCGATTACCCGCCGCATCGTAAGCAAACGACTCACTCAGGCTCCCGGTGGTGGAACTACGGGAGGTCACTTGGCCGGCATGGTCATAGCTGTAGGTGTCATTCCATCCATTGCTGCGGGCAACGCCAGTGCGGCGGTCGTTCTGGGGGTTCAGTGTGTAACCGACTTGTTCCAGCGTGCTGCCAGCCTTGCTGTGGGTGATGGTGGAAATTTGGCCTGTGGTAGGCTGATGAGAGATGGCAGTGTTGACGCCATTTTCCATGGCTAGCCCTGTGACGCGCCCGGCCAGGTCATAGGTATATGTCCCCACTGGAGGTGGCCCGCCATTGAGCACCTGCTTGAGTTGTCCCCTTGCCGTGTAGTTGTAATCGTTCACCGTGCCGTCAGGGTAGGTCAGTTTCGAGATTTGTTCATCGGCATCGTAGGCGGTAGTGACGGTGCGGGTGGTGGCAGAAATCGAATTGTAGAGGGCTTCGGATTTCTTGCGGCTGAGGCCGTCGTAGGTGTAGGTGACTTGATTCTGAATGTAAGCGCCATCTTGGCGGCTAATGGTGGAAGCGCGGCCTAATGAATCGTAGGTGTAAACAATTGGAGGCGGAGCAGAGACGGGACCACCACTCCAAGTTCGGCTGCTAAGGCGGTAAACTGCATCGTAAGCGTAGGTTTCCACAACGCCGGTGGGGGCAGTGTGGTTGAGCAACAGTCCTGCGCCAGTGTAGTTGTATGAATCTGTAGTGGTGTCAGGCCAGATTTTGGTGATGAGCTGGCCCCGGAGATTATACTGCCATTGACGGACTGAGTTCTTGGGATCGGTGAGTGTTATGAGTCGGCCTGCGAGATCGTAATCATAGGAGGTCTTGGCGCCATTCTGATCCTCGTCCCACAGCAGCCTTCCATAGCCCAGGGCATCATAGCCTTTTTTCGTGGTAGTTGTATCAGGCAAAGTTACTTGAGCAACCCGGCTAAATGCGTCGCGCAGAGTGATGGTAGTGCGACCAGCAGAATCCGTGACTTGGGAGACTGCCCCCATACTGTCGTAGGCGTAGGTGGTAAGCTTGGCATCAGGGGCTATTTTCTTCCACAGGCGGCCTTTGTCGTATTGATATTCGGTAGTGGCGGCATCTACTGTGCCGACACCGGAGGTTTCGAAGCGGAGCAGACCGCCAACGGAATACTGGCGGGTGGAAATTTTGCCCATGGGGCTGGTTGTTTTGGTGAGTCGGCCCTCAACGTCATATTCGTAATAAGCGGAATCGTTAACCCAAGTCGGCACACCGTTGACCATTTCCTGATGGCTAACGATGGAGGAAATAAGGCGATCCCGGCCGTCGTAGGTGTTTGTGGTGTAACTGCCGTCAGGACGAGTTTCCTTGAGCACATTTCCCACGCCGTCGAATTGCCAACTGGTGGTAAGATTACCGGGTTTCACCGTTTGTTTACGGCGGTTGTTGCCGTCATAGGTATGTTCTGTGTAGGGGTGATTGGTAGGGCGCGTGGTGCCGCCAGCATAGGGCAGATATTCCTTCGTCAAATTCCCTACGGAGTCGTATTCATAATCCGTGCGCACCGCTTGGGTAGTATCAGCCGCCACGATCATGGCAGTGCGACGCCAGGCGCCATCGTAATAAAAGCGTGTCTTGCTACCGTCAGGGGCGGTAATTAGGGTGGGGTTGGCGCCACTGTTACATCCACATCCTCCTCCTCCTGTGGGCGACTCATATTCCGTGAGGGTGATGCGGCCAAGATCATCTTCCGTTTTGACGACGCGTCGGAGATCATCCTTGTAAATCCAACGCCCGTTTAGTGCCCCGACTCCTGGCACATCTGAGAATGAATACTCCGCGCCGAAGCTGCCAGGGAAACCGCTCATCCAATCGTCCCGGCTATTTGCGTTGGTTGCTATGGTCTGATCACCATTAGTCCACACGGAAGAGGTAAAGCTGAATGGGTCGGTGGTCGTGATGGTGGGGCTATAACCATAGACTTGAGCATAGGTAGTGGTGGCTCCATGGCGGTTCGTGTGGCTGGTGACCAAGCCAGTGGTGGGATTGCGAGCCCAGGATTCCACGCTTCCGTCTGAGAAGGTATGTGAGGCGATTACTTTCTCAAGCGAACCAGGCAGCGAACTATAGGTCCAGCTCTCCACAGCACGCCGATTCATGGCATCTGTAGGGTAGGTAATACTGCTGAGTTGGCCAGCGGTGTAGGCATAATCTGTAATACGGATATCAGAGGTGCCGTCAGGACGATAGTTGGTGACTTTTTTCTGAGTAACAAGGGGGCCTGAAAACGTAGTTTCGGAATTTTGGAGTAAGGGAGCTCCGTCGTAGGTTTTAATTGAAGTGGCTCTACCGAAAGAGTCGCGTGCGTATTCAGTGAGGTTGCCATTTTGGTCGCGCTTAGTGGCTAGGAATCCTGCGCCACTGTTGTGGTAGGTAAAGAACTTCTGAGTGGTCGTTGTTGCAGAGTTAGCGGTGGTGGTGAACTCCTTCTTGCGGACATTGCCGTTGGAAACAGTGACTGCGGCACCACTATATCCCGTGCCGCTGTTCATACTGTAACGCACCGCTTTATTGCCAGTTGTCATGATGGGATGTGACGCGTCCTGGGCCGTCAAGGTGGTGCGCAGCAGATTGACGTTACCTACTCCATTCTGCATATCCCCCGCATAGTTTTTCCAAACGGTGCCCAATGAGCCATCAGTGTAGAATTCGGCCCGATGACTGACGGAGGACTTGGAGTTGGTATCATACGATCCCGATAGGACATTACGGGTATAGGGGCGTATTTGATAGTAGTCGTTCGAAGCAACTGACACATTGTTGTTATTATAAACGTCATCCAAGTTTACCCGTCCGAAAATGCCATCACCTTGTTCGGCATAGGTGAAGTCAAGAGAAACGGCGTCCTCAGTGGGCGCGCTAGCGTGCCTGCCTACTACTTGCGCCAATACCTTTTGAGGCTGTGCGAGGCCACTCTGCATCCCCACAATCTGAAAGGAAGCGTTACGCACCGCCCCGCTAATCCGGGTAACACCTGGCACATCAGGAATCCACAGCCGCACCTTGCGGACTTTTTTACGCAGGGTGCCGAAGTCCACACCGCAATAAGCATTGCGCTGGAAAGACGGACGCCAGCAGTTCGCAGCAGCGAGATCGGCCGCATTCGTGGCGATGTTGTCGCGAACCTTGGCCGCTTCGTGGGAAGTATCCACCCCAGGACTGCCAAACGCCGTGCCTCCCGTAATGATGGCACCAGTCTCGTCGTAAAGCTCGATTTCTCCAATGGCCAGTGGCACGCTCGAAGCCCCTCGGTTGGTTGTGAATACTGCCCACATTTGACAAGCTGGGATGGCTGCAATTGATGAGGTATCTGTGATTTCAAAACTCATCCACGCTCCCAGCGTGGCTGCATTTGTATCCACAAGCCCGGGGAGGCGCTCATCGCTGTAGTTTTCAGTGCGGAGGTCTGTCATGCCTGACGTAGTTACTCTCTTATCAAAACGCACCCGCTCTACAGCTGCACTGGCCACCGTATTGTAGGTGAAGATGAGTTTGGAGCCAGTCCCATCTGTAACTGAGGCCGGGTCTGCGGAAGCGGCGGTGTCATAGCCAAAAATATGGTTATGGCCGTAAACATCTGTTACCCGGTCGATGCGGTAGAAATAAGTCGTGGGGCTGGATCCAGGAACAGGGATCCGCTTGAAGAGATATTTCTTGCCGCTCGCCTCGGTCAAGGTGTAATCACTTCCAGCGACGGTGATGGAGTAGGGTAAATTGGCTCTCGTCACTAAAGCCCCAGACTCAGTATTAATGGAGGAAATTAACCATTGAGTCTGGCTGGCCGACCACCGAAAATGCACCTCTCTACCCGTGGGGAGACTGAACGCGATGCCAATTTTGTCATTGGAGTCCGTTTCATCATACGCCGAGTAGGAATAATTATGAACCCAAGCTCCACCTTGGCCAAAGCGTCCCTCCAAGTAATTCTGGGTGGCAATGCGAGTGGTGCCAATGCGCTCAAAGGCCAGCGGCATGCCGCCATTCACAGGCCCCACACCGTTGCCATCTAAGTAGCTGCGCCCCATACCATGATTGCTAATAGAAGTGCCTAGCGCACCCCCGACCTGAGCGTCATGCGTGGTGACTTGTCCATTTCCGCTATTCGTAGCTGTTCCTTCAGAGCCTTCGCAAAGCGAATCCTCCTCAGGGCACTCTGGACAAATCCTCGAAGGGTCTTCGTCATTCAGGCAGTGTGGAAAAATTTCAGGAGGCGTGGTCTGCCCGGAGAGCACGCCGCTAGCAAATAGGCCCAAAACAAAGAGGACTGATTTCTTCATATCTTAGTGTGGTTAGGTGGAACTAAATTCTTGGTAAATCTGATGGCTTAAAATGGCTTGGGGTCGCGCTCATAGACATTGTCCTCCCCAACCCAGAAATTGAGAATACGTGGCTGGCCACCTGGGGTGTGGAAGACCACACGATGCATTCCCTGGTTGCTGGTCGCAGTGAATTGAAATTCGACGCTGTGGTTGGCATCCACCTTGAGAGCAACACTATTTTGAACCTCATCGGATACGAGGAGTTTGCCTCCATCCTCCTGCCAAACCGCCACCGGGGTATCGGTCGGGGAGGTGGGAAATTCCAATTTTACTTTAACGGTTTCTTGAGGATCGACGAAAACGCGAGGATACCGACCGACTTGATTGGGGCCACTTTTATACTTCTCCTCCGTGGCGGAACGCTCAATGTAGGCGATAATCTCCTCACCTCGCACGAAGGGTTTACCGTTAGGCCAATCTAAAACAGTGTAGCCATTCTCCACCCGTCGCTTGACTGAGGCTAAATGCGGATTTGCTTCGGAATCACCTGATTTCTTAACCGCTAAGATTGGAATAGCGGGCGCTTGTGGGGTGGGGGATGTTAGTGTCTGCTGCACGGCTTGGGGCGTCACGGACTCGACTGCTGCGCTTTTCTCTCCTGCCTTAAATGGGCTTAAGCCTAGCCACAAAATCACTGCCGTCCCGATACACAGCGCTGCCAAAAATCCAACAAGGAGTCGTTTTCTTGTTTGAAAAGCAGGAGTGTAATCGGGCATAGTGTGGTTAGACTAGTTGTTATAAAAGTGTTGTCAAACAAAAACGCTGACAGCTAAATGTCAATGTCACATGGGCACGGGCGGCGGACTGGTGAGTTCGTTGTCCAGCACGGCTTTCAGCACCAGCCCCTTGGCGATCTCCAGCCAGGCGCGGGCGCGGGCCAGCCCAGTCGGTTGGCGCACGGCTAGTTTGGCGGCTTCGGTTTCGCCCTGACTGGTGGCCACTTGGCGGAAACTGGCTAACGATTCATCCTGGGAGACTGCGAAGCCCTGTCCGGCACTGGATTCAACGGGTAAATCCGCCAAGGCAGTGAGCAAAGCCGTCTGCGTGGCTGGGGGAAACTTGGGCACGAGTGAGAGCACGGTCAGCCAATTCCCCTCCCGAAAGCGGGCGACACAGATTTGCCGCAGGGCCGGCGTGAGTGCCTCTGGCAGCGTTGCCGGCAGGGCCTGTAGGTCTGGATCGACATCGCGCAGCAATTGGGGGACGTAGTTAGTTTCTGCATTGCGGAAGGCGGCATCCAGGAGGTTGGCCAAATGCGGCAAACGCGTCACGGCATCTGGGAGCGTGGTGGTTTTCAGCCTCACGCGTTCCAGCAAACGATGCCCCTCGGTGGCATCCAGCGCGTCGTAGTAGAGCTGGGCCAAGGTCAGCCAGTGCTTTAATTGCATTTCCACGGGAGCGGTTTCCAGGAGTTGCTCCAACTGCACAGCCGACTTCCGCCAGGCATCGGTTTCCGGCTGGTTGAGCTGCCATTGCGCTTTGGTGAGCAGCAGCGTGTGCTCGATGGTCGGCTCACTGGCAACTTTGGCGGCCAATTCCGTCAGCAGTTGCGCGGAAGTTTCCAAGGTGCCGTTCAGTTTGGCGGCCTCGATCCGGGCACGCCAGTGGAGGTGGGCGGGCAAGCGTTCCAAGGTGGCTTTGGCCAGGTCGGGGTTGTCCAAGCGGACCATGCGGAAGAGTTCCAGATAAATTTCGTCCTGGGCGGCGGGGGCGAGTTTCGGAGCCATGGCGAAGACTTGGTCCGTGTGGCGCAAGGCCAAATGGGTCCACGCGAGTTCCGCAAGTAATGCGGGCGGCACTGGTGACAGCGCCAGCACTTCCGGCTCTACGGTCGCCAACTGGCGTGTGGCCTCGGCTTGGGCATCGCTTTCCGCCATGTTGCGGATGAGGGAGACCTTGAGCGCCAGCGAGGGCTGTTGCTCCCAGGCAATGTCCGCAAAACCCAATCGTGTGAGATCCACCAGGACATACTCCCTGGCCGCGTCGCGCAGGGTGGGATCGGTAATCTGGTTGAGCACTTGCAGCGCGGCCCCCATGGCTCCGGAGTCCTTCGCCAGATACCCATAAGCCACCGCGCGCAGCCCGCGGGCCTGCAGGATGGGCGCTTGCACGGCCAGGGTGAGATTCGTGGCCTCGTTAAATTTGCCTGAACGCAGGAATCCCATCGCCAGCTCCAGTAAATCGAAATCCAGCGGCAGGGGACGGCCCGTGCGGGCGTTCGGGGCCTCCTGCATTTCTTCCTTTAATGCGCGGTCCACCAGTCCCAGCGGCCCCACGGCTTCTGGAGTGGGGTCCAGCGTGAACCACCACCAGAGAAATGACCCGCAGAGCACCGCCACGATGATGATGCTGCGGCGGCTTTCTGGTCTCGTTGGCTTGCTGTTTCCAGCCGGCAAATCGCTCATGAAATCAACAACGTGGGGGTGGTGTCCAGGGCGAATAATTCCACTGGGGCCTGGCGGCCTTTCAGTTCGTGAATGCCCAATGACTGCGTATAGCGCAATCCTTCCGGCCAGGGCTCGAAGAAATCTCCGCTGACCAGCACATCATGACCCAGTGTCCGCGTGGCGGCCTGAATGCGGAAGGTGGTATTCACCGCGTCACCCAGCATCGTCAGTCCGCCCTGACCAAACTGACCGTAAGCCACATCCCCCGAATGCAGGCCGACTCCGGAACCGAACTCACCACCATAGCGCTCGAAGGTGTAGCGTAGTTGCTCGCCAATTTCCTCGCATCCCCGCCGCAGCTCGCGCGCAGCCATGACGGCCCATTTCCGGGCATTCGGGGACACGTCCGTCCAGTAAGCCAAAACGGCATCGCCAATGAATTTGTCGATGGCGGCTCCGTGCTCGGTCAAAATTTCCGTGCAATAGTCATACCAACTCCCGATGGCCTGCGCCAGTTCCTCATGGGGAATCATTTCGGAAAGCCGGGTGAATCCCTTGATGTCGCTGACCAGAATGAGCATCGGCACCGTCTGCACATCCCATTCCGGGGTGGCGGGGGATTGGCCGGGTGCCAGCATGAGGAAACGGAATTGATGATCGCAGATGCGGATAACATCGTTGGCTTCCAACTGCCGGGTGGCGGTCACGCGTTCGTCGTTGATGTAGCTTCCGTTGAAGCTGCCCAAATCGTAGAACCAATACTGGCCGCCCTCCTGACTACGGATCATGGCATGGCGGCGGGACACGCGAGTGTCCACCAAATGCACGGCAGAATCCGACTTGCGACCAAAAATGGTCACATCCGAGAGGATATGCTGGCTGCCATCAGCGAGGTTAAGGAGGGTGGGTTGTTGGTCTTCGGACTTCATGTAACGAGTAGGCGCGGAACATACGAAGCGCCATTGAACATTATTTCACCTAAAAAAGAAGCAAAATCGGTGCCATCGGTGGAAACACATTGCTTGCGTAGGCAGGAAATAGTTGCCCACGTGAAAGTTGTGGCCATTTTGTGCCATGCATTGCCATCGATACACACGTCGCGAAGTTATGGGCCAAGTCATGGGCGGGATCCCTGCGCTGGCTCTGAGTGGCCTATTGGCGCAGGAAGCCAAGGGTGCGGGAAACATCGCCAGCGCCAATCCGCTGGCCCCGAAAGGCGGCACGTTGGCCCCGAAGGCCAAAAGCGTCATTTTTCTCTTCATGTATGGCGGACCCAGCCACATTGATACCTTCGACTACAAGCCGAACATGGTGGGGATGGATGGGAAGACCATCGAGGTCAAAACCTTCGGCCGTGGTGGTCACAAGAATCAGGGTCGCATCGTCGAGCCCCGCTGGAAATTCAATCAATATGGTGAATGCGGGAAGTGGGTGAGCGAACTCTTCCCGCACACCGCCACCTGCGTGGATGACATCGCCTTTATCCACAGCATGACCGCGGAATCGCCCATCCACGGCTCGGCCATGTTGATGATGAACAGTGGGAGTCTCATCAGCGGGAAACCCTGCCTGGGCAGTTGGGTGAATTATGGATTGGGGACGATCAACGAAAATTTGCCAGGCTTCGTGGTCATGTTGGACCAAAGCGGTGGTCCCATTTCCGGAGCCAAGAACTGGACCAGCGGCTACATGCCCGCGGGCTACCAAGGCGTGGTCTTCCGCAGTCAGGGATCGCCCATTTTGAATTTGCAGAACGTTAGCAAAATGAGCGTCCCGGAGCAGCGCTCGTTGTTGACCTCCTTGAATCACCTGAATCAAGGGCATGCCGACGAACGGTTGGATAACAGTAATCTGGCCGCCCGCATCGCCAGCTATGAACTGGCTTATCGGATGCAGGCTACGGCTCCCGAGGCCATTGAAATCGACGCGGAGTCTGCGGAAACGAAATCACTCTACGGCATCGACGAACCCCGCACGGCTGAATTTGGCCGCAAGTGCCTGCTAGCCCGGCGGTTGGTGGAACGCGGCGTGCGCTTCATCCAGATTTACTCCGGCGGAGCCCACAATGATCAGAACTGGGATGCGCATGGCGACTTGGAAAAGAATCACAATTTACACGCCGGAGAAACCGACAAAGCCGTGGCCGGTTTGCTCAAGGACTTAAAACGCCGCGGCCTGCTGGACGAAACCTTGGTCGTCTGGGGTGGAGAATTCGGGCGTCAACCGACCGCTGAATACGCCAATGGCAGTGGTCGCGATCACAATGCCTACGGCTTCACCATGTGGATGGCCGGCGGCGGCATCAAAGGCGGCATCAGCGTGGGCGAGACCGATGAATTGGGTTCCCAGGCGGTGAAAGATCGTTTCAAAGTCAAGAACCTTCATGCCACTGTGCTGGCGCAGATGGGCTTGGATCCTAACGCGCTCAGCTACTTCTACAGCGGTCTGGATCAGAAGTTAGTCGGCGTGGAAGGAGCGGATCCGATTGCTCAACTGATGGCGTGAGGCACTGTCGTCCCCGATCCATGGACCACGCGATGCAATATTTCCGGCAGTCCGGATACTGCCGCTGCCGGCAGTTCGCCCAAGAGGCAGATCTGGAGCTGATTACGTTCCTGCAAATGGCGGCTGCGGGCGGCCACGAGCCAGCCGAGTGGCTCCAGTTTGTCCGCCACCTTGAGCGAATTCACGGCGGCAGGCAGGTTGATGGTTAGCACCGAGGTGGCATCTGAGGCTGCAAGCACGAAGCCGTGGGCTTGGAGCGCTGCGCGGAGTTCGGTTCCCATGCGGGCGACACGGTCGAGCTTCTGGGGCCAATCGGTTTGGGCGAGCGAAGTTTGCAGTGCGGCAACTAAATTTGCATTGATCGTGAAGGGGACGCCCTCCGCCGTCGCATAGAGCGCCAGATCGAGGGCGCGCGGCACCCGACCGGAGGTCGGGGGGATCTGGCGGTGGAAGACAATGCCAATCCCGGCCAGGGCGGCCAGGCCTTTGCCGCTGCTGCCTGAGGCCAGAGCAATGCCGGACAGATCCACAGGTAGCGCACCCAACGAGCTGACGCAGTCCAGACAGATCGTGATGCCGCGTGGTTCGCAGAGGGCGCGCCACGCGGCAGGGGCGGTGCTGGCTCCCGTGCTCGTTTCACAATGCACCGCCCAGAGCCACTGCGTTTCCGGATGGGCCTCCAACCAAGCCTCCAAGCCGGGAAAATCGATTGGCTCCGTCCATGGTTGCGCCCAGTGATGATGGGACAACTGCGCCCGGCGGGCGTGATCGGCCAAGCGCTCCCCGAACTCGCCATGGCTGACCACGAGTCCATGGCCGGGGAGTTGGGCGATCTGGGCACAGACGACCTCGTTCGCCATCGTGCCACCGCCGGGAACTAACGCGGCCTGCGGGGCCCCAGTCAGTGAGCACAGAGCCGCGCGACATTGCTTGATCATGGCCAGCACGCTTGCGCCACGATGCGACGCTGGAGCCCCATGAAACGCCCGCTGCACGGCCGCGGACACGGTGACTGGCCCGGGCCAGAGATTGACCACCCGTCGTTTCAACGGTGCTGCGGTGGCGGCTTGGAACCGCTCAATCTCCAAATACATCGGTTGATACTGCGCCCCGGTTGGTCCCACCAGCGGACCAAAGGGTTGGAAACCCAAGTGGCGATAAAGCTTGAGTTGCCGGATGGTAGCAGAGACGACGACGGCGTCCACCTCACGCAGCAGACACTCGCGTTCCAGCAACCGGAGGAGCCCGGGCAACACCGCTGAACCGCGTCGGGTTGCGGCCACGGCCAGCAGCCTAATTTCTGCCCAGCGTCGGCCCGGAGGCAGGTAGGAGTCCAGCTCTGGCAGTTTGGCATCCAATGAGAACGGTCGCTGGGCGCGCAACGCTAGCATGCCTGCCAGTTGATCTTCTGCCAGGGCGATAAGGTAAGTGTTTTCCTGATGGAATCGATCCACCAAGCGATGATCCGCGTTGGGGGCATGTTGCGGAAATTCTTCGACAAAGGTGCGGTAATTCAGCGCGTGGATGGCATCGAAATGGTGCTCCTCAGCAATCTTGAATTGCAGTCGTTCACTCATAGTTCATTGGTGCAATAAGGTTTCCGTTGGTGTTTGTGGCTCCAGACCACGACAAGAGTGACGATGGCGACCAAGCCCCATTCCGCGGCGGTGCGCCAGGGCAGTAGTGAGACCAGCACGCCCGCACCCACGGCCACGCCTTTCCCACCATGGAAGCGCAACTGCATGGGCCACAGATGTCCTGCCAAGACTGCCAGACCAGCCGCCATGAGCCACCAATCCTGCAACCCAAAGTGGGAGGCGAGACAAATGGTCAGAACGCCCCGCAGGACATCGATCAACGCGACCAGGCGAAACGCAAATTTTCCCAGCACGCGTCCAGCATTACGGGCCCCCGTGGTGCCGCTGTGGAGTTCCCGCAAGTCGAGACCCGTGCGCCATTTCACCAAATACAAAGCGGTAACCGCACAGCCGATGCCGTAGCAGAGGAGGAGGATCAGCACTGGTTTGAGGACGTTCATCGGAGGCAAAAAAACCGTGGGCAGGAGCCAGCAAGGCACCATCCACTCAACCGCTCAGACTTGATCTGGTCAAGAGGATTACAGAACGAGCTTATGGTTCCATTGTTCAATGGTGGTGGAAATTCGGGCGGTGATCCGCGTGCTAATCTTTGAGCTGGAGCCATCTTGCAGCTAGCGCGCCTCACTCAAAATCCGCCGATACTCCGTCCGAGCGTGATCGTAGGCCCTGACCGCCTCTGCATGCTCCGGTGCGGCAATGAAGCGTTCCTTCTGGCTCCAGCACTTCTCCACGCTCTTCAGACACCACTCGATGCTGCTTTTGACGCGGATTGGTTGGTCGGCGATGGTCACGAAAATGGGATTGGTGTGCGAGCTGGGGAGGATGCGGAGTGACACCCAAGCGCTTTGCTGAAGATCGACGTCGAAGGTAAGTGGACGCAATTTACCATCGGCGGTGATGTTTTGTGAAGCGGCGGGCGAGCCATTCACGAGCAGTTCCACTTTGACATCACGGCTCTGGCCGAGTCGCGCGCGTTCGATGTGCCAGTAAGGTTTCTGCTCCACGGGGAGATTCTGAATCCCTGAAATTGGTTGTTCCGCGAGCAGGGCGGCGGTGTTGACGGTGGCTTGGAGCTTGCGTGGTTGGGCCAGTTGAATTTCACAATCTCCATCGCCAAGGGCATGGCCGTCGAGTTTGAAATCCATCAGGTGGCTGTGGCCATCGCTAACATATTTTCGGCCTTCGCTGATGCCCTGGCACCAAGCTTCGTAGGTGAGGGGCGGGCGGACTTTGACATAGCTGCGGCCCAGGCCCACGCGCTCGCCATAGATGCAGGGAAAATCCGTTTCGCCACTGATCCGCGTGCGGTATCCGCAGTTTAGCGTGTGATACCAGATGTTCAGTTCCCAAGGCCATGGGGTGTCCACGGTGGAGAGGAAATCAACGGCGGGAACCGGCTTGCCATCAGGCCCGGGGAGTTGATGCGTGACATCGACGATGTATTCGCAGGCACCGATCCCATCGAACGGTGGAATTTCCTGCGAGGGCAAATTCCGATCCTTAATCTGTAATCCCCAGCCGCTATGCGCAGGCCCGCAGACTGCGCCCTGAGCTTGCGCCCAACGCAACGTATTCAGGCAAAGCGTTGGCCAATGTTTGTCAGAATCACCTCCGGGAAACATTTGTTCCTTCAGCCGCAACAAGCAAAGATGCCCGCTCTGGTGCGAGCCAAATCCACTCACCTCCACATCGTAACGCAGCAAGTAAGGGAGCTTGGAAACTTTATCATCCTTGCCGGTAAAGAACTGTTTCTGATAATCAAAACACGGCCCCCAGGTTAAGTTGGCCCCCACTTTCAAATCCTCCCCCATGCAATGCCGCAGCATGTCTGGAGCATGCACGCCTTGCGTCGGATTTGTGTAATGCGCACAACCTGCCGCATGAATGTGGTGGTCGCCACTCCACCATCCGGTGGCAGCGGGATCCACCCAGCGCACTAGCTTGAATTCCAGCTTCGTCGTGTCCGCTTTGCTGAAATCAATGGTCTGTTCTTGGATCGTGTATTCCGGTCCACGCGTGCAGCGCACCGTGAGCGGCTTGGCAGGTAATTTGATGGTCTCGCCATCAGCACGATATACTTGCGGATGGAAAAAGAAATCTGGTGCCAACCGTTTCGCCATGCTAGGGAAGACGCGCCCAGCGGCATCACGGATTTCCAAGCATGCCGTGGTCGGCACCCCAACTTCGTCCTTCAGCGAGACCGCAATTTCTTTGCCCGCCGCGCAGTCAAACGTCAACGTTAGGTCCGCGCGGAAGCCTAAATCCTGCGTGCCCTGACCCGCTCCGAAGACCAGCACGGCACTGCGTTTCCCCGCATCGCGACTGTAGAGTTGCAGGATGCGATACTCCAATTTCAAACCGTTCAATCCTTTTTCCAAAGGCTTGGCATCGAACATGGAGGCCTCCAACCAACGGTCCGCGACTTGATCTGCCGGAGCATTCGCTACTGCTTGGGCTTGCGCACCTTGCACCGTTAGTGTGGAGGTGACCCCAGCTTCATTGTTCACCTTGACCAAATAATGCCGCCAACCTGCCTCCGTCAGTTCACGCTTGGCTGGCCCAGCCACGACCTTCACGCGCGACTCTGGATTGATGTTAGCGAAGGCCAAGCAATGTTGGTCTAGAATTTCCTGCACCTTCTGCGCGACCGCTTCACCACCATCGGCCTTCAAGGCCCCCAAGATCATTTGTTCATCGGGGGAAAACGGCTCGCCCAGGAACGCCATGGCCTCCTGCAAACGCTGCACTTGCACTAACAACGGCTGCGGCTCCACTCCGGTAACCAATGACTCCTGCGCGGAAAGCGTGGGGGAGGCTAGACCAATGAGAACGAATATGAGTTTCATGTGGAGCATCCTGCTGGATAGCAGCCTTCCCTGGCAAGGCCGTGAGTGCGGAAGCGGGGCGACCAACACTTATTAAAGACGATGTCAAGACTGACCAAAATAAAGCGTCTGACAAACTATTGAAGCACCGCGTTGTGTGAGCGGAGGAAGTGATGGCGAATTGCTAAACGGGATGGCGATCAGGAAGGTGTCATCAACTAAAGATGCTTTAGCCGATCGGAGATCGAATCAACTTCAGAGCTTTTCGGCAGTCGATCCAACAAGGCGGTGGCAATGGTGCTGGCGGTGGCGGTGAGTTCGGTTCGCAACTCCGGCCAGCGGTGGACGGCGGTTTCCAGCTTGGTGGCGGCAACTTGGGCGAAGCTGAGGCCCTGGGATTTTTCGTTCAGGGCCGCGGGTGATTGGAGTTGGGCGGCTTGGGCGAAACCGGTGGCGGCTGCGAGGACGGTGGCGGTGTTCTGGCCTTGGACGGCCGCTTCCAGCCAGTGGGAGGCACTGGAGAGGACGTTGCGCTCCAGAATGGGGTCGCCCGGATGGGCTTGCACCAAGGCCTGCCGCAAGTTCATGGCGGCGGCCGCATGTTGCGCGGAAGCGGCGGGGTCGTGATCCAGCAGCAGGCCGGCTAGGCGATTATGCATAAATGCCGTGACGGTGTGGACGAAGTTTCCAGGCGGCTGCTTGGCAGTGGAGGAGTGGACGTGCTCTAGGAAGTTGGCGTAGGCTTCTTGCCGCAGCTTAGGATCCGGCTCCGACTCCACCCCGGTCTGGAAACGCTGACAGAATGACCACCATGCAAGATGGGTGGGAGATCCTGCGCTGAGCTTCTGGAACTCTGCTTCGAAGTTGACCGACGAGGCGACGGCAACGGCTGGCGCGGCGGCCAATTGCGCGTTGATGGTCCTCTGGCGCTCGCGATAAGGGAGGGCGGCCTCCGTTTGGTGATCCGCCTCCAAGGCTTCGACCATGAGCTTCAGGCACCACGAAAGATGGGTCAAAACCCCCTTGTGCCCTGGCTCGCGGACCAACATCGGTTCGGCTAGATCGATGGCCGCTTTCAGATAGGGAATGGCTTCCGCCGGGCGCTGCAATTTAATCATGGCCACGCCCATGCGGAAGCTGCTGTAGGAGTAGAGTTGATTGGTGGGGCCGTAGCGTTGGGTCACATAGTCATGATAGGCGGTGAAATGTTGCAGCATCCCTGGATAATCCTCCACCGCTTCCGCCAGCGAGCCCAGGGACATTTCCAAGGCTGCCAGCTCGTCGCGCCACGCGGCGTGGTCTGGTTCCGCTGCCAGCAACTCAATAAACAAAGCTTTGGAGGCGAGATACTCCTCACGGGCTTCGTCGAAGTCCTTGGTGTATCCGAACGCATTGGCCATGGCGCGATGCGCCTCCGCTTGGGCTTGCTGAGCGGCCGCAGTGCCTTGGTGGGGTGGATAGTCCGTGGTTGTTTGCAGCATGGTCCGGGCATCTTCCAAGGCATCGGGGTAGCGCCCCGAGGCCATGCGATGCTCGCTCCGATCCTTGAAGGCCTTGGTCATGCGTAGGGAGAGGTCGAAATTTGCGGCATCTTGCTTTCTGGCCCGCTGTAGCACGTCGATGGCCTCGGTGTAAAGCTTGTCCGCGGCCGTTCCCAGGCCGCGCACGCCAATGACGTCGCCTTTGACGACGAGGACGTCCGCCAACTTCATGGCAGCAACGGTGGCCTGGCCGGATAGTTCGTATTTCTCCCGGTAATGCTCCACGGCCCGTTCCAGCGTGGATTCCATGGCTCCCAGGTTTCCCGTGGGTTCCAAGCGACGACGGAGGTCGGTGAGGAGAAACTGCATGACATCATCGGTCTTGGCTTCCGCCTTGGTGGCAGCCAGACTGCGTTCGGTGGCCTCGTGCTTGGCCTGCCAGGCGTAGATGGCGGTGCCTCCGGTGAGCAGGGCAATCCCAGTGGATACCAGCGCAAGTCGAGCGCGGCGGGCCATTTTGCGTCGCAGCAGGAGATCTCTTGCCTCCTGCTGATGACGACGGTCGGCGGCCTGCAGCAAGGCTTGGCGGAAATCCGCAGCGGTGGCAAAGCGACGGTCGGGATCACTCTGGAGGGCACGCAACACGACGCTATCGAAGGCGGGATCCACTCCGGGATTCCGGACCGACGGGGGATCAAACACGCCACGCGGCAATTCCCCAGTGAGCAATTCATACAGCAGCGCGCCCAGGCTGTAGAGATCCGTGGCGGGGGAGATCTGGCCATGATGCAGTTGCTCGGGAGCTGCATATTCCAAGGTTCCGAGCGTGGTGCCGCCCATGGTGAGGCGGGATAATTCCAAATTTTTCTCCATCAGCAGCGCGAGCCCAAAATCGGCCAACTTGGGGACTCCGTCGGTAGTTAGGAGAATATTGGAGGGCTTGAGATCGCGATGGATCACACCGCGTTCGTGGGCGAAGGCCAGGGCTTCACAGAGGGCGGCTACCAGGGGCACGACCGTATCTGTGGGCAGTCGCTCGCGTTCGAGTTGCTGGGCCAGATCCATGCCGGGGATCATTTCCATCACATAATAGGAATGCCCGGCAATCGTCTCGCCAGAGTCATAGACGGCCACGATGTTCGGGTGATTCAGTGAAGCCATGGCCTGGGCTTCCTGGCGGAAACGGGCGGTAAACCCGGGGGTATCACCAAGTGAAATCGGCAGGACCTTGATGGCCACCGGGCGCTGTAGCTGCTTCTGAATGGCTCCATAGACGGCTCCCATGCCACCCCGGCCGATGATCCCTTGGATCTCATACTCCGGCAGCAGCGAGGCTAGTTCCGCGGCGGTGGGGACTTTCAAGGCGTCCTTCGGACTGGCGGCTTGCGCGTCGTCCAAGCCCAAACCCATGACCCGGCCAAGGTCAAGACCCTGCAGGAGAGAAGGTGGTAGCGGAGGAGTGGAGTCGGTGGACATGAGATAAGTGACCCGCCCAGCGAAGGGCGGCAACGTAATATTCGCTAAATGTGGGACCACGTTACAAAGTAAAAATATAAGCTGCGATTCCGTATGAATCGTGCAAGGTGGCACCATCCCCTGCTTTTATGGAAGATGATCAACCTATTCCGCAATTTCCTGTGACCCGCTGGAGCGTGGTGCTCACTGCTGCTGGCAGTGGGAGGCAGGCGCGTCAGGCACTGGAGGAACTGTGTCGGTTGTATTGGTTTCCGCTGTATGCCTTTGCGCGCCAGAAGGGTTGTAGTGCTGAGGACGCAGAGGATGAGACACAGGAGTTCCTCACCCGCGTGGCTGCTGGTGACCTCCTGCTGAAGGCGAATCCAGAGCGTGGGCGATTACGCACTTACTTGCTCACAGTGTTTCAGCGGGATCTAATTGATACCACGCGCAAGGGAAACCGCCAGAAACGAGGTGGTGGGGTCGCCCTACTGTCGCTGGACGCGCAGGAAGCCGACACACGATTTCTCAGCACGCCGCAACAGGAGACTCCGGTGGGATTTTTTGATCGATGCTGGGCGATGACTTGTTTGGAGAGCGCGATGAAGGCGCTGGAAACGGATTATGCGGCCCGTGGTCGGGGTGCGCTTTTTGAGTCGCTTCGCACCTTTCTAGATCCGGAAATGGAGGGAGATTATAGCCAGGCCGCACCTGCGCTCGGATTGGAGGCCAATGCTCTGAGGCAGGCGGTCTTCCGGCTCCGCCAGCGGTTCCGGGCGCTTCTGCGGCAGACGATTGCAGACACGCTGGAGATGCCCTCAGAAGCCTTAATCGACGAAGAGTTGGCCGCTCTAAGGCAGGCCTTGGCATAGCCAAAGTCACGGTGACGTAATTGAATCCGTTAAGCAACATGGGAATGGCAGGAGCGCGGATTCTAAGTCAACATCAAGGTATCTGCTGAATTCGCCCAGCGAGTGCTCCAGCGCCCGACCAAACACTACTTCACCACCAACGTAATCACGAGGTTATCGATGGAAATGCTAGCAGCGTTGTTGTGCAGGTCCTGGGTTAGGGGAACGAAGAGGAGTTCGTGGCCGGCGGTTAGTTCGACTTCGGTCTTGATGGGCACCGGGGTGCCGTCGCGCGGGAGTTGGAGGGTGGTGATCTCGGCGGCTCGTTGGGTGTCTTTCTTGCGCAGGGAGAGGGGATAGGTTTTGGCCCCACCCTCCCAAGGCTTGCAGTTGGCGGTGCCGGTGATTTGATAGACTCCCGTCTTCGGGGCGATGAATACCAACACCGGAATCTTGCCAAAATTCAGCTCCCCATTCCATGGCCCCATGGCGGCAAAGGAAATTTTACCATCGGCTATCACGGCGCTGGGATGACCACCGTGAGTGTGGTCGGCCGCGGCCCAGCGGGTGCCTTCCCAGATCATCGGCGTGTAATTTGCCGTCATGATGGGATCGCCTGGATAGAGTCGGTCGATGCGCCAGATAGGTTGGCCGTTGGCAGCGATGGGGTTTCCAGCAGCGGTGCCCTTCTTGGTTCCTTCCCAGACGGCAGGCAGGCGATAACCTGGTGCGGTGCCGGCGGCTTTGCCATCGGCTAGGCTAATGGAGAAGTCTTTGAGCTTGCAATCGCCTCCGGAGAAATTGCCATCAATTTGCGGCAGCAAGGTGAGTTCTCCACCTGCGGGAAGTTCCACCGTTTGGCCTTCTAGCGTGGTTTCGCCTTCGTGAGCTATTCTGAGGCTGCCAACTTTCTCCACGCTGCTGGCGGTCTTGCAAAGGATAAATAATGTGGTGTCGTTTTTACTATCCCACATGCGACAGGCCACCTTGCCATGCAGAGCGAAGTTTCCAGCGGTCGGAGCCACAAAGGTCAGGCCCGCCGTCCGAAGGTGGCGATCATTTTCAGGGCCGTGGGGAGCCCTTGTGCCGAAGCCTAACGTGCCATCCTTTAGCGTGGCACCGGGCTGTCCGCCGAAGCCGCCTTCCTTCACATTCCAATCGGTGCCGGTCCAGATCATGGCTTTGAAATTTCCCGGCTGCTTCCAATCGGCGGGCCAAAGTTGTTCGAGTTTCCAAATCGGTTTGCCATTCGCCATGGCCACGCTGCCGTCGCTGGTTCCTTTGGTTGTGCCTTCCCATTGCGCGGGAAGTTTGAATACAGGCGAGGCACCGGGTGCATTGCTAACAAAGCTGGTATGCTTGCGATCCAGCGACTCTAGTTTGCTAAAAAATGCTTTCCCCGGAGTCTTGGCGGCGGTGTAGAGCAGCACCGGGCGACCAGTTTTAGAAAGTGTCAGTTTCTTTGCCGCTGGTGCCACATTGCCCATGATATCTTCCGCCAGCAGCGGTGCTCCGAAGTCAGGCAGATCCACCACCACATCGTCCTTGGATTCGCGATCGGCATAAGCAATGATCAGGCCGCGTCCATTGCGCTGGTCTTGGAAGATGGTGAAATTCGCCCCCGGCGGCCGGACGAAACCCACTTCATCGCTGATACCGATGTGATGATTCAACACATTCCACATGCCCACCAGCGGCAGCGGATAGTTATACCAATCCCACAGCAGCGTGCCCGGGCCACTGTAGTCCCAGAAGCTCTGGCCGTGATCTTCATAACCGGTGTGAAAGAGAATCGTTTTCTCCTGCCCGGAGATCGTCATTTCCGCCACGCAGCAAGCATGCGCGTTGGTGCTCTGCGCGGAGGTTAGATGCGTGCAAGCGATGGGTTCATCCACGGCGGTATTTGTGTAAGCCCAACCTTCGTTGAACCAAATCTCGACGTGCTTCCCGCCCGCTTCATCCATGTTCTGACGCATGCGTTTGATGCTCTGGGCATCGGCCAGCCAACCGGCATGGTAGTCGTGCCAGGAAACAACATCGATGTATTTCAAGCCGCCTGCTTGGAAGAACGCAGCGTTCACGGGACTGGGAATACCATAGACGTTGTTGACCATGATCTTGGCGGACGGATCCGCAGCACGGATGAGTTTGGCGGTGCGAATGTTGAACTTCGCATACTCCGGATAGAACTTATCCCACTTGTCGAACTCAGGCTCGTTGGAGATTTCGAAGATGATCGACTTCCCTTTGAAATTTACGGCGGCGGCTTTCACATATTTATCCCAAGCCGTCTCGATCGAAAGATCATCCCAACGAGGATCATCGGCCTTCCATTTCATGTCCAACGGCAGCGGTTGACCACTGTGCTCGGCATCCATCAGGCCCTTCGGCCAGCCGTAGAGGACCACATGTTGCGAGACGCCATACTTGACCGCCAATTCGAAATCGGCATTGTGCCAATTGAAGGGATCGCCTGCCTTGGGTTGGAAGAACTGCCACTTCGTTTCGGGAAACCAACGAGTCCAACCGAAGCCTAACCGTTGATATTTCTGCAACATCATTTCTCGCCCGGCAAAGGACCCGCCAAAACGCTCGCGGAAGTCCGGCTTTGTAGCGGCCTTGGGATACGGAATGGATGTTAGCGGAAAATCAGATTTATCAAACACCGTTTCGCCCGTGGTGCCCGCTTTATTGCCAATCGCACTCAGTCGAGCATAGACGAAGCCGTTGCGATTCAACACCATGGGCGTGGTGGCGGAGAACGTTTTGCCAGCGGTTAGCGTGATCTTCTGATCAATCGGCGGCCCCACCGGAGTCTCACCTTCATAATCCACAAATTGCCAGCGAACGATTACTTCGCGCGCGGCGGTGCCAGGATTGGAAACGTGGGCCACCATCCGAGCGGTCGCGCCTTTATCGAAGGCATTGCCCGCCGCGCCATCCCAACCGGGAAGATTCGCGCATTCGGCCACCACCTCAATGTCGGTGCGGGGCACATAGGCGGGGCTTCCGTCTTTGCCGACTGTGACCGTGACTCCGTCCACCAAGATCGGTTGATCGAAACCACCAATCTGCACCAAGTAATGCGGCTGCGGCCAGAAACCTTCCGTGGGGACATCTGCCGGCCACGTGAAGGAAACGCGTTTCCACTCGGTCGTGATCTCCGCCGTCTGCTCCGCTTCACGCATCCACAAGCGTTTGGCCTTGGTGCCAGGCTCGCGCGCGCTCGGAGGCATCTGCACCCCAACCCGGCCCGCCTTCTCGCCCTTTACGGAAAAGGAAACGGTCATCAGCTTACCCTGCTCCGCCACGAAGGGCGCACTCATAATGTTTCCCTTGGCAATCCGCAGCGCAAACTCACCAGCCGTGGCATCGCGTATCAACGTGTGCTGCTTGGGATCGATCTGATGCCAGTAAAGCAAGCCGCCCTCGAAGGAGCCATTGCGCAGGAGATTCTCGGCAGCATTGGCCAAGGGAGCCCAGAGCGTTGCCAGAGCAAAGCAACACCGGAGTGAATTCAGTAAGGGCAAGCGAGCTTGGGGAATGAGATTGAACGAGGCAGGGTGGGGCATGGGCAAACGGATGGGGATTACTCGCAGTTTGTCAAAGAATCCAGTGCTGGCCAGAAGCATTTCATAATCATTCCGGGCTATTGCCCCATCCCTGGATGAACCTGGCAGCACCTCTCGAGATGGATCACCCCAAGAACGAATACCATCCCGAGAAGAATCAGCTCAGTTTGGGAGATGGAGGCTTATGGTATTTTTATCTGACTAGTTGGGGCACTGTGGAAACGGTGTTTGAGGGTTGTTGATGGAGTTCTCGGGACCAGAGAGTTGACCGGATTCAGGAATAATTTCTGTTAAATTTTTACCACCAATCTTTTACCAGTCAGAGGCGGAGGCTGGGTGGATTGGTGAAAGATTTTGGTAAAAGATGATAGCCGCTAGGGGTGATGAAACAGGAATGCCCCAATTCCAATGGCTGAATTGCCCTCAATTGGGGACACCGATGAAATCGCGAAAGTCGTGCGGTTCCTTGCCTGCGCTGCCACACCGTTTTTTACTGGAGGATCACTTGCGGTTGACGCGGATTTCTTTTCCGATAACCCTCGTTTCTAATAATACTGGTGGACTTCGGCCTTTAGGCTGCGGCCGCCAGAGCCTATCCTTTCCTTACCGGTAAAAGCCCGGACGCCAACTCAACTTGCTTACCCCTTAAAATCTATGTCCAACTCCATTCTCTTCACTCCCGTAAAACTCGGTGCGTTAGCGCTCCCAAATCGTATTCTCATGGCACCCCTCACGCGTTGCCGTGCGGACGCCGATCATGTGCCCACCGCCATCATGGCCGAATATTATGCGCAGCGTGCCAGCGCTGGCCTCATCGTAGCTGAGGCGACGATGGCCATCGAGGGAAATTCTGCCTTCGGAGCGCGCGAACCCGGCATTTATTCCGAGGCTCAGGTGGCCGCTTGGAAAAAAGTCACCGACGCAGTGCATGCCAATGGAGGACAGATCATTCTGCAAATCTGGCACGGTGGTCGCGCTTGTCATTCACTCTTGAACAACGGGGCGCAACCGGTCGCGCCCAGCCCCTTGCGCATCACTAACGATGAAACGCATACGCCACAAGGAAAGAAGCCCTATGAGATTCCACGGGAATTGCGTGATGATGAACTCCCCACGATTATTGCCGGCTTCCGCAAAGCAGCCGAGAACGCGAAAGCGGCGGGCTTCGATGGCGTGGAAGTCCACGGAGCCAATGGATATTTGCTGGATGAATTCTTGCGCGACGGCAGCAACCAACGCAGTGGCCCGTATGGCGGTTCGTTAGAGAATCGCGCCCGCTTACTCCTTGAAGTCACGGGCGCGGTGATCAGCGTGTGGGGAGCGGATCGGGTGGGGGTGCGAATTTCTCCGCTGAACAGCTACAACGACATGCGCGACAGCGATCCCGTGGGCCTAACCTCCTATGTGGCCAGCCAGCTCAACGCTTGTGGTATTGCCTATCTGCATTTGATGCGCGGAGATTTCTTCGGGCTGCAACAAGGCGATGTGGTTTCGGCAGCCCGCGCGGCATTTCAAGGCGCTTTGGTTGGAAACATGGGCTACACCCCGACCGAAGCCGCCGCAGCGATCACGGATGGCTCCCTGGCGGCAGTTGCCTTCGGGCATCACTACGTTAGCAACCCAGATCTCGTTGCGCGGATTCAAGGTGGTCACCCATTGGTCGAACCAGACGGCAGCACTTTCTATAGCAATGATGCCAAGGGTTACACCGACTACCCGACCATCAACGCATCGTAATTCAGCTACGAACCAACTCTTGGCACCGGTTCAGTCTCGTGAACCCGTCCGTAGTCCACTTCGTAAGCTCCATCTGCCCGGTCCGTGTAAATTTCGACAAAACGATGGTCGAAACAAACGTCTCGCCAGGTGTAATCAAAATGACTCTGCACC
Source organism: Verrucomicrobiales bacterium (assembly GCA_031411295.1). GTDB lineage: Bacteria > Verrucomicrobiota > Verrucomicrobiia > Verrucomicrobiales > V1-33 > JAGNEJ01. The sequence goes on along the minus strand of JANOAV010000086.1, from coordinate 77,824 downwards.
GGTGCTTGGATCACGGTGTCGATGCAAACAATAGAGGTTAGGAAACGCGCCTCCCACTGCTGCAATTGTTCCGGGGTCACGCCGAAGAGCGGGCTGCTCTCGTCGATCAAGTGTCGGATCGTCAGCGCGGAAGGGAACACGATGACCCGCTCGTATTCCAGCTTCAGCGTGTAGAAACGTCGCACATCATCGTCTTCCAGCACTTGTTCTTTGCGAATCAGCATCAAGCGAAACTCTGCTTCCACCATGGGTTCGTGCTGTTGATTGGCCACCCGTAGTTGTAGGGAGGGCTTGCCATTAAACGGACAGATGACCATAGACCGACTGAACAACAGCCGTGCGACCGGACGGGAAAAGCGCACGAAAATTAATCCCGTCACCACGGCCGTGAAGAACATGCCAACCACAATTTCGATGGTCGTGATGATGTCTCCGTAGAGCGTGGCGGGATACAGGTGCCCGAACCCCACCGTGGAGAGCGTCTGCACACTGAAGAAGAAGGCGCTGGTGAACGAGCCTGGTTCCATTTCCGCAATGCAATCCCCGCCCAGGAGATAAGCCGTGGCGAACAAGAGATTTAGCCCCAGATAAATCGACAAGACCACGAGTGCAAAACGCGGCCAAGTCAGTGCCAAGACCGTCCGGTAAATGTCCCGCCACTCGCGACGATTCGAATTCGTGCGCAAGAACTGGATGTTGCCAGTGCGGACGGAGATGGGGGTGGGGGATTTCTTCATGGGGTTACGGAAATGAATGCGCCAGAGAGTCGCGACCGGTCACGGTGGATTATGCGGAGAGCGCTTTAAGCAGACCGCGGGCGCCATTTTCTGCCAAGTCCAAAACGATTTCGAAGCCATCCGAACCACCGTAATATGGGTCCGGCACTTCTGTTTCGGGGCGATCACTCACGTAATCACAGAAGAGGCGGACTTTGACCATGTCGGTGGCACGCGGGGCGAACTCGCGGATATCCCTCAGGTTCTGCCGATCCATGACTAAAATCAGATCGAAGTTCGTGAAGTCATCCGGACGCACCTGGCGGGCTCTGCTGTCGAACGCATAACCACGCTTGGCTCCGTGTTGGCGCATGCGGTTATCTGGCAGCTGGCCGGTGTGCCAATCCCCCGTGCCTGCAGAGTCGATCACATATTGCTCCGCCACCCCAGCCTCCGCCACCAGATGCCGCATCACGCCTTCGGCAGCGGGGGAGCGACAAATGTTGCCCAGGCAAACAAATAACAGTCGGTGCGGTTTCATCAATCTTTGGCTCCTTTTACGTCCAGGGCATCGCGCAAGCCATCGCCCACAAAATTCAAGCAGAACATGCTGACAGAGAAAAACAAGGCTGGGAAAATCAACAGCCACGGGAACGTCTCCATGGCCGCAGTGCCCTCTTTGATCAACAGGCCCCAGGAGCTTTGGGGGGGCTCCACGCCCAGCCCCAGGAAGCTGAGCACGGCCTCGGTCAACATCACTGCCGGAACGGTTAGAGTGGCATAGACTATCACATGTCCCAGCGTGTTCGGCACCAGATGATGGAAAATGATGCGACGGCTGCTCAGTCCCAGAGAGCGGGCCGCTTCGGTAAATTCCATTTTACTCAAGGACAAGACCACCCCCCGCACAATCCGCGCCATCGTTAGCCATTCCACCACGCCAATGGCAAGAAACAGCACCAGCAATCGCTTGCCAGAGGAGTCAAGATACGGCGCGAGCACGACCCGCAATAGGATGACGAAAATGATAAAGGGAATTCCGAAGAGCACGTCCACGAAGCGCATCATGGCATCATCCGTCTTTCCCCCCAGGTAACCAGCTGTGGCCCCGTAAGCCACGCCAATGATCACGGAGACCAACGAGGCCAGTAAGCCTACGGCCAGGGAAATTTGCCCGCCATAAAGCACTCTTACCAGTAAATCCCGCCCGAGTTGATCCGTCCCGAACCAATGGTCCCGGCTGGGGGGCGTCGCTTTCAGCGCCAGGTCTGTCAGCGATTCGGAATACGGACTAACGAGGGGTCCCAGAAAGCACGTCAGGGCAATGGCGAGGAACATGATGCCACAGAGCACCGCCAGCCAATTCTGCCGGAAGCGATGCCAGGCATCCACCCACAACGAGGTGCCGTGCTCAAAAGACTCGATGTTAGGATGGGCTGATTTCATGCGTCAGAGAAACGGAGTCGGGGGTTCAGCCACACCTGCAGAATGTCCACCAGGAAATTAGCCAGCACCAGCAGCGTGCAGTAGAAAGCAGCAGTGCCCAGCACCACCGAATAGTCCTTGTTGAGGGCGGCCTCGGTAAAATGTTGTCCCAATCCTGGAATGAGAAATACCGTCTCCACCACGAAGGAACCCACGACCAAGCCCGCCAGAGCCGGCCCCAGAAACGAAAGCACGGGGAGCAAGCCCCCGCGGAGCGCATGGAACATGACGATCCGCCAGCCCGGCACCCCCTTGGCCTTGGCGGTGCGCACGAAGTCTTGCGACAGCGTTTCCAGCATGCCTCCGCGCGCCATGCGGGCGAAATACGCCGCATAGAAAAATCCGATGGTAGCGGAGGGCAGCACCCAGTCTGACCAATCGGTTAAGCCCGCCACATTGAACCAGCCTAACTTCAACCCAAAGAGCAACGCCAGCAGCGGCCCCATCACAAAACTCGGCAAACCCACCCCCAACATTGCCAGCCCCATGGGCAGGAAATCCTGCCACGTATTCTGCCGCACGGCGGCATAGACGCCAATCGGCACGCCCCAGAGCACGGCAAACGCCAGCGCCAGCAGCCCCAGCTTGAGGGACGTGGGAAACGAATCCGCAATGATCTCCCGCACCGACCGACCTTCGTATTTGAAGGAATAACCGAACTCTCCCTGCAAGGCGTTGTTCCAGAAACGGACATACTGCACGCTGAGCGGCTTATCCAATCCGTAAATCTTCATATTCTGCTCCACGACAAATTTGGTGGAGGCCTTGTCAGAAGCGAAGGGATTGCCGGGGGTGGCCTTGATCATGAAAAATGCCGCCGTCACCACGGCCCAGATTACCAGCAACGACTGCACAAAGCGTTTTATGATATAGCGCACCATGGTTATTTGATCTCCGGTAAAATTTCCTCGCCCAGATCCACTTGATCCCACGGGTGACTATCCAACAATTTTTCATTCCATCCTTTGACCGCTGGATGCACCAAGCGTTGCTTGTTATACCAGTAGATCGGAATGATCGGCAGTTCCTGCATGAACAAATTTTCGGCCTCCTCCAGGATTTTCCCACGAGCCGCAGGATCAGCGGTCACGTAGGAATCGCGCATCAGTTGGTCGAATTTGGGACTGGACCAACCCGTGTTGTTGTTCTGATTCCCGGTGGTCCACATGTCCAAGAAGGTAATCGGCTCAATGAAGTCTGCAATCCAGCCCGCCCGGGAGACCTCGTAGTCCAAGCGGATTTGGGTGTCGTAGAAGACATTCGACGACTCGGTGCGGATGCCCACGGTCAGTCCTAGATTGCGTTTCCACATATCCTGCAGCACTTGGGCGATCAATACGTGGGATTCCACATCATTGACGTGGATGCTGAATTTAGGAAAGCCCTGACCGCCGGGATAACCTGCTTCTGCGAGTAGTTTCTGCGCCTTCGGCACATCAAACGTTAGGGGGCGCGGTAATTTATACGGAGCCTGCATGGGTGGGGTCAAGCCATAGGCCGGTTGGTGCGCCCCCTGCAGTGTCTGGTTTACCAGCGTGTCCCGGTCCACCGCCAAATTCAGCGCCCAGCGCACCCGCTGATCTTTGAAGGCTTCCTTGGTGACATTGATTCTGAAGAAATAGACTCCGAGATAAGGGTTGATGCGCAGTAAGTCAGGAAACTTACTGCGGTAAAAAGGAATCCGGTCCAACCCCATCTGCTCGGTGATATGCAGCCGGCCATTGCGGAACATGCGCTCTTCGGTGGCCAGATCCGTCACGGCCACGAAGCGCACGCCGTTCAGCTTCACTTTGGCTGCATTCCAGTAGTGCGGATTGCGCTCCACCTCGATGTATTCTTTAAATTTCCATTCCTTCAACTGGAACGGACCATTCCCCACCATCTTGCCGGGGCGGGTCCAGAGGTTGAAGCGACTTTCCAAGTCCCCGTATTTCTCGATGACGTGCGTCGGCAACGGTGACCAGGTGAAATGCGTCAGCACTTGGAGCAAATACGGCAGCGGGCCATTAAACGTCAGCTCCAGGGTATGTGAATCCAAAGCTTTAACGCCCACTTGGGCAAAATCGCTGATTTTGCCCTGATGATAGTCCTCGGCGTTCTTCAGCTTGTAAAGCATGTCGGCGTAGAGCGCCCCAAAGTTCGGGGAGAGCTGACGTTTGTAGGTCTTCACGAAATCCTCGGCCACCAGTGGCGTGCCGTCCGACCATTTTGCCGTTGTTCGCAAATGAAAGATCCAGCGCGCAGCGCCATCAAGTGATTCCCATGTCTCCGCCACCCCAGGTTGCACCTTGGTGTCGTCGGACGCGTCCTCGTTCACTAACCCCTCGAACATGGAGGTGATCAGTTGGTGTTCGGTGGTCGTTTGGATCAAATGCAGGTCCAAGCTCCGCGGTTCCCCACCATTCCCTTTGAGGAGGATTTTTTGCCGCGCAGCCACGGTAGCCAGCGATTCCCGTTTTTGACAGGAAACACAGCCCAGCAGGCAGAAAAGGTAACAGAGAGATCGGGAGATAAACACCATGAGCCGCCACCATGCAGGCATCTTCCGGAAAATCAGCCGAAAATTTTAGGGCTGGGACAAATAAGCAGTGTAAGTTCCGAGCCAACGAGTGTGGAGCAGTCCGCTGGGCTGCTCCTGGACGGCGCAACTCTTTCCAGCTCGGCCCAGCGGGCCTGCATGCCCTGCCTGAATCATCGGTTCCACCCCAATCAGAAAAATTCACCAGTGCTTAAGATTTTCTGATCGTTGGAACTCGACGTCTAACCAACAAAAAAGGCACCCCGGCTGCCTCGGGGTGCCTTCGCACAGAACTTGCGTTACTGTGGGGGGATTATTTATTTGCTGGGGGTGGGCCTTTGCGGTCACCCTTGCCTTTGCCGCCTTCGCCACCGGGAGGTGGGCCTTGGGGACGAGGAGCTTTCTTGATTTCATCGAGCGAAAGTTTGCCGTCTTTGTCGGTGTCCATCTTTTTGAAGATCTCTGCAGCCTTTTCTGGATTCTCCTTGGCGCGCGGACCGGCTTTGAATTCGGTTTCAGAGATAAACCCATCTTTATCGGTGTCGAGGTGCTCAATCATCTTCTCAGGAGAAGGACGGCCTTTGCCTGGTCCGCCGCCTTCGCCAGGAGGTGGGCTGGCAGGCTTGTCTTCAGCTTGGGCTTGGCAGAATGTGAAGGCTGCGAGAGCCAGGAGGGAGGTAATTTTTTTCATATGATGGATAGGTTGGTTGGGTAATGCGCGGCTAGTCCGACTCCGATCGTGGCGACGAAATGCGCACGCTCATTCAAACTCCCAGACCGCTGAATGGTTGCAAAAAATATTTCACGAACCCCACCAACGCCTCCCTGCTCACCGGGTGGACGAAGACGGAAGGGGGACCATGGCAAGCCTGTTTCATAGGGCGGGAAAATGAATCCACTCAGCGACGCACAGCTGCCTGTCCATGGCCAGCAGATTATCTAGGCGGATATCACTGTAGGGTGAGCGCCCTCGCTCACCACATCGTAAAAGAAGCGCCACCGCTCCCAGTCCAGCGGGAGCAATCACCGGGGACGAGGGCGTCTCCGAGGCAATGAATGGGAGCGAGGGCACTCCCGCTACGTTGTGAGGCTTCAAACGCGCTCCAACTCAAGGCACCTGTGGCGTCGTTAGTTTGTAGAATCTGCGGTTGGGTGTGGCCGGATCATTCACGGTGATGGGGCGTTCGGCTCCGGCGGGGATGTCGGTTAGCTTCGTCCAGGTGGTGGGGTTGAGGTCGCTGCTGACGAGGATGCTGTAGGTGACGTTGGCTTTGGCTGTGAAGGAAATGACGTTGTTGGGGCTACCGAGGGTGCAGGTGGCTTTGAGGACGTCTGCGGCACTCTTGGGATTGGTTTGCGCGAGGTATTCGTTCACGTTGCTTTGGCCATCGCCATCGGAATCCAGCGCGGCATCGCTGGCGCTGTAGGGATCCAAGCCGTTGGCTAGTTCCCAGGCGTTAGGGATGCCGTCGCCATCGTTGTCGGTGATTGGGGGCTGGCTGCTGTTCACTCTTCCGGGAGTCGGGACAGCACCGCCCCAGTTGGCGGGATCATTACCGATGATGGTTCGGCTGATCCGCTGGAGTGAGCCACCCAGGCCGTCGGGTTGGGTTGACCAGGGGGTCACGTCCATGTAGCTGACTTTGTCCACGTTGACGAATGAACCTGTTGGCAACACTGGTTTGCCGAGTTCCGCCTCCGCTTCGTCGTTGGGGAGTTTGGGCGTGAATGGGCCGAAGACTGGCACGCTGGCGTCCATGCCCGTGGCCGCACGGAAGGCAGCCAAGGAAGCCGTGTCCACTGCGGGATCGAAGCCCAGGATTACGATGTAGTCGCCTGGCCGCAGCGTGGCTCCATTGGGGAACGTGAAATCGCTGGCTGCTTTCAGTCGCCATCCGCTCAAGTCCACGGCGGTGGTGGTGGGATTGTGGAATTCCACAAATTCATCTCTCACGTTATCCAACCCTAACAGGTCCTGCGGATGGTAGTTAATCTCGTTAATGATGACCGGTGTGACGACGACGGATGAATTTGCAGCGCCCGGCGTGCGCGTGGTTTGTGGCCAGAATTCAGGCTTAAGAGACCCTAAGGGGTTCCCTGTGAGCACGCGACCGAAGGACGCAATAGTGAACCCTGCGCCAAAGTTCACTTCAGAGCGATACCCCGTTTCCAGTCCACCACTAACCGCTGTGAGCACGGCTTTTTCACCACTGGCACTGAAGGCAAATGGGATCGTTCCTGCGCCAAACTGGGTTTGGAAAATCGAAAGCAGTCCACCGGCCGGGATGATCGTGCCGGACGGGAATTGATATTTCTGCCGCACATCTCCATCGTCTGACAGCCACCATCCACTGATATTGATGGCGGCAGCACTGAGGTTTTTCAACTCAATGAAGTCGTCCGCAATCCCCGAGGAGTTCTGCAGTTCATTAACTACCACCTGGCTTTCCAACCAATTACTGCCCTCGCGCGAACTGCTAAAGGGGAAGGCGAGGATGGTGCCACCGCCATCGGGCAAGCGACCTTGGGAAACGTTGGTTTGCTGCGTGCCAAAGATCACGCTGTCCAACGTGGCCGCGCCCGATGTGCTGGTAATTAAGATGCGCTCGCCACTGCCGGACAATTTGAAATTACACCGATTAAATCCAGTCGTGCTGCCGTCAGCCACGAAGTCTGCGTAGCCTTTTCCAGCAATGAACGAGAGCGCTGGAATCTGTGTTAGCAGGGGCGTGGATGGCGTATCACTGAGATACAATCCAGCCAGAGCGACGGGATTCGCATCGGTGTTATAAATTTCGAACCAATCATCGCCATGAGCGGGACTGGCCATCCATTCATTCACGCGCAAGTTGGCAGTGGAACCCAGCGTAGCCACCGCTATATTTGTCGCCAACGGGCTTGGCGTTGTCAGCACAAATCCGCCCGTGCCGTCCGGCACCCGACCAATCGAAAGGCCGCGCGCCTGCGGACCAAATGGAACGCGGTCGCGCAGGGTGCCTGCATTGGTGAGCACTACGGCCTGCCCTCCTGACGACAAACCGAATCCAGTGTGCAAACCTGGAGTTAGTAAATCGTTATCACAGTAAATCCGGAGGTAGCCATTGGCCGGAATCGTGGTCCCAGCAGGGAAAACGTAGCGCGTGGGATTCAGGATATCGTCTGTTAGTCCATGGTTTGTCAGGCTGACAACGGCATTGGTATTGTTCTTGAGTTCGATGTAATCCGCCGCGCCTCCACCATTGGCCAGGATCTCGTTGATGACCACATCACCCGCCAACGCAGGCAGCACGGCGGTCATTTCCAGTCCCATCACGATGTCGGAACTGGTGGCATTGACCTGATGCACTTCGACAGCGATGACGTTGTCCCCCTGCACCATGAAAGGACGCGGGTCGATGTAAGCAAAGTTGGTCGTGTTCGTGACCGCGTCGGCATATTGATAGGCAGCTTCGCCCGGACCTGCGGCAGCGGCATCGAACTCTGCGGTAGTGTAATTTGCCTGCTCATTCATGAAGTAGCGGTGCACCTTCTGACCGTTGATCCAGATGACACAGCCATCGTCCACGTAGTGGCGGATGCGGATGGTGGCGGTTAGAGGATTGGCGGGGAAGTTAAAATGTTTGCGGAACAAATAGGCGCGACCTGCTGGGGTTAGGGTTCCTGGCGCCGGCACCACTGTGCCGGCTGCGCCTGGGGCCAGAATGGGTTCGCCTGATTGCAGGAAGACTCCGTTTCCGTTCGTCCAGGCGCTGTCGTTGAAGGCAGGCTGCGCCCAGGAGTTGTCTGTGAAGGCCGTGCTGTTGTTATATTTCCAAGCATCTCCGAAGTTGATGATGGTCTGGGAACTGGCTTGCGGCCCGTAGATAAACGATGTTTCCGCCGATGTTAGGGATGGATGATCCGAGGCATCAATGTAAGTGACGCGCCAGAAATACGTCTGACCGAAGGTGAGATCTGCGAACGGAATCGGCATGGAGGTTAGATTCGTCGTGCTTGTGGTGACCATGATGGGCGCCAGATACGTGCCTGCCGAGTGCCGCAGTTCCCACTTCGATTTGGTATGAGCATTGCCGCCAGTCGTGTTCCCACTGCTGTGCGTGTAAGCACTGGCGGTCATATTGGAAGCCGGCAACGCGGTGGACCCAGCCAATGGCGCGGCGTTGGTGGGCTTGGCTGGGCGCAGGAAATCACTACCGTCCGCCGCCTTGCCTAACTGAACGTTAACGCTGTTGAAACGGCCTTCACAGAAGCCGGCCTTCACGGCATTGATGTAGCTGTAGTAGCTCTGCGGTGCTCCGGTGCCCGTGGTGAAGAAAATAGTCTTCAAGGTGTCGGGATGCAGATAGGTGTTATTTAATACCCAGAGCCGTGCGTTGTATTCCGTGCGGTAGGCCTTGAGGAAACTGTCCTTGAAGTAGTTGGGGCCACGGAAGTTATTCCCTAACACCGTTCCATAAGTATTGGTGGCAGGTGATGGTGTGCCGTTTTCACCCAGATAGATCCAGGAGTTAGCGCCCGTGGTATCGCCATTGCCAAAGAAGCCATCGAAGTCCCATGGAAAATGCGCCCACTTACCATTGGCACGTTGCCAGAAGAAATGGTTCTGCGAAGTATCATCCCACGGACATGCCCAATTCAGAATGGCCATGGAAGTGAGTTCCGTGTCCACATCCATGACGCTGTCCAGATAAGCGCGCAGGGCGGGCACGTTGGGATTAGGAGCTGCCACGGTATCGGCCCGAGCAGCCCACATGTTTTCGAAGAAGTTCTTCATTTGGGTGGCCCCTTTCCAGGAGTTGGACTGCATGAGATAGGTCCATTGATACTTCTGGACCGTGCTCCAAAGCCCGCTTCCCACCAAAGGCCGACCGTCTCCGGTGGAGTAGGGTCCTTCTTCACCAAACGAGGAGATGATGCCGACATCTTTATAAAATTCGCCACTCGCTTCCTTCGGTGTGCCGGGGTTCAGCGCAGCCTGTGCGGTGTGGAATTTATCCAGCAAGTCACCATTGTATTCGCCCTGCTCCAGCTTCACCACTTTGGCATCGCCATTCATATACCAGTCGATCCAACGAACGGCGGAGATTGGCAAATTAGCATTTTGATAAAGGCCGTGCATCACGCTGAAGTAGTCGCTCTTGTCCGTGATGAACTCACTGTCCGCATCCTGATAGCGCTCGGTATCGGAGAAACGAAGTTTATACGTTTGGCGGGTCGGGCTGCGATTATACCGACTGCCGTGGAGCCGGAAATGGGCATCGCGCACCCGGCCATTCTCCACGAAGATTGCAGGCACGGAGCCATTCCAAAGTTGCGCGGTTGCGGGGACATACGGCACATCACGCGGCACACCGTTGGTGTCCGCAGTGGTGGCGCGCTTGGGATTACCCAGCGAGTTGTAACCCATGGTTTGCAGGCCATTCAGGCCATTGAACGGGGCTCCGGGATTGGTGGCAGTGCCATCATTGGAAACAAATAAATCATAGATCGAGTTGGTCGAAGTCCGCACTGGTGTGACGAAATACGAACACCAAGCCTCACGTCCTGTAAAGCTGACCGGCACAATCTTGGCATCATCCATGCGCGGCACTAACTGCACCATACCAGCGCCCAGATTCCCCAGGAAACGATACCTTACAATGCTGCGATCCACCTGCCCGGGCAGGACAGCGGTGAATTGATTGTTTCCAATCCCAGTGAGCGATACGAAACTATGAACCTCGGCAAAGGAGTTAATGTTATCCACGAAATACTCCACCTGCGGATTGAACAAGCCCGCCGTGCTGGTTAGGGTAAACGTCACCCGCACCGTGGCCGCAGCGCGAATCAGGGCGGCATCATCTGCTGATTGCACAGCGGAGAAACTCACGCCCACAGGCGCTGGCACCGCCAAACTCACTGCATTGACGGCTCCCGGAGTCGGGGCCGATCCCAGTGGCGAGGCCAGCCAGTTGGCCGGATCACTGGATTCCGCAGTAACACTAACACGTTGCAGGGAGCGACCTTTATACTGATAGGGAGTCGGGCTCACTAAAGTGAAATCTTCCGCCGCGCCCATGGCATCGGCTCCGTTGGCCCACGGAAAGGCCGCTTCGTAGGTCACTTCATCGACCAGATTTCCCGAGCCATTTTCGATGCGCACGGTATCACCATTGTTTCCCAGCGTTCCGGTGTAAGGACCTAGCACGTTCGTGAGCCCGCTGTAAACCGTCATCAATCGCGCGGGATTCTTCGCGATGACCCGATACCCGCCCGCTGTGATGGTGGTCCCGACAGGAAATGTGAAGCCAATGCCCCCAGCCAGTTTAAAGCCGTCCAGCACAATGGGACTGCCGGTGTTGTTGTAGATTTCCACGAACTCATGCACGTCGTTCGTGAGATCCAGAGTGGGCGTTCCGTCAGGATTAAAGGCATCTTCCTCCACTGGGTGATAGTGAATTTCATTAATTACCAGCGACCGTGGAGTAAAACCTGTGGTCGCAAATGAACTGCTGCTGGAGGCCCAGACGGAGCCTGCGGAATTCTGCGCCCAGGCGCGATAAAAGTAAGTGGTATTGGCCGCCAACCCGCCCACGGCCTTGGCGAAATTCGCTGGTTGTGCAGGCAGGGTCACATTGCTAGTCCAGCTTCCCACCGTGGATCCGCCATCGGTGGTGCCGTAGTAAATTTTCACCACTGGAGGATCGTTTCCGGTGGCTGTCACCGTTCCCCGCAAGGAGGCGGAATAGCCTGTGATGTCGGTTGCCGCGCTGTTAGCAACGCTCGGCAGGGAGGCTACAGGCGTCGCGAACGTTCCTGAACTGGCCGCCCAGGTGCTTCCCGCCGTATTCGTCGCCAAGGCGCGGAAGTAATACGTGCTGTTCATCGTCAAGTTAGAGATGTTCGCAGTGCCAGTGCCATTCAAGGTGCCCAAGCTCACAGAGTTGGCCCAATTTCCCACCGTAGTGCCCCCATCCGTGGTGCCGTAATAAACTGTCACTACAGGAGTTACCCCGCCGGTGTTTGTCACCTGCGCACCGATCGTGGCACTGCTGGCCAGAATGTTCGTGGCGGCTACGTTGCTTACCGCAGGCGGGCCATTGGCAGAGACGAAACTGGATCCTGGCGCGCCATAACTGGTGCCGCTGGCATTGCTGGCGTAAGCGATGAAATAATACGTCGTAGCCGGAGCCAGCCCGGTAATGGTCGTAGCAAATGCCCCCGACTGCGCTCCCAGATTGACGGTGTTCGCCCAATTCGCAGGGACCGTGCCGCCATTGGTTGGCCCCCAATAAATGGTCACGTTAGGATTTGGACTGCCGACCGCACTGAAACTTCCGTTTAACGTAGCCGAGGTCCCGACAATGCTGGTGGCCGATCCTGTCAACACGACCGGAGCATTGGCACTCGTTTGCGATGCGGCCGCGTAGTGAGCCGCCACGCGGGCAGCACTCAAGGCGGAGGGATAATACGCCACTTCATCCACGGAGCCAGCGAACCAGGACCCACCCTTGTTATCGCCCACCGTGATTTCAGCACCCGAAGACATGCTCTGCGCGTTGGCCTGCGATCCAGAAGCCACGCCATTGACATACAGGGTGATGTTTCCACCAGTTCTAACATAGACCACATGATACCAATTATTAATCGGCACCGTCGCGATGCCGGGCAGGAACCCATTGTGCCAGCCACCGATGGTGCCATTGCCCGCCTGATTGGCAAAGATGCCGAAGTCGTTCGTGTTCTTGAAATTAAAAATGTCCCCGCGGGCGGTGCTCGTCGTTTTATACCACAGCTCCACGGAGAAATCCCCCGCTGCCAGATCAAAGAACGAGACGTAAGGAAACCTCGCCCGGGCACTCGTCCCGTTTAAAGTAATGCACGTTCCCAAATTCACCGCGCCAGAAGGAGCGCCCAGCGTGCAATTCTCATAGCTCCCATTCTGCGCCCCCTGCTGTGGAGCCCCGGCAGCCGTGGCCGAGTCATTCGCCACCGTGCCCGTCGTTTCATCGAACGACCAGAACGTCAGTGGACCATCCGCCAGCACGGCACTGTTATAAATGGAGTTGCCGGCATGAGCTTGGCCGCACCAGAATGCTAGAGCACTTAAAATGATGGGGCGCAGACACGTTACGAAATGGGGAAATTTCATGAGCAAGTGAGGGGGATTTGGGGATAAGGTCTCAGCAAGATTCTGGACCGAGGATTTAATTCCCGGTCAAACTACCGATTTTGTGCGCGAACCGCAGCAAAAAAATACGTCCATCGGTAATTCGCAGGAAAGCAGTTTCTCGCCCGTTGGATTGAGATTTTCTGCTCATTTTAATATTATTTATGAAAATTATTGAATTTACGAATTTATCAAGGTAGATTAGAGAAAAGCCGATCTTTCAACTCTCCAACTATGTCCCTCCAACCGAACGATTCGAATGCTCCTTTCGAAATCAGTTTTGCCTGTTCCAACTGCCAGACCACCTTGCGAATTCCTCGGGAAATGGGTGGGGTGACAGGCCCTTGCCCTAATTGTGGCGCAACGGTCACGGCTCCCGCCGCGGCTGCTGAAGTTGCGCGAAGGCCGGAGGTTGTGATCAAACCCTTCACCCCGAGACCAGAATCGGAGCGCACGGTGGTGGTGGCCCCACCCATAGCGCCAAGCGCGGTGCCCGCGTTCCCAAGACCTGTTCTGACTGGTGCGAACCTGCCCGGGCCCATTTCTCCCCTAGCTGCGCCCCAAGCATCAGCAAAAAATGCCATAGCTTCAAATCTCGGACCACCCAACCCGGACGTGCCAAGCGCCCCGCTGTCACTGCCACCCACACCATTTGCTCCTCCTTCCGGGGCGAATGCCGGATCGTCAAATTTTGGCCCACCGAATCGGGAGGCACCAAGCGCCCCGCCGTCACTGCCGCCCACGCCCTTTGCCCCCATTTCCGGTTCAGATGCAGGATCGTCGAACTTTGGGCCACCCAACCAAACCAGCACGGAGGCAGCGGCGGCGGACGCGAATTCCGCCACCGACGATCCTCCGTTACCGGCCTTTCTAGCCTACCAACCGCCTGCGGTGCGATTGGTCATCCCAGACCGTAACTCCGGAGCATCGCAGAAGCTGTGGATCCGCCTCGCGTTAAGACTATCTGGGTTGGCCGCTGGGTTGATGCTCACTTGGCTGGCTTTATGGCAGTTGGGCAAAGCCCCGGAGGTGTCGCTCGCAGGAGCCAAAGAAATCATTGCGAAAATTTTCCCACCCGCCCCGATGGCCGCCCAAGCCGCTGTGAAAGTGACGAGCGACGCTTGGAACATTGCTTTTGAAGCACCAGACTCATGGTTGCCCCTACATCCTGGCGGCAATAACCAGATCGGGCAGTTGGTCAACTTGCAGGATCCTGATTGCCGGGTCGTCATGACAACTACCGTCCACGGCACCCTGACGACAGACGCTGCGGGAGCCAACAGCCAATTAAAGGAGAACCTTGCCGGCCAACTATTTCGGATGAGTCTGGCGCACGGAGCCTCCGAAACGGGACAAGTGAGTGAGGCCAAGGACATTGGCGGGCGGAAATTTCAATTCTTCCGCAAAGAAGAGGAACAGAGTTCAGATTATTTTCGCCCCCGACCAGTAACGATCTTGGAATACGAATTACTCGAGAATGGCACCGCCTACAATTTTCGTTTTACCGGACAGGGCAGCAAAGCCTACGAGCGGCTCCCCGCCATGTCAGAGCAAATTCTGCGCAGCGTCAAGCCGCTGATAAAAGACCTTCGGTTCTCCACTTTGAACAATTTCACACTCAGCGATCCCCGCTCCATCGCACCAGAGACTGGAATCGATCTCCCCAGCCCGGGACCGGCTTGGAGCATCATCCCGGATGCACCCACCCTGTTTTCCTCCTTCACCACCATGCATCAGAACCGCTCCTACGTGGCTTCGCAGGATGCCCTGAAACGCCGTCCCATTGCTTCCGGGCAACTGGGGTCGCCCTCGGTGGGCTATCAAACGGCGGAGGGAGACCTCTGCGGTCTCTCGGTGTTCCATTTACCAAAAGATCTGACGGTCGATCCGGCTCATTTAGCCTCGCTCGTGCTTGGCGCTTGGTTCCCGGACACGGCAGTGGACCGCCAACAGGAACGTCCGTTCAAGGCACACGAACTCGACGGAGTAGAGTATGCCGGACAGATCTCACGCGAACTCAACCCAGCCCTCTTCGTCTTCCGCTTGGTGCGACGCGGGGAGATGGTTTATGCGCTGGGTGCTTGTTCCTTTTCTGAAAAGCACTCCCAAGCCCAGCTCACCGCCATGTTGGATCGTGTGCAATGGAGCGCGCCCGCTTATGATCTCTCCAAGCTGACCACCCAGCATACCCCGGGCGCCTGCACGGAAGTTTGGGAGCATGTCCTCAGCAATCTGGGTCGGGAGCATGAGCAGGCCAATCGACTGGCCGCCGCGATGGATCTCTATGACCGGGCCTACCAGACTCGCGCCAGCTTTTCCATGCTGTTGTCCCTCTGCGAGGTCATGTCCAAACTCAGTCAAGCTGACAAAGCCACCGCCTTGCTGGAAAAGGAATGGCGCGCCCTGCCGCGGGAGGCCAACTCCCTGCTCCAAGCCGCCAAATTCATGGCCCGACACAACAAAGTTGAAATCGCCACCACGTTAGTCACCACCGCCCTGCAAAGCTCCTGCAACGACGAACATGCGCTCACCTTCGAGTCCATCGAAAGCTACCTCGACATCCTCCGCGAAGCCCACGCCAAAGATGAAGCCCTGCGCGTCCTCGACGTGCTCAGCCAGCGCGCGCCGGACAACGCCTGGCGCCTGTGGGAGTCCTACATTCTCTACAATACGCCGGAAACCAAGCGTCGCGCCGTGGAAATCATGGAAGGCTTGATCGCTGGCGTTCGTAAAAACCGGGAACTCGCACGGGACATTCTGCTTTTCCTCAAAGTTCATAAAGCCCACCAGATTGGCTTGGACGCGGCCATGGGCGTGTTGAAGTTGGACCCCCAGGCGGGCATGGCCTGGCTGCTGCGGGCCACTTGCGAACGCAGCTTGGGGGATGAGAAGAAAGCCACCGAAACCCTGGCCAAAGCCCGCCAATACAATCCCAACCTGCGGGATCTGGACGACCTGGCTTATGCTATAACCGATGATGCCGGAGGCCCGGTCCTGCGGGAAGACGGCCCGCAGGCCCCACCGATTCCGCTGCCACCTGACATCCAAAAACTTTTGCGCACCGAGCCCTACGCCAACACCCCGAAAACCGACGATCCTTACCAGTTCCTCTACCGCATCCGCTCGGTCACCTACGACCCGGGCAGCGCCTTCACTTCCACTAACCGCTACTCCATTCGCATTCAGAACAGCACCGGGATGGAAGAGTTTAACATCCTGAAATTGCCCTTCCATCCGCGAGGCGAACGCATTCAAGTCAACGAACTCCATGTGCGCACGCCGGATGGCAAGACCGTGGCCCCAGCTAACATGAAGGAAGCCTTCGTGACCGAGGACAATGCGGATGGCATGCTCACCGGGATGAAACTCCTCAACGTCCCCGTGCCCGGCCTCACTCCGGGTTGCGTGCTCGAATACACCGTTACGGAACAAAGCCTCGGGGTCATGGACGGGCCACTTACGAGCAGTTTCCACTTCGCCACCGAAATGCCCTGCGCGCTGGACATCCTTTACATCCATAGCCCCGTAGCCAAAGTGGAGTATCGCCACAGCAAAAACTCCAAGCCCCTCAAGGTTCCCACTGGTTACATCTGGGTGGAACGCTCCCTCCCCGGGATCTCCGATGAAATGCACCAACCGTCCCTGGAGAAATTCGTCCCCGTGCTCTGGACAGGCGATGGTTCCGAGAGTTGGGCGCGCCTGGGGCTTGAGTATCTGAGCCTGATCCAGCATAAAATTCGTCCCGATGAAGGCATCACCAAGCTGGCTAAGGACAAAACTAAAAACTGTAAGACCGACGCCGAAAAAATTTCCATCCTCTCCCAATACGTGAGAGACTCGCTCAGCTATGCCGCCATTGAGTTCGGCATGCGCGGCCTCATTCCTAACACGGCTCTCGAAAGCGTGAAGAATCGCTACGGAGACTGTAAGGACCACAGCGTGCTGCTCTATCAAATGCTCAAGGCCGTCGGCATCCCTGCCAAACTTGTGCTCGCCAATGCCTCCACCGCAGTGCAACCAGATCTCCCCTCCCTGGGAGCCTTCAATCACATGATTACCGCGGTGCCCTCCGTCACCAAAGGAGAATTCGATTTCATTGATTGCACCAACAAATTTATGGCACCCGAGGCCGGCGTCCCCCCGCTGCTCTTGGCAGATAAATATGTCCTCGTGTTAGGCGAGGCTTCCTCAGAGTTTAGTATCGATGCTTCCAAGCTCGTGAAAATAAAATCCATCCCCGCCGGCAGCGAATCCATCACCGTCGAACGCACCGCCCAAGTCCTCGATGCCCGCCATTTGGATATCAAAGAATCCATCCAACTGACGGGCCTCACGGCTTGTGAGATGCGCTATCTGCTGGCCAAAAATACCGAGCGACGCGATGCCACCACGGCCATCCAGCGCCTTTTAGGGATGAATCGCGAGCGCGGCCAAGTCTCCCTCGCCAAAGTTGAAAACCAATTGGATCTCACTCAGCCACTCACCATTCATCTGGAATACCGCGTCCTCAACGCCTGCTCCCAGATTGGACAAACGTTGAGCGTGCGCATTCCTAATCACACCGCTTTGCGCTTCCTTGATTCCGATACCTTTGGCGAATCCCGTCGCAGTCCATTCGAATTTGCCACTCCGGTAAATCTCAAACTCCACACCAAACTCTTCGGCCTCGTTGGCCTCGCACTCGTTCCGGTGGAACTGCCCGAACAAGAGAAAAGGTTCGTGCGCTGGGACGCCAGGCAAATTTACAGTGAAGGTCGCTCCGAACTCATGCTCAGCCTAACCCGCAAGACCGGCACCTTTGCCGCCGCAGACTACGCCGATTTCCAAACCCAGATCGCGGAAGCCACCCAGGCCATTGAAGAGGTCAACCTCGTCTCCGCCAACCAGGCCAAAGAACTAACCACCAAGGCCGAAGCGGGAAAGTAGGCTCCGCCCCCGTTCGACGGGTAGCCCGGACTACCTTTCACCGCTGCGCCTCCAGCCAGACCAGTCGCTGCTGCAGCTTGGCGCGACGCTCGGCATTTGGCCGGGGATACAGGATCGGATACCAGGCGCTCATCACGGCGGCCCGGGCGATGAGGCTTTGCTCCAGCGCCCGCTCGTCAATCCGGCCTCCGACCGCACGATATGCCGTTAGGATTTGATTCACGGTCTCGTGGTCTTGCTCCAAGAATTTGGCGTTCCAGATGATTGATGCCAAATCCCATTCCACCGGTCCCGCAAAGGCATCCTCCCAATCCGTCCAGAGCAGCCCGAGATTCGTGTTCAGGAGATTCCCCATGTGGGCATCGCCATGCAGCGGTTGGTGCGGAAACTCCCGCAAAATGGCGATTGAGCTGACCAGATGATGGCGGAGCAACTCAATGGTGGACGCAGGAAACAACGCTTGCTGCGCCAGCGGTTCCAACAACGCCAGGCTCTCCGTTAGGATGGCCAGCGGCGGCAAAGGTTGAGACAACGAGCGCAAGACCTCGTGGCATTCGTGTAGCGTGCGCCCCACCGCACTGGCATCGATGGGAGCATCGACCACCTGGACATATTGCCAGAAGTTCATGGGATAACCCAAGTGCTCATGCGGCCCCGGCGGCAGGTCCAGATGCAACGGAATCACCGGAGCCCCGTGGTCCGTGAGATGCTGCGCCACCGCATTTTCCCGGGCGAACCACTCCGTGCCCTGCCGCGGTCCGGTCACATCCTGCACCACCCTCGCCACCAGCGATTCCGTTAGGCGCAGCACCAGCGTGCTTCCATCCTGCAGGATCTCGCAGCGGTCTGGCGTGATGCCATGGGCCAGGAGGGTTTCCGTGGCGGCACGAATCGGAAGCTCACGATGAATCATGGGTGGGACAAATCTCAGCGCCCGCTACGGCTTGGGCACCTTGCGCGTCGGAGAACGCGGCTTGTTCTGCAAATTTTGAATATCGCGATCCAACCCACTCCAGACAATTTCACTGAAACTGGCTAACGGAACCTTGAGGTCCCCAAAGCTCGCACTGCTGCACTGCACTTCGCCTTCACTGATGCGGAGCGTTTCCACGGTGAGTGCGCCCCCCTGGCTCAAGCGCAGGCGGGGGGCAATCGATCCCTCCGTTAGACTTAGTTTCGGGGTTTCCTCGGGCGGACTGATACCGAAGTCTGCCAGGAGAATCTTTTCGCGCGGAATTTCCAAGGGCTCCCCATCGAAATCCAGCGTAAATCCCTTGGCCGTGCCTGTCTTGATGGCCGCCTTGGCCTCGTCACCATTCGCCAGCGCCACCGATTCTTGCGGAGCCCCCGCTTTGTCGGGAGTTGGCATTTGCCCATTCCAAGGGGACACCCACAGCCGATTGAAGATCAAGGCGGCATTCCCACTGTTGCTGCTGAAAGAGATCCCGTTGCCCCAGAGCGTTTCCACGCCACCTTCCTTGCTCGGCTTACGATTCACGACTGCAATCTGCACATCATCAATAAATACGGTGGCCTTGTGCGCGCGACGATCCGCCAGGATCCGGAACCGATGCCGCCGTGCGCTCGCATCGATTTTATCCCCCCATTGCACCTGCTGAGGTTGCCCTCCCATGAACGCCCCCCCTTTGCGATCCCGTGGCGTCATGTCGTAGACGTAAATCCCGCCCTGCCAGACTTGCAGCATCAAGCCATTGTTGCCCTGATTCTCGTAGAACAATTGGAGATTGAAGGCGGGACTGGCATTGGCCCCGGCCACCTCAAAAGTCACCTCCACCCGCTCCGGCAACCCCTCCAGTTGCTTGCCGATCCCGCCATTGCGGCCGGCATTGCCTGGCACCAGAAACGCACCGTCCAAATAAACTTTTTTGCGCGACAACAGCGCTCTGGTCTCATCTCCATTATCCTCCACCCAGTTTCCACCGGGGCCAGTCGCGCCCTTCCACCAGCTCTGGGGCTGCGTGGCCCCCTCCCAAATGGCGGCCTTGCCGGGACTCGATAAATAGAGCGTCTGCACTTTGGGGCGCGCAATCGAGACCTCGTTCCCGAAACCGCTGCGCAGGCGCAATTGCTCCTTTCCTAACTCGATAAATTGTCCCCCCAGCCAATCGCCATTGCGGAACCGCACCACACAATCGCCCGCTTCGGTGGCCCCGTTGGTCCGTGGTGCAAGCAGGACGCCGCCCACGCGTTTCGTTTCAAATGCAATCTGGGGGCCTTCAGGGATCAGCCATTGAATGGGCGTATCGTGGCCTGCTTCCTTCAAGGTGCCCCGCAGTTGATCGCCATTCCGGAACACCAAACGATCCGTGATCGCCAACTCTTTCTTCTCTGGGTTCGGATAATGCAGGGAGTAAACCGCCTTGGCGGGAAACTTCAGTTCCCCGGCAAACGTCGTGGTCAGCGTGTAAGTCCGCTCCGCCAGTTGCAGGGACTCCAAGCGGATTTCCCCACGATCCGTCAGCGAAATCCGCGGCCCCTTGGCCGCCGGCAACGCAAGGTCCGGCTCCGCACGATGCAGCCGCAGCATGGACACCATGCTGCGATCAATGTCTTCCGACCCATTGGCCGAACGGAAGCGCACCACCGTGCCCATCACGGCTTCCATCCGCCCCAACTTCACCGTGCCATCATCCATCGTTAGGGTATCCAGGCGCGCCGGCGTGCTCGCCCCTTCTCCCGACCCCGCAGGCAACTGACCATCCCACGGCAGCATGTGGATCTGGCGCAGCATCCATTCCGATTCAGCGCCCCAACGCATCGGCTGGAAGGTCATGGCTCCACTCCACGTGCCAGGGTCCATGGCCGGGATCTCCTGATCCGCCACGATCTTGCCATTAATCAACAACACCATGCGGCCCACCACCCGATCAAACAGAATGCGATAGCGGAACATCCCCTGCTCGTTCGGCTTCGTCACCTGACGTGGGAGCGATGAACTGGTGTTCTTGTTCTTATTACCGCTGGCAGCATAAATGTAGAGCTGCCCTTCGTTGAGCCGCACCTGCGTCCAGGCACTCCCGTTCGATCCTTGGAGCCCATCCGCCTGCCGGGAAAAGTTGAAGCTCATCATGAAGTTCTTTTGCACCTCACTCTTTTCCATTTCGAATTGCAGATCGATGCGATCCGGCACCACGGGGAAATTTCGTCCAATGTTCCCCAACTGCTGACAGCGCAGCACCCCTTCCTCACAGGTCCAACTTCCATTCGTATTCCAGCCGTCCAGTGATTCCGGGCCGTGGAAGACATCCGGAGCCGCTCCCTTGGCGAAGCAGATCCACTCGATCCACTTTTGCTCCAGCGTGATACGTTGTTGATTCGCCAACCGCAGTTCCACCTTGCCTTCTTTCACCAGCAGCACATCCGCCACGAACCAATCCCCCGTAATTAATTGCACCGTCGAACGCGGCACCAGCCCATCCTGATCCGGTTCACTGTCGAAGACCACGCGATTAAGCGTCGCGATGGGAAATGCCATCGACGCTGAAGCATCCGAGCGCTGCAACGTCAGGGTTTCTGCCGTGATACTGGCCACGGTCCCATGCAGCATCGAATCGTCTGTGAACTCCACCACATGAATCCCGGCGGGGTCGAACGGCTGCGAGGGCTTGGCAATCGTCGGACCGGGGATTCCTCCCTGACGCCCCCAACCAAGACCGGCACTGGCGAGCCAGGTGAGCAGAAGACATTGTTGCCCTAGCCTGGAAACATTAACGCTCATAGATCGGCAAATAGCGATAGTTCAAGGCCAGCGACAGCAGCCCCATCGTGGTGCTCATGGCTGGTCCCATGCCGCCTTCCCAACTTCCGTCATCCGTTTGCGCTTCGGCCAGTTTTTTGATCAGCTTCTCATTCCATCCCTGCCATTCTTTGACATCACTCTGGAAATAAGCCTGAGCCGCATAATATTCGAAGTAGTAGGGGTAGCTGCTGCTCCCCTCCTCCTGCGCTTTCAACGCCTTGAACGCCTTCTGGAACACCGGCACATCCTTCTTCCTGGCATACGCATAGACCGCCACCCCAATGGCCGTGGTGGATCCCCCATGGCTCCCGGAGCGCGGCAGATAACCAATCCCGCCGTCCGAAGGCGATTGGCAATCGGAGTAAAATTTCAGACAGTCATCGATCGCCTTGTCCGGCACCTTCAGTCCGGCATTCCGTGCCGCTATCAGCGCCACGAAGCACGCGCCGCTCACCGTGGAGTCTGCATCCTGCGCTTCCGGGGAGTAACGCCAGGCCTTCTGGGGATTTTTCGACTGCGAAGTTAGGATCAAATCCACCGCCTTCTGCAGGGCCGGGGCAATCCGGTCATCATTGAGCGTGCCGTATAATTCTGCCAACGCCAGCGTGCTGAAGCCGTGGTTATACATCGAGTTCCCAATGTAGCCATTGTCCTTCCGCGTGCTCGCCAGGATCTTCTCCAGGCAGCGTTTGATCGACTTCGCATAGGGACCGAAATTGGGATCCTCACCATGCGCCAGCATCCCCAAAGCCGCCAGACTGGCCATGGCCGGTTCGGATCCATAGTTGCCCGGGAACCCACCATCCTCTGCTTGATTCGCCACCAGCCATTTCAGCCCCTTGGTATACATCCGCTCCACTTCCGGCGGCACCTGCGTGCCCCGATACAGATTCGTGTCCTGTGCCCACAGCGCGGGCACCAAGCTCGGGACGCCAAAGGACAGGAATCCAGCCCAAGCCATGCTTCGACCCAGACCACACAAGGAACGCAGAGAAATGCTCATAATAAAAAGGGAATCGCCAGCGACCGCGAACTACCGCCGCCCGGCCCTGTGCTATACCCCACGTCACCACCATTGCAATCCCAATCCGCACCCCGCAGAGGACGCTGTAGCGGATTGACGGTCCAAGGTTGCTCTTGCGGCAATTCCAGTGTAGGAGCAGCGCGTCCTCGCTTCTTTCACCAAGCGGATCCCCCTATGCTCGAACTTTCCATCATCCTGCTCCTGCTTGTCTTCAATGGCGTCTTCGCCATGGCGGAGATCGCCCTGGTTTCTGCCAAGCGGGCGCGCCTGCAACAACGCGCCGACGAAGGCCAGTCCGGGGCCGCTTTAGCCTTGCGACTGGCAGCCGACCCCGAGCAATTTCTCAGCACCGTGCAGGTGGGAATCACCCTCGTCGGCGTGCTGGCCGGGGCCTTTGGGGGAGCCAGTCTGGCCAGCTACGTCACCCCGGTGCTGGAGACCATCCCTTGGCTCGCCCCCAATGCCCAACAGGTGTCGTTCGCCCTGGTCGTCGCCTTCATTACCTATCTTTCCCTTATCATTGGAGAGTTGGTTCCCAAAAATTTAGCCCTGCGCAATCCGGAAGCCATCGCCTGCTTCATGGCCGCCCCCATGCACCTGCTCTCGCGCCTGGCCTATCCCCTCGTCTGGCTCCTCGGCGTGAGCACCCGCGTCCTCATGCGCCTCTTCGGGAAAGCCCAACCTCTCAGCGGCCCCACCCGGGAGGAAGTCCAAGTGCTCATCCGGGAGGGACTTGTCACCGGTGGCGTGCACCCGGAAGAAAGCCGCATGGTGGCTGGCGTCTTCGACCTGCGTGAAGTGCTGGCGGAGGAAATCATGCAACCAAAGCCCAAAGTCCTCTTCCTCCACGTGCATGACCAACCCGCCGACTACACCACCCAGGTCGCAGCCAGCAGCCAGATCGTCTTTCCAGTGTATGAAAGCAGCCGGGACGAAATCGCAGGCCTTGTTTCCCTGCGGGATCTTTACGCCATGGCCGCCAGCGGGCAAGCCCAGTCCCTCAAGGACATCATGCAGCCACCCGTCTTCGTCGCAGAGAATCAGCCCGCCCTCAGCCTCATGAAGACCCTTGGCCAGTCCAAGCTGGGAGCCGCCCTCGTGACCGACGAGTTTGGCACCATTCGCGGACTCATTTCCCTGACGGATTTAATCGAGGAAGTCATGGTGGAATTTCGCTCTCAGGATCCCACCCTCAATCCCCCCTCGCTGCGCTCCGCAGGCGATCAAGCCTGGTTCGTGGACGGCGTCATGGAGATCGACCTCGTCATCCAACAACTCCCGGATCTAGCCGCCGCCGTCGAGGCTGAAGCCGAACCCTTCCAGACCCTGGCCGGCTTCATCGTCCATGCCATGGATCGACTCCCCGTCGAAGGCGATACCTTTTCCGCCGGCGGCTTTGATTTTGAAATCATCGACATGGACCGTCAACGCATCGACAAAGTCCTCATCCGCCGTCACCAACCACCGGCCCCCTCTATCACTCCATCCATAGACTAACGTAGCTTTACCCACCAAACCTCCAAGCACCCATGAAATCACCCCAACCGAGCGATAGTTCTTCCGACCCCAATGCCTGCGTCGAAAATGGCATTTGGACTCCCCTCCCCACCACCTTGGTCCCCGGTTTCCCGATGACTCTGGACTTGGCGCAGATTGCGCCAGACGAAGCGAATCGCATCACCACTGTGAACGCCATGACCTTTCACAGCGTCGGCTGTTCCGGGGATCCCACCAACTCCGCGCCAGGCCTGGCCGTGGCGCAGGCCATGACCATGGATAGCACCACTTACTCCGACGTTCCTCCCGCCTCGTTCTTGTTTCATTTGGGAGACATCGTTTATACCAGCGATGATGATACCTCTCTCACCCAGGCCGACCTCTACACCGCCCAGTTCTATCAACAGTATGCTGACTACCCGAAGGAAATCTTTGCCATTGCTGGAAACCACGACGGCAAGGGGCCCAAACCTGCCACCAAGCACAAGCCTGAAGTAACCGCCGCCGACGCTGCGAATCAGCATTTCATTGATAACTTCTGCCAACCGAAACGAAAGTCCCCCAACGATGATCCCAGCGCGAAGCGACAAGCGATGACCCAGCCGTTCCCCTACTGGGTGCTCGAAACTCCCGTGGCCCATATCATTGGCCTTTACACCAATGTCGCCAATGGTGGTCTGCTGGACACGCCTCTGACCCAGGTGACCACCCCGGATCCCAAGCATCCCACCCCGCAACTGGACTGGTTCATCAAGACCCTGCTCCGTATCAAGGGACTGGCCGATGGTAAAGCAGTCGTGCTCACCTTGCATTATCCGGTTTACTCCGGATCCAGCAATTTCGCCCAGCGGGGCGATCCTAACGCCACCAGAGCCATCGATCCCAAGACCCTGAAACCAAGCCACCCGGAAGGACAAGTCAGTGGCGCCTCCACCCTGGCGGACGTGCTGCAGGCCGTCTTCGCCAAGACCGAATGTTATCCAGACCTCGTGCTTTCCGCCCATGCCCACCTCTACCAGCGCATCACCTACACCTACGCTGACGGTCGCCAAATCCCCTACCTCATCGCTGGGTGCGGCGGACATTCCCCCATTGAACGACTGCTGACAGCGTGCGGTGATGAGCCAGATCCTAACGCTCTCCCACCATCCGTCCCGCGCGACATCGTGCTGCCCGAGGGCACCTCCCTTCCCGCAGGGGATCAAGCCCACGTGGTCGCTTGTGACGATCTCAACTTTGGCTTCCTGAGCATCACCATCGACTTGGACCAGCACCAGATCCAAGGAACCTTCTGCTCCCTCAACCCGTCAGAAGCCAATCAAGCGCTTAATTGGCAAACCAGCGATCACTTCACCTTGGACCTCCAGACCCATCAGTTGCTCTAGTCCCCTTACGTGGTTCACGGTTTCGGCGGGCCGATTTCCCAATCAGGGAGCTTCCGCGTCCAGACCACCTTGCCCTCGGCGTTCAGCGCCCGTAGCGTGCGCTTCATCGTCAAGAAATGCGGGGCTTTGCTCTCCGTGGTCTGGGTGATATCGAACGTCAGTTCGCCCACTTT
This sequence comes from Verrucomicrobiales bacterium, assembly GCA_031411295.1. GTDB lineage: Bacteria > Verrucomicrobiota > Verrucomicrobiia > Verrucomicrobiales > V1-33 > JAGNEJ01. The sequence goes on along the minus strand of JANOAV010000086.1, from coordinate 52,191 downwards.
CTTCAAGTCCTTGGGAGCGAGCTGGCTGAATGACTGGCCCGCTTCACCCGCAGGCACCAGGGTGACCTTGCCGGTATCGAGGGCAATCCTCGCATGGATCATACTCGTGTGCGGAGCCGCACCACCGTTGGAGTCTTCGGTAATGAAACACTCCAGTAGCAAATCCCCCTCCTGGATCCCCCCACGGCCACCCAATCGGATCGGCCGGTCGCTCCATTTGGGCAGGGCCATCGGACTTGATGCGCGCATGAATTTACCCGTTGCCGCCTCGATCCAGTGCAGCCGCAACTCCCGGTCCTGCCAGACGAGGACCAGCAATTGTCCCTCGAACCCCATGATCGGTTGCATCACACCGCCTGATTTCCAGAGTTCCTTCCCGGTCGTAAGTTCGATCGCCACAATCGTGTCCTTGCCGTTGTCAACGTATCCGATTCTTCCTGACGCATCGACAATCCCCGCGCTGAACAGTTGTGCGGTCAATGGTTTGGCCGCGTCTTTCTCCCCTCCCTGCAGTGCCCCCGCACTCGACGCCAGCAGGATGAACATAATGGGGCGGGGAAATGAGGCCCGGCAAATCATCAGACCACCCGCCCATAAAGCGCGCAGCCCCCAGACCATCACGAACCACCCAAGAGCGATGGCGTCTCTGAGCGTGAGGGATGCGGATCGCTGCCTGGCGACCTGATCGGAAACGATCATTCCCGGGTCCGCAAGGTGCCTGCTGGGGCGATGCTGGCTGGACGCTCCTCGGTTCAGCGTGGATTTCATGATGGATTCGTTCATGACTGTCGAATGAGTTTACTTAGGATGGCGGATAAGGGCAGGCCAGCGTGAAGGAATGCCGCCGGCGGAATCCACCGTGTTTGTCGAACAACTTAGGCATGGGAGGAGGGTCGAACGGTGGAGCGGTGCACGAGATCGGCTAAGGTGCCTAGGATGAGCCCGCCGCACGCGCACCACAAACTTCGCCAAAAGGATCAACGGTGTCAACCAAGTCATTTCACACCTCTCCGGCAAAAAGCCCCGCGGCAGCAGCGACTTTTTCAACACCTCCAGCGCGGCGGGAAGGTGGTCGCAGTCCGCTGGACTGCGGTGGCTGGAGTGGGGCGGGATCAGTCGGGCCGACTGCTGTCATATTCGCGGCGGACTACGGCAGAGCCAACGACATCCTGCCGTTCTTACCCCAGTCTGTTCAGCTCATCCGCCCCTCCCTTCAGAAAAATTTTCGGTTCGGCCGCCACGCGGGCGCAGAACACGTCCGCACGGTGCAGCTTGGTCGTCCACTCGGCGGGAGAGAGCACATGAGGATTAATCTCACGGCAGAGTTTCTCAGAGGACTGTCGCAGGACAGGGGCCAATTGTCGAAGCGTAACGCCTCCCTCAGCAATTTTGAGCGAATGTGGAGCAGTCCGCTGGACTGCTCAAAAAGAGGCGAACACTGGGAGTGGCGCGCGTCCCGCCGCCATTCGCATTGCACCCGCTTTTTCATCCCGCCCCAAGCCTCGCAGGCACCGATTGCGCCAAGAGTTGGAGTCCCGGGCTTCAGCCGGAGCAACACGACAAGCCCGCCGCGCCAGCCCCCTGAGCCTGATCCTCCGCCTAAAGGCGCCTAAAGGCCGGAACTCCAACGGTTGTTCCAGTTCCGCCTGGACCATGGCCCTCCCTACCTTCTTCAGCAATTTTGAGCGAATGTGGAGCCGTCCGCTGGACTGCTCAAAAAGAGGCGAACACTGGGAGTGGCGCGCGTCCCGCCGCCATTAGCATTGCGCCCGCTTTTTCATCCCACCCCAAGCCTCGCAGGCACCGATTGCGCCAAGAGTTGGAGTCCCGGCTTCAGCAGGCTTCAGCCGGAGCAACACGACAAGCCCGCCGCGCCAGCCCCTGAGCCTGATCCTCCGCCTAAAGGCCGGAACTCCAACGGTTGTTCCAGTTCCGCCTGGACCATGGCCCTGCCTGTCTTCCGCTCCTGCGCCCACAAGAGGTCCCCCGCTTTCCTGATGCGTTTTGCATGAGGAACGCAGGAAAAGCGGAACGCAAATGACCGCCACCCGCCGCACGAGGAATCGTTGCGGAGAGGCTTCTGGAAATCGGACGGAAATCCTCCGGCAACTACCGTGGAGCCAAGGATGTCCCCTATGGCTTCGCTACTACCGACTTCTCAAGCAACGCGAAAGATCTTCATCCGGTGCTCAGCAAGGAACTCTTCCTTCGGGAGCGTAGCATCAGAGGGGAAGTGGAGTGGTTGGCCAGCGTAGGCTCCGAAGTTCTCGGATACGCTGCGCTGATCAAGCCGTGAGGTTAGTTGTGGTGATAGCACCAATTGCAAATTCTCGTCAAAGGTGACGAAACCACGATCGAAGGCGGCATCGTGCAGGCGCGAAAGGCAAATTCCATTCTGCACGTCCAGTCTGTGTTTTGGATGAGAGCCCCATGGCAAGATATGAGATGCCACCAGCAGTTCTCGAATGGCAAGTCCACTGACGCTACAAACTCCACCACTGTTGTTTACCACAACTTCGCGGAAGAAGTGCTGTCCACGACGAATTTTGATCGATGCCATTAGTTCTGTTGGTCCGGCGGGAGATTGCTTCACCACCAACCCTGCCTCGGGTAGAACCTCGATCTCTGCATTGTGGCTAACACCGAGTAATTTGCGGAAAGCTTCCTCGGACGCAGGGACGGATTCGTTGAGATCCTCATGGAATTCAGACCAAACTGTTTGATCCAAAGCGCTAGCTCCCTTCAGACCGCTAATGCCGCGCAGTTTCAGGGCGGGGTCCAAGGAAGCAAAGTTGCACAATTTCATCGCCAAACTGTTCGCGCCGCGTCCCATTTTTTCCGCTAGTGCCACGATGGCAGGCTGGCGTGAGTGCAGTTTACCGAACGACAGCTTGTGGTAGAGGTTTAAGGCGATGAGTAACTCCTCTCGATTCCATTTCTTTCTGGTTTCCATGAGCCCAGACTATCGTAAATCCGGCGGTTGGCAATGGTATCCTCCACCCGAATTTCCAACTTGAGCAAAGTTGAAACCCAGGCCAGGTCACAACTATGAACGTTTCCATAGGCTATATCATTTGTGTCGACTCTCTTTGTGAAGGCGTGGTGCCTCTGTTGACGGACCGCGAGAATTCCGCCGTGCTTTTTCATTCCGAACTGGAAGCCCAGCGCGAAATTGTAGATGCTGCAATGACCCGATTACAAGAATTTCTCGATGACGAACGTGCGTTCGACGATGCTCTTTCAGTGAACGAATTCGTCCAGCCTGTCGAAATTTTACCAGATGGTTCATGGCGGCCTGAAATTTACAAAACTACTTAAACTGACGGAACCAGAATTAGTAGTTCTATTGACTCAGAGTTCTGTTCCCCTGAGGCCAGAGGACAGGTAAGAAGCACATGTTGGCAAATCGGGCAATTGGAGGTTGACTTCCGCAATTAAGCAAACTAAAGGGCAATCTATGATTCGTCCTCTACTCTCTGCAATCGCTCTGAATTTAATAGCTGCTCAGACCTCGCAAGCAGCTGCCATCCAGTGGTCTTCTGCCGTTGGTGGCAATGACCACTTTTACGAACTGACTGCCGTGCGAATGAATTGGGATGTTGCAGAGTCCTTCGCACAGTCTGTGGGCGGACACTTGGTAAGTATCACTTCCGCTGCTGAACAAGCTTTCATCGTGGCAAATTTTCTAGTCGGGGCAAATGATCGCCTTCCGGTTTGGTTGGGAATCAACGATGTCGCAACTGAAGGAACTTTTGTTTGGACAACAGGAGAACCAGTCACCTACACCAATTGGGATAACAACGAGCCCAATAACTTAGGGGATGAAGACTACGGTGTCATCAATTGGAACCACGCCGCAGGAGCTGGTGAAACAAAAGGTAGTTGGAATGACAATCACGTTAATGGAACAGTATCACCGGGAGGCCAATTTGATCCAATTACTCTCCCATATTTTGCCATTGTTGAGACGGTCCCAGAACCTGGAACGATGGGCCTGATAATGCTCAGCACGGCCTGCTCATTCCGGCGTCGGAGATAAGCTATATCTGCGCTATCAACTTACCGAAGCCTTTGATTTGGAGCGCTGACTGGTGCCAATGTTCTGAATTGCCTCCATCCAGTCCTTATTGTGGTTTAATGTTGAATGCAAAATCTCTATCCCAGGCCTCCGGCCTAAAGCCTGCTTTCTTGCTTCAAACTCCTGTTTAGGTAACTTTGGGCTAAGGTTCACTTTCGTGATTACATCCTGGACATTGATGTGAATCCCACCTTGGGCTGATCCTTGGTCGCCTCCCCAGACAACGCGATATTCATCCTCGCATCTGAACGGCCATCTCTTAAAGAATGGGAGATTTTCAATAACCTCATCCTCCTGATTCTGCCATTTAACTTTTTTACTAAGTTGTGCCCAAGGTCGATATTTGACTTTCCCTTTGAGAAATTCCCCTGTAGGCGGGATGAGACGATCTATGAATTTCTTAGCCTCAAATTCTATACAGCAAACATCCTCCTCTTTTTCAGCAAAGGACTTCCAATGGTAAACAGTCTCAGGCCCGCACAGGAAGCAGCTAGCAAGCACGGTGAAATCGGGAGTGGTTTGGCGCCTTAATTGAGCATAGTGCGCCATGACAGCCCTATCATTTTCATCCGGCCAATTTTCCGGAGAAAGCAGGGGGATTAGCCCCGTCTCGATAATCCTTTTGGCGTATTTCCATTCTAAAAACTTATTGAGTTTGTGAGGAGGAGCGGCTTCCACCACGGTTCTTCGATCTAACTCAGCCAGGGTGTTCTGCCATCTGTCGTTATCTCCATTTGCTGGTGCGTTTGTCCTACTGTTCGTGGGTGCCATTATTCAGTTTTGTTTGTTAATTCGTATTAAATACCACGGGGTAGCAACACCGCGCAAGGCCATTTATTCTACAGGCCACGAGCAACTAAAACGCCCGTTACTTCAGAGATCTGCCTAAACTACCCAGGCGGATGAACCTTTAACGGCCTCGGTCCAGGGTCGACCAAAGAAAAACCGTGAATGTTCAGCAGTATATCGACTAGGAAGAAATAAACAAAACACGATACGATGCGTTAAATTATTTGACGCTAAAGGCGGGGAAGCGTAGCATGGCGTTCGATGATGATTCATACACAGTCCTGCGTGATGGCGGTCTTCTTGAGGGAACCGCGGTGTAGTTTATTCCCCCGGCAGTCATGGGTTGGCACGGGGAACCGGGTGATTTCCGGTGGGAAAACCACTCGTTCGGCCTCGGACAGAACTTTCTCCGTCTCCGACACAACTCTGTCCTTCCCGGACGCAACTCTGTCCTTCGCGGAAACAACTCTTTCCGCTCTGGACAAAACTCTTTCCGCCTCAGACAAAACTCTTTCCGCCTCGGACAAAACTCTTTCCGCCCCGGACAAAACTCTGTCCGTCACGGACAAAACTCTCTCCGTCACGGACAAAACTCTGTCGGCCACGGACAAAACTCTGTCGGCAGGGCACAGGCCGCGTTTGCTGTGCATGGAATGGCTGCGCAGGAACGACATCATTTTCCCCCAAAACTAAACCTACATTAAACAATGGCACAAATACCTGTTACTTGGGATGGAACGGACGCTAATGGCCAACCGCTGCGTTGGGACACGCCCGGCCTTCGCTATAATGGGTTTGTGCTACAACCAACACCTAAAAAAATGCCTCAACTACGTGTCTTACTTGGTTTCGCCAGTGCGCCTGATAACGGACTGGATGAATTAGCCGGAGCAGTGCTTCAAAAACTCTACGGAAATGCCGCTTATCCGACCCCGCCGGTGACCTCTGCGGCCCTCACCACCGCCAAAAATGATTTCTCTGCGGCGGTGGCGGCAGCGAATCTGGGCGGTCCAGGGGATACGGCGGTGAAGGATAACAAGCGCGCCACGCTGGTGGGACTGCTCCGCGCCTTGGCTGGTTATGTGCAGGAAAAGCATGGCAATGATCTGGCCGTGCTGCTCTCCAGCGGTTTCGATGCCGTGAGCACGAACCGGGCGTCCAGTCCGCTGGACGCGCCGAGCATCAAGGACATCCTGAACGGGAACTCCGGGCAGTTGGTGCTGCGGGTCACGGTGATCCCCAACGCCAAATGCTATGAGATTCGCCATGCCCTGATCGCTGCCAATGGTGCCCCGGGTGCCTGGCAGAGTGCCGGTCTGTTCACGAACTCCCGCTCCATGTCGGTGGAAGGTCTGACGCCCGGAAGCAATTACCAGTTCCAAGTCCGCGCAGTGGGCGGCAGCACGGGCTACAGTGACTGGAGCGATGCCGTGAGCCACATGAGCCTGTAAAGGCACAGCCGCAGGCAATCAGAAGAACTGGGCGATACCGCAAGGTGTCGCCCAGTTTTTTTATGGGCGCTCGGCAACGGGACGAGCCCCCACGTCAGCGGCTACAAGTTGGAAGTCGGTGCTGCCTCCCGTGTGGTGCAGTCAGAATGACAAATCGCGTCGCAATGCAAGTTAGTTATGGTAATTATAATAACTTGTTCTAAAGTGCCTCATGGCGACACTAATTCCTGAGACAATCCGAGCAACGGCAACCAATGGTGAAAAAGAACTTTCGAAGCTGCTAAAGCGGCTGCCGGAGGACTGGACGATTTATTACGAACCGACGGTGGACCGTCGCAAGCCTGATTTCGTGATTCTGGCTCCAAATCTGGGGCTGCTGGTTATAGAGGTGAAAGATTGGTCGATTAATTCTGTGCTGTCGGTGAATCCACAAACGATTGAGCTTCAGCCGATCGGAACAGCGGCATCATTTCAGCAACCGAATCCGCTAACGCAGGTGGAGGGCTATTGGCAGGCGCTGAAAGATATGTGCTGCAAGGGGAAATACGGCGGAGCATTGCTGCACGCGGAGGGGGATCACAAAGGTAAGCTCTGTTTTCCAGTGGGTGCGATGGTTCTGTTCACCAGGATTGAGCGCAGGAATGTGGAGAAATCCGTGCATAAGGAAGCACTGCAGGCAATCTTCACGACGGAGAATACTGTCTTCGCGGATCAACGAAGAGCTTGGAATGAGCTGGATGAAGCTGGACTCGTGGCGGCGTTGAAGCCATTTTTCCGTCCCTTCTTAATGAAACAAACATTCACGGCCCATCAGATTGATATTCTGCGTTGGGTGCTCTTTCCCGAGAGTCGGTTGGATGTGATTCTGGGACGGGATCCTTTGCAATCGGTTGCTACCATGGAGGTGTTAGACACGCGGCAGGAACAGCATGCGAAATCGCTGGGAAGTGGACACTATGTGCTTTCGGGCGTGGCTGGATCAGGGAAGACGGTCTTGCTAATGGCCCGGGCGCGTTGGCTGGCAGCCAAGCACCCCGAAAAGCGCAGTCTGCTGCTCTGTTTCAACAAGGTGCTCGCAGAATGGTTGAAGGCCCGGATGCGGGATTGCCCGAATGTGACGGTGACGCATTTCGATGGCTGGGCGAAGAGTGTGGGTTTAACTCGTAAGGAAACGGACGATGCCGTGTTTGGAGCACGCGTTCTGAGTGCCATTACCAAGCGTGGAGACGCTGCCCGTGAGTGGGACAGCGTTCTGATTGACGAAGCGCAAGATTTCGAACCAACATGGTTTCAGTGCGCTCTGGCGGTGATGAAGGACCCGGTCGAGGGGGATTTGATCATTGTGGCGGATGGGAGTCAGCGGCTCTACAAGCGCAACAAGGTGAGTTGGAGTGCGCTGGGTATTCAGGTTGTTGGACGCTCGATTTCAGCCCGCTTCGATCTGGATAAGAATTATCGGAATACGCCCCATATCGCGACCCTGGCACGCATCTTCAGTGCGGACGAAAGGAACGTGGATGGGATCAACTCGGTAGGGGTGGGGCCGCAGAGTTGCCGTCGGGTTCCGGTCGGGAGCGATCCAACATTTGTCCGTGCAAAAAATCATGCCGATCAAGTGGAGGATGCTTTGAAAATCGTCAGTCATTGGCTGAAAGGAGAGCGGAAGGGAAAGGAGTTCGCCCCCATCCGACCCGAGGACATCGGGGTCTTTTACCCAAGGCTCTTCCAGGGCGAACGCCCTCTGATGCAGCGTCTCGTCGATGGTCTCTCAACGCTGGCGGAAACTCGATGGCTCAATGCTGACGACGTCAACGAACCTCATTTGGCAGTCAACGATGCGGCCATCAAGGTGCAGACGATCCACTCCTCCAAGGGCCTGCAATACAAAGCGGTGATCGTGCTTTGGGCGGACCAGCTGTCCAACGCTTCCGCCACTGCGGAGGAGGATCGTCGCCAACTCTACGTGGCCATCACGCGGGCGGAGAATGATCTGGTGCTGCTGGGGAACAACGCGAAGGGATTTTCCGATGAGCTGAGCCGTGAATGTAAAGTGCGGAGTTCCGCTGATCTGGCGGTCACGACGCGGTCTGCTTCGTAAGTAGCTTGTCTTGCAGGCTTCCTGCATCCGAGAACTGGAGTTAGTGAGACAAGCCTTTTGAATTTGAGGTGACCGGAACCCTGAAGGAAAAGCTTCCGCTATTTTTGGTTTTCAATTCTGTCATTCTCAGGCAGGATGCAGTCATGCGTCCCCCTCAATTCATTTTTCTTGGAAGTCTGTTTTGGTTGCTCTGTCCAGCTGCTTTGTTCGGCCAAGGCGGAGGCGTGGGGTCAGTGGTGGAATGGAGTGCTTACAATGACCACATTGCCGGGGCGTCCACGCATGCCAATGCGACTCGTTGGGGGGTGTTCGCGAATCCGACAGGGGCGCTGCTGAATATTACTGCGGGGAGCAGTTTGAGTGCGAGCTTGGCGATCACGAATGTGGGGGCGGTTGGCTCCGCAACTATGGCGGCACCCACTGCGGGGACTCCGGCAGCGACGATTTTTTCGCCCTTCATTCATTGGAACAGCGGAACGAACGAAGGGATTCAGATTGAGGCGGCGGACACGGTGACGTATGTCTTCTCCGGGCTTGATCCCAACAAACGTTACACGTTCCGCGGGACTTCCATGCGGGGGAATAACACGTATACCAATCGCTGGACCGAGGCGGAGATTAGTGGCACCACCGGCCATGCAGCCGTGCATACGACGAACGTTTTAACCAATGCCGAGCAACCGACATCGCTCAGGGTCAATCAAGCGGCGTGGAACTCAGGGAATAATCTCGGCGGGGACGTGGTGGGGTGGGATCAGATTAATCCGGGAGCCGATGGCGCGTTCAGCATCATCACGACCCGTTATTCCGGGAACTATCCTGGCGGCAATACGGAGACGCCGACGGTGGCTCCTTATGGCTATGGTTTCCAAGCGCTGCGGCTGGAACAATGGTCGAACGGATCACCGGGACCACCTGTGGCGGTAGCGGATGCCGCCGTGGTCCATGCGGGACAGAAGAATCGCATCCCAGTGCTGCAAAATGATACCGGGCTGATCACGGTTGGCTCGGTCGTGATCACGCAGGCTCCCAGCAAAGGTTCGGCGGTCCCGCAGAGTGACGGCACGGTGGTCTATGTCGCCCAAGCGTCGGCCACGGGAAACGATGTCTTTTCCTATCAAGTGTCGGGATCGGGCGGCACTGCGAGTCCGGTGGCGGTGAACCTCACCATCCCGGCCGCGCTAAAAATCCCGGTGACTGGGCTTAATGTGCCGGCTAGTCCACCGCCCACGACGTATGCGCTGACGCCGGCGTTTGGCACGCTGAGTTTCAGCAGTCCGACCTGTCTGGAAAGTCCTCCGGCGGATGCCTTGCGGCTCTTCGTTTGTGAGAAGGGAGGATTGCTGCGCGTGATCCCTAACGTCACGGCGGTCACGCCCACAGCTTCGACCTTTCTGGATTTGCCAACCTTGCTGGCGACGCGGTCAGAAACGCTGAGCACCAACAGTGAGCAGGGATTGCTGGGGGTGGCATTTCATCCAAACTTCGCCTCGAATCGATTTCTCTACGTCTTTTACAGCGTGACCCGGGGCGGAATTACTTATGAGCGCCTTTCGCGTTTCACGGCCCAGGCGGGTAATCCTAACTTAGCGGATACCACCTCCGAGTTGGTCTTGCTGGAACAGGCGGATGATGCTGGAAACCACAACGGCGGGGACCTGCATTTCGGCCCGGATGGGTATCTTTATGTTTCGCTGGGCGACGAGGGAAACCAAAACGATTCGCTGAACAATAGCCAAAACATCGCGAAGGATTTCTTCTCCGGCATTCTCCGCATTGATGTGGATAAGAAGCCTGGCAGCCTGAATCCGAACCTCCATGCGTCGGTCTTGCGCGATGCGGGAGTGGCCCGGTATGCCGTGCCGCCAGACAATCCGTTTGTGGGGGTCACGACCTTTAATGGGACCGCAGTGGTGGCGGCCAATGTGCGCACGGAATTTTGGGCGGTGGGGCTGCGCAATCCCTGGCGCATGAGCTTTGATTCCGCCACGGGCGAGTTGTGGGTGGGCGATGTGGGTTCCAACACGCTGGAGGAAGTGGATGTGATCACACGTGGAGGAAACTATGGTTGGGCCTTTCGTGAGGGTTCGATTGCTGGACCGAAAACGGCACCGGTGGGGTTCACGTCCATCGCTCCCATCTTCGAGTATGGCCATGGTTCCGGAGTCACGCAGGGCAACTCCATCACGGGAGGATTGGTTTATCGGGGGACGCGAATTTCTGCGCTCACGGGGCTGTATCTCTTTGCGGATTATACTTCGGGGAATCTGTGGACGCTGCAGCGGAATGGGGCCGCCGCACCAACGGTGACGCGGATTGCGGGAGAGGTGGGGATTGCGGCTTTTGGTTCCGATCCCTCAAATCAAGACGTGCTGGTGGCAGATCTTGATGGAAATCGGATCCTGCGCTTAGTCACATCAACTCCCACCGGGAGCTTCCCCCTAACCCTGAGTGCGACGGGACTTTTTAATGATCTCAGTGATCTAACCCCGACGCCAGGGATGTTGGAATACAATGTCAATGTTCCCTTTTGGAGTGACTACGCCAAGAAGCGGCGGTGGTTCGCCATTCCTAATGGCACCGGTAAACTAACTTGGAGCCAGGACGGCGGATGGACATTGCCCACGGGGATGCTTTGGGTGAAGCACTTTGATTTGGAAACCACGCGAGGCAACTCAGCGACCGCCAAACGTCTGGAAACTCGGCTGCTAGTGAAAAACAGCACGGGAGCCTATGGCGTCACGTATCGCTGGAATGATCAACAAACCGAAGCCACGCTGGTGCCGGATGAAGGCGCGGAAGCCGTCTTGGCCATCACTGAAAATGGCACCACGCGCAATCAACGCTGGCGCTTTCCAAGTCGGGCCGAGTGCGCCAGTTGTCATAACGCGGCGGCGGGTTTTGCGTTGTCCTTCAATACCCGACAGCTAAATTTCACCGACCAAATCGTGGGACGTCCTGGCAATCAGTTGGCGTTGTTAGCGAGTGGGGACTTTTTCACCAACGTCCTGCCGAGCACCAACCTGCTGCCCAAGGTTCATGCCGCTGCCGATACCAGCACTTCGGTGGAATCCCGGGTGCGAAGTTATTTGGAAGTGAATTGCGCCTACTGCCACCGTCCCGGCGGCCCGCAAGGTTCCTCGGGAGCCGACTGGCGCATCCTCCAGACGTTAGATCAGACCGGGCTGCTGATGGGCATTGCGACCAACAATGGTGGGGACCCGGCCAATAAATTGATCGTTCCGGGAGATTTGTTGCATTCAATTGTGCTGAATCGGGTGGCGGCTACAAATGGCTTTACCCGCATGCCACCGATTGCGAGCACAGAGACGGATCCCAGTGGGATTGCCCTGCTGACAGAGTGGATTGGCACCAAATTACCGCAACGGGAAACTTATGCCCAGTGGCGCCTGGCGCAATTTGCCAGCGCGAATTCCCCAGCGGGAGATCCAGCCAATGATGCGGATGCGGACGGGCAAAGCAATGCTGCCGAATACGCCTCTGGAACCGATCCCAAGAGCGGATCAAGTTTCCCGGTCGTGGCCGCACAGAGTCAGGCTGGCAGCGTAACGCTGAATTTCACGGTGCCGGAGAACCACACTTGGATGGTCGAGGAAAGCGCAAATTTACAAGCCTGGAGTCGCTGGAATGCTCCACGCAACAACGGCAGCCCAGCAGCGGGCGGGTCGGTGTCGGTGACCGGTCCTGCCGCCACGGCACGGGCGTTTTACCGGGTTACGATTACGGGAGATTAGCGCGGGAGTTGCCGGTGTTGCTGCGCCACGGGCTGCGCGTTGCCTAAAGGCGTAGGGTGGTGAGGGTTGACCCTGAAGGGGGATGGCCGTTCGATGATTCCTGCCCGGAAACCTTCCGGGGGGCCGTTCTTTCAATCACTCTGTCACCTGTTACCTTTCATGCTAGCTACCAGTTTATTTGATTCAGGAGCCATCGGCTATATGCTGCGTGGCGGGATATTTATGTGGCCCATTTTGATCCTGGGGGTGCTGGGAGCAGGGGTCATGATTGAGCGGTATCGGAGTTTGAAAATGCTCGAGCGCGGGGATGATGCGTTGCGTCGGGAGGTGAGTGATTTGCTCACGGCGGACAAGGTGGAGGAGGCGGTGGCGCTGTGTGATCAGAAGCAGGGACCGGTGGCGGCTATTCTGGCGAATGGCGTTAGGAAATATTTGGTGCTGCGACGACTGGGGCATGATCCGGCCCGGATCGAGGAGCAGGTGCTGAAGAGCATGGAAGGTTACAGCTCACACATCGTGGCGGCCATGGAACGGCATTTGCCGATTCTGGCGACGGTCTCCAGTGTGGCTCCGATGCTGGGATTTCTCGGCACCGTGCAGGGGATGATAGTTTCGTTCGGCCACATTGTGGAAACGATGGGGGAGAAGAACATTGTGGAAGCGGCGGCGGGCGGGATTGAGGTGGCGCTGATCACGACGGCGTTCGGGCTCATTGTGGGGATACCGGCTTTCATGGGGTTCAACTATTTCACCAGCGTCATCAATGGTTTCATCCTCCAAGTAGAAAGCTCCGCGGCGGAGTTGATTGAAACGATCACCCTGCAAATGACGCTGGGTCCCGACTCCTCTTCACCACGGCCATGATGCGGCTGAAACGTCGAGCCCTTTTGCTGGAACCACCCGCCTCCGCGACTTCAGACATCGCGTTCAACCTCATTGTATTCTTTCTCGTCTGCGCCTCCGTGCAGCCGGATACCGGCCGGGAGCAATTGATTCCGAAGGTGGATGAACAGAAGGAGAAGAGTCGTCAGAGTCAGAACATCGAAGTGTCCCTAACGCCGAAAATTATCATTGTGAATGGCGAGCCGGTTCCGCTGGAGAAACTCTCGTCACGCCTGGCTTCGTTGCTGGCTGGCAAGAACAAACCGGAAGACAAAGTGGTGCTGGTGAAGAGTGATCAGGCGACACCTTATCAACGTTGGATTCAAGTCACGGGGCTGGTGGAAAGTGCCGGGGGCACGATCACGCTGCGGCTCGAAGAAACCAAATCCACCACGGTAAACTGACCCATGAAGATCCCGCGTTTGAAACTCGAAGCTTCCGTGCCCGCCGTGGCCATGGGGGACATCGCGTTTCTGTTGCTGATCTTTCTATTCATCCTCGCCCGCACCAATGACACGAGCCACATTCGATGGAAACCCGCCACGGCTCCCACCGTGAAGAGCGCCAGCGTGGCGGTCGCGGAGGTGGCGATTGATGCGGATCGCAAACTGTTTCTCAATGGCCGCAACATTGGTGTGGCCAGCCTGGGCACGGAGTTGACGCGCATTCTGGGGGATCGGCCCGCGGGACAACGCGCGGTGCATCTCAAGGTGGACCTGCGCACGCCAGCGCAATATTTTGAACCTGCCATCGAAGCCATCAGTTCGGCTGGTGGCGAACTCGTCCATATTTTAGAAGAAGAAAAAACTGCTCCATGAAATCTGAATCCAATCCTAATCCGACGGTTTCCATCGCGGCCGATTTAAAGAAAATCCGTCGCAACACCGCAGCCTCCAGCCAGGAGATTCGAGAGTTCCTGGCGCAGATGCGAGGCAAGAGTCCGCAGGAAATGTTGGGGATGCTGGCGTCGAGCAGCCTCGTGAAATGCACCCTGCAGGCAGGGATCGGCTGGTTGATTCTGATCGCTGTGTTCACGCTGGGACCTTGGTTGTGGAGCCTGGTGAATCCGGTGGCTGCGAAAGTTCCCCAGACGCCACCCGCAGCGGCCGCCGTGGTGCCGACGGCCCCGGTAGAGCCGAAACCGGCGGAACCTGGCCCGTCTGTAAAGGCGGCGGAGAAGTTGGGCATTGGCGAAACAAAGGAAGCTCCGCCGAGCCAGAATCCGCTGGAGAAGGCAACGGATGATTTGCTGAAAGACTTGAAAAACTAACACATGCGGGCCCGGCTCCAACACATGGCGTTGGCCATCAAACAGGATTTCCTCCGACGGTGGCGGGATCCGACTGGTCGGGCGCAGTTGTTCGGTGCCGCCGGGGTGGCTGGCTGGATGCTGGCGTGGGTGGATGTGACGGCATGGCATTTGCTGTCCTCAAAAGTAAGTTTGGCGGTGTTGCTAGTGCTGACGGGGCTGGGGATTTATCGGTGGAGGAAAACAAAGGATCGGTCATTGCTGATTCGTCGCGCCATCGCGAGCGTGATGTTTGTGGCTTGCTGGCAGGCCGTGGCGCTGAGTTTGTGGGAACTGCGTTGGCGGGAACTGGCGGACACAGTTCGATTGCTGGGTGGCATCGCGACGTTTCTGCTGGGACTGGCTTGGACCATTTGGTATGTGGATCGGCAGACGGCCTTGCAGCCTGTATTCAGGTTTCCCGCGCGACGTCGCATCTGGAATCCGTATCAGTTGGCGGCTTGGTATTATGGGAAGAATCGGCAGAAGCTGCATCAATCGCTGGGCACGTTTGCCGCGTATTCCTTCGCCTTTATGATGTTGGCGTTGATCCTGAGCAATATTCCCGGGTGTCGGGAAATTTATGAAATGCCGGCGGGCGGCGGGGAGACGAAGAAACTGCGTCAGGTGGTGCAAGTCCAGAAGGTGGTGAAACGAAAGTATGTCATCAATCCCTACAGCTCCGTGATCTTCAATCCACCACCGTTGGACGATGTGAAACTACGGTTGCAGGACGTGACGCAGCATCGGTATCAGATCGGTGCCGGCATTGAAGACACGCCTGGTTATGCGGCGGGAACGAGCCGGGGGAAGGTGCGGCTGATTCGCTTGGAATATGCCGGAGGCGACTGGGATCAGGATATGGGTGTGGGATCGGATTTGAATTTGCTGCTGGAATACGGCATCCGCACCGGGCAGCCTGTGGCCGATGCCACGGAGTCTCGGCCGATTGCACAGCTGAAGAAATTTCCGCCAAGACAATCGCCACCGTTTCTCTACATCACCGGTCAACGGGGCATTGATGTCAGTGATGATGACGTGCAGACGCTGCGGCAATATTTACTGGAGAAACACGGCATGTTATTTGCCGACAATGGTGGCAGCAGTGGCTGGCATACCCAGTTCTTTGGGCTGATGCAGCGGGTCCTGCCGACGCTCACGCCGATCCGAGTTCCACTCGACCATCCCGTGCATCGCGTCCCGTATGAGATTCCATTCCTCCCCTACGTGGCTCCGCACGGTGGCAAAGATGCGTGGGGTTGGGTGTTTGAGGGCCGGTTGGTCTGCTACTATCATCCGGGTGATATTGGCGATGCCTGGGCCGACGGTCACGCTGGCGTGAAACGCGAAATCTGGGAATACTGCTATCAACTGGGCGTCAATATCATTTCCTACTCCCATAACGAATACAACAAATGGCTCGTCTCGCAATCCTCCTCGCAATGATGTTCCTCCCCGCTGCCGCCGCCCTGGGGGCTGCGTTGACGGGGTTGGAACAAATGGAAGTCAATACCTTCGCTGAACTGCGGGAGGTGGAGCGGTATCAATTGAAGATCGCAGAGAAACATTATTTGGCGGAGGAATACGCCACGGCGCGTGATGAATACGAGAAATTCCTCACCCTCTACGAGAAGAGCCGGGGGGCGGCTTACGCGCAACTGATGTGGAGTCACTGTCAGGTGAAATTACGCAATGTGAATACGGCCCTGCGGGAAGGATTCCAGTCGGTGATCGAATACTGGCCGGACTCGCGCGAAGCTTTGTTGGCTTCGTTTCTAATGGCACGGAGTTATCGGGACATTGGGGAAGTGCAGAAGGCGGAAGTGGCTTACGAAAAATTTATCGCGCTGCATGAGAAGGATCCGATGATCACGCTGGCGCGGGTGGAATTGCTGGAAATGGCCAAGAAGGCCAAGTCCGAGGAGAAGCGGATGAAGCTCTTGCAGTTGATTGCTTTTTCCTCCCCTGCCTCGGAGGGGAACAAAGGTCACGTGGCCAATGCAAAACGAGAACTGGCGCAGATCCAAATTGGCAATGGCAAGATGGATGAAGCGCTGACGACGTTGTCCACGATGTGTGAGGGTGCAGAGTTAAGTCGGCAAGTTTACGAGCTTTCCGCCGGGATCATCGGACATTGGATGGGTGATGAGAAGACCAAAGCAAAAGGCTTGGCGCTGGCGGATACGGTGATTGCGATGCTGATGAAGTCGGTGCCGGAGGATCTCAAGGAAGACAAAGCACGAGCCTTGGCGCGCGATCTCTACTACCGCATGGCGGGGGCCTATCATCATTCCGGACGGACTCAGGAGATCATCAAGACCTACGAAACCATGAGTAAACTCTTCGGCTCCGACGATGAGATTCTAGGTAAGATGGCGGAGTTCTACAAAGGGCAAAAACAGCGCGATAAGGCGCGGGCGATTTATGCCAAGTTGGAGAATCAAATAGCAGGGCAATTGGAAATTGCCAAGATGTGGCGCGAGGATGGTCAGCACGATAAGGCCATCGAAATTTATCGGGAGCTGATGGTGAAGGATGCCGCCAAGGCGAGTGACTATCTCGCCAGCATCGCTGATTGCTACGAGCAAACCGAACGCTTCGCGCTGGCGATTCAAACTTATCGGCAGGTGGATCGCTTTCCCTCCACTCATTTCGCGATGGCTCGTTGCCATCGCAAACTCAAGCAATACAGCGAGGCAATCACCCTCTACGGCCAAGCCAAAGCAGACAACGGCAGCGCTCCCGATGCTGCTATCCAGATTGGCTACACTTACGAAGAAGCCGGCAAAACGGAACCCGCCATCAAGGCGTTCCAGCAGACCTGCAAAGCCTATCCCACCTCATCCCAAGCCAGCCAAGCGCATGCGCATCTGCAGGATAAATACAAGATCACGGTGACCCTGGGCGGGGCGAAAGAAGACTGAGTTGAACTTGCGAAGCAGGCATTTAGCGTGAGGATAAACTAACCATGTCACGATTTGATGCGAATGATCCCCCGCCTGCACGCAGTTCAGAACTGAGCTTGCGACCGCATGCGGCCCAGGAGGCTGCACAACTGCTGGGACGGGTGCCATCCTGTCCGCGTTGCGAGGTGAACTTGACGCCCACGGATCATGAGACTGGATTGGCATGGCGCTGTCCGCAGTGTGCGGGATCGTCTTTGAATTTCAGTCAGTTTCGTAAGTTGGTCCCTGAATTTCATGCAGATGAAATTTGGATGACAACGTTGGAACAACCCGTGCGCCCAAACCGCAAGGCCTGTTGCCCGGAATGTCATCGCAACATGACGGCGGTGTTGATTCCGTTTCAGGGGCGGGAAGTCGAGTTGGACATTTGCAGTAGGTGCCAACGATTGTGGATGGAAAGCCAGGACCATCAACCCCATCGGATTGTGCAACCGAATCGCATCGATATCTCCGAGGACGCGCCCATCCGCAAGCCCCCCGTGATCAGTGTGACCCAAAGTAAGGCAAGGGCACCGTTGCGTGAAAAAATAGCCTTACTGCGCAGTAACCTGCGATTGAGTTCCAAGGAGCGGAATACGGAGCTTTGGGAGTGGATCGTGATCGTAGTGGTCTTCGCGATTTTTCTGGTGCTGATATTACTTTCACCCGGGCATAAGCGCTGAGGTGGATTCGCGATCATGCGTCGTTGCGGCCGATTTCGGAGGCCGGTAAATCAGCTTTACTTGGCCCCACCAGCGGCCTGCTGGCGGAGTTGTTCCAAACGGCTGAGCGGCTTGGGAGCGGCTGGGGCGGCGGGAGCTGCGGCCACGGGGGTGGGTGCGGGGGCGGCGGGAGCAGCGGCTACTGGTGGTGGGGCTGGAGGCGGTGGGTCCACTCGCAGCGTGCCACCTTGAGCCACGATATGGGGAATGGCGACTCCGGCTTCGATGACGTTGATGTTGCAGAAGAGGTTCACGTGTTTGCCAGCCGGGGTATCGGGTGCGGTGGTGATGGGGATGCGGAGTTCGGTCGTTTTAGAATCGATCTCCAGTTCGGGCGCAGTCGCTTTGGCAGGAAGGCCGTAGAGCGTTACCTTGGCCTTGCCTTCGAAGGGTTTGGTCTGCTCCAGCTTGCAGAGGAGTTCGGTTTGTTTGCCTTGTTCGCAGGCACCCATTTCGATCTTCATGGTGAGATAGGGTGGGGCCACCGTTAGATCACACAGCGGACTGGACACAGCGATGGGTCCAGCCCCGGCATCGGAATCACCTGTGACGGCAATTTTCCAAGTCTTGATTTCGGCCCCGCCGTTGACGTTCATGGTGTAAATGCACTCAGTGGCATTCTCGGGGATGGGCACACTGCCGGGGCTACTGATGCCAGGCGGGTTCCATAGCATGCGGACGGTGATGGGTTTGGTGAAGCCTTCCTTGCGCTTCGCCACCACTTTCAGGCTAATGTTGCCACTCTGGACTGCGGGCACGGTCGGCTTTACGATTTCCAGGGTGTAGGGCAGTTCGTCCACGACGCAGACCGGGATAGTGCGCTGCATGGTGGCGTAATAAACGGTGTTGTTAGGCTCGCCCTGGACCCATTCAATGTTCTGAGCCCACTTGCCGGAGAAGGGTTGTTTGGGATCGGTCGTCTTGGGGGAAGGGTGAGACAGGGCCAGGCCGAGAGGGGCGTCTGCGGCGGCAGTGAACGAGAGGAGGTATTGGTTCAAATTTCCCGGCAGGGGCATTTGCTCCAACTTCACGCCCGCTGGCAGATCAGGAATGTCCATCAGGACTTCTCCGCCGATGTTCGCACGATCCACGGTAACTGGGGCGGCAATGGTGTTGCCACGAGCCACCAGCATGGCGGTGCGCAGTTGAGTGTCATTCCGATCCTGCCGGGTGACATAGGCGTTGATTTCCGGTTGGGCCACATTGGCCTCCACCAAGTAAACGTAGTCTGGACCGCCGCGCAGCAAATGATCGCGCACGCGCAAGTAGTATTCGCCATCGGCGGGACACGTCCAGTTAGGGAGTTTGCTATCGGGATTGGCACCATTGTCGTCGTTAGCTCCGAGTTCCGCGCGATCCTTGTTGTAGATTTTGATCATGGCGTCCAACGGACTGCGGAGCGAGCGGGCATGGACGACGAAATCGAATTTCTGATCCTTCTTGGCGGAAAATTTGAACCAATCGTCATCGCTCGCCTTTTCGATAATGCCATTGAAAGCTTGAGGCAGGGCGGGGGCGGTGGCCTGTTTGGCGGCCTCCTCCAGGTTGTTGTTGGGTTCTACTTCGAGTGTGTGGTCCATGCTGGTGACGCGGAACCAATTGGGGGAGGGCGCGCTCAGAGCGTTGAGTTTGGCTGAGAGCGGCATTTTCTCACCTGGCGTGTTGGGCACTGTCACGGTTTCCTTGAGGGGGCCGGAAGCATCTCCCAGATAGGTGACCTCCACCTTGGCCCCAGCCTTGCCGCCCAACGGATAGACGGCGCTCGGGCGTGGAAAGGAACCAAGATGAGCCCGGTAACGATAGTTGCCGTTGCCGATGTAGGATGAATCCCGGATCTCCGCATAGTAAATTCCGTCCTCTGGAGCGATGACGCTAACATAGCAGTCCTGCATCAGCAGGGCGGAGTCATCGCAGGTGGCGAGTTCGAATTTCTTCGCATCCAGAATAGCCACGTAAGGATCCATGTTGATGGTTCCCAGTCGAATGCCTTCCAGTTCCAAACTGAGCCGTTCGCCTTTTTTGGCGGTAAATTTATAGTAATCGACGTCCTCGTTTTCGATCACGCCTTGCAGTGTGGTGCCCAGAGTTACTTCCTGCGCTTGTGTCAGCAGAGTGTTCGGCTCTTTCTCCTCCACGGCCGGGAATTGACCCACCCAGAAGGTGCGGGCGTAGGTCAGGCCGCTCTTGGCACGCAGGCGGAAAATGTGCTCCCCCAGCGGGCAGTTGGCATCGATGTGGATCGTGCCCGTCACCTTGCCTTTGTCTTCCACTTTCATCCCAGTGATCTTGATCTCAGGGGTGGCGCAGAAGACTTGCTCGACGTCTTCCAGGCGCTCCCCTGTAAAGGTAAGCGTGGCGTCCGTGTTCAGTTGTCCGCCCCGAGGCATAATGCCATTGAGGGTGGGGCTGGCAGCGAACGAAGTAACCATGCTCAGAATCAAGGCACAGCAGAAGGGAAGATGGGATTTCATAAAAGGCGACAGTCGTTATTTCTTAAGTATCATCCCGTTGCCACACCCGGGCAATCAAAGTGCACTCCACTTTCGCGGACTAATTTTGCGGTCTGGAGGCACGCAAAACCCCAGTCGGATTAGCCCCACACCTCGTAAAGCCCCGGACTACGGTCCCTTAAAGTAGTCATCATCGCTCCGCGTGATGACCAGCGCGATTTCCCCATCCTGCCACCGCTCGAATTACCATACGCCAGCGGCCCTGCCATGCGCCGTTGATGCCAACGCCGTCCTGCGCTAGGCAGACTAGCTCCGAACTCGAAGGCGCACGCTAACGCCTGCCGTCACGCGGAGCGATGACGGCTACTTTGCGAGCAGCTTTGTGGCGGGGCCAAGTCGGTTGTGCTGCTAGCCAAACCTCGGCAAAGCCGATACCACAAGGTTTTGGGCCTTAAGTAAGCGCCTGCGGGCTGAAGCCCATTACTACAATCATTGGGAGCGAGGGCGCGCCCTCTACGGTGTGATCTTATCAAACGCGACCTAATCCCGCTTCGGTTTGCTCAATTTGAAGACGCGCGGCATGCCGTTGTAGGAGCCGTCATAGAGCACGATCACCGTGAGCAGTTGCTCCGTTTCTTCATAGACGAGCAGTCCTTCCGCCTTGCCCAGCACAATGGGCAGATTCCCGACGCGGGCTGGGGGACGAGGGTCGCTGGGATTCCAGAAATAGAGAGTGAAATTGGCATCCTCCGCGTAGTTCTCCGTGCGGAGGAACGTTTCGTTGGCCTCCGATCCGGCCTCCCCAGCCAGAATGAGGAATCCGTCCTTGGTCGCAGCCAGATCCCGCACGCCGCAGCCTTTACCCAGTGCCAGCAAATGGACTTTGGGAGCCGGCCACTGCGCAGGAGGTAACGTGAACAGCGCGTTGGCAGAGACCTCCAGCACGGGCGTGCGACCTTGCAAATGAGGCGCGCGGCAGCCGATGAAGAGATTCCCCTGCCGACATCCCAGGCCCTCCAAATTCAGTCCATTCTGCTGCAATGGTTTCCCGAAGTAAGGGGCGATTTCCGGCACGCGCAGCAACCAAGTGGTGAGCGAGATTCCCTGATACTCCCGGCCCTTGGCGGGATCAGGCAATTTCGTGGCCGCATCCACTGGGAGCCGAAAGAGCACCTGTTGTTCCACCCTGGGCTTCCCCTTCTTCTTGGCCACGGCATGAGAACCTAACACGTAGAAAGTGGCGCTCGCAGGA
This sequence comes from Verrucomicrobiales bacterium, assembly GCA_031411295.1. Lineage (GTDB taxonomy): Bacteria > Verrucomicrobiota > Verrucomicrobiia > Verrucomicrobiales > V1-33 > JAGNEJ01. The sequence continues at coordinate 30,481 of JANOAV010000086.1, read as the reverse complement.
TCGGCCGCCACCGCTTCGAAGTCACATTCATCCGGCCCGCCCGCTGGAGGCTGTAAGGGGATCTCCGGGCCTGCCGTGAAGCGCCAAGGAGTCGATTTTAAATAGCCAATCTCCGCACAGCGAGTTTCATTACTAACCACCAGACAACCGACTCCATCCAACGAGGCAATGCCGCTGAGTTCTGTGCCCACGGCAAAGGTTCCCTCGGTCACCACGGGAATTTCCTCTGAGGAAATTCCCCATGGCCGCGCGTCCTGTCCAACACAGACAGAGGATAATGAGCACAGCGAAAACAGTAAGAAAAAGCGCGACAGCGACATGATGGTGGAAATATGGTTGGCATCCTCCAACATCTCACCCAAACTGGCAAGTCTGAGCGATTGCAAGAACACGCATTTGAAATTTGAATCCTCGCCAGACCACGCTACACTAAAGAATTATGCCTACCAACGTTTTGGGATCAGAGTTACAACCATGCTGCACGAGCCCGATGACCGGGTTCTATCGCGATGGCTATTGCCGCACCGGAGCCTTCGACCAAGGGGTGCATACCGTTTGTGTCGAAGTGACGGAAGACTTCCTGACCTTCTCGAAACTCGTCGGCAACGACCTCAGCACTCCCATCCCTGAATATGACTTCCCGGGCCTCCAGCCGGGCGACTGCTGGTGCCTGTGCGCCAGTCGCTGGCAGCAAGCCTACGAAGCAGGCGTGGCCCCCAAAGTGAAACTCCTCTCCACCCATAGTTCATCCGTCGAATTCATCGACCTTGAATCTCTCAAAGAACACTCCCTAGAAGAAGACCTCTCATGACCTACGCCTCCAAACTCGCCAGCATCCTTGATCAATTTGAGTGCGTCACTGGCACCATCCATGGCATTGACCCGCAAACCCTGGGACTCCGCCTGCTGGCCCACCATGGCATCCCGCCGCAGTTGCTGGACAAAATTGAACTTGTCCCCATCGGCAAAGGGATCGCAGGCTGTGCCGCAGAGCGCGAAGCGCCCGTCCAGATGTGTAATTTGCAAACCGACACCTCCGGCATTGCCCGTCCGGACGCCAAGCAAACCAAGGTGGAAGGAGCGTTGGCCGTCCCCATCTTCGACGAGGATCAAGCGGTGGTCGGCGTGTTAGGAATTGGTAAAATGTGTCCCTACGAGTTCTCCGCAGAGGAAATTAGCCATGTGGAAACCGTCGCATCCACTCTGGCACCATTACTTGCCCCGCCCACCCATGACTGATCCCGGGCTGCTCCAACCCTACTTGGATGGGCTCGTGCCATGGCTCTATATCGACAGCAAAATCTGGACCGTCGTCGGCCTCATCGGACAGACCACGTTTGGTGCGCGATTCGTGGTGCAATGGTTGTTTTCAGAAATGAAAGGAAAAGTGGTCGTGCCTTCATTGTTCTGGCAACTCAGCTTCTGGGGCAGTTGTGTGAACTTCTTCTACTGCCTGCATTTGGATAAACTACCGCTCATCCTCGGAAGCTTCTTCCTGCCCGTGCTCTATGCGCGGAATCTGTGGCTTTTCTATCATCCGAAGGCTAAACTAGACAAAGCCGTGACGGCCACGGGTGGCTGAACGAATGTGGCAGCAGTCCGCTGGACTGCGCTCCCGTCATTTGTTCAGACTGATCGGACCGCGCGAAATGCGGCCGATTCCTCTACGCAAATCGTCTTCCTTGGCCGCCACTACTTCCGCTTCCACTCCTTTTTCTCCGGCTCCGGCAAACCGAGGATGCGATACGAATTGCGGAAATGCATCTTGCCCACCTTGGGGAGAAACTCTGCTCCGCGAGTAGCCGTGAGTTGCAGCCCCACCGAGAGCACTTCCTTGCTGCTGGAGCCCCGCGGAAGGGTCACGCCCAGCCGACGTCCGGCTTCCTCCAACCAGTCGATAAATTTCTCCCGCGCCAAAATGGAAGCGGCGGCCACGGCAATATCGCTTTCACCTTTGGTGCGTTGTTGCAGGATGATTTGCTTCCCTTTAGTTAAAAGAGCCTTCTGCAGCACGGATTCATGGGCGAACTGATCCGACAACGCCCGGGGACAATCAGGCTGACGTTCCAGAAGATTCTCAATCGCTCTAGCATGTCCCCACGCTAGCAGGCGATTAAGATTTCCTGCCTTCTGATAGACTTCATTGTAGCGTTCGGGACCGATGCTGATGACTTCATTCAGCGCCTGTGGGGTTTGCCGGATGATTTGGGCCAGATCACGAATTCGTTTGTCGGAAGTGATGGCCTTGCTGTCCTGCACCCCGGCTTGCTTAAGTGCCAGAGCCGATGACTTATTGACATAGACACCCGCAATGACCAACGGTCCGTAGAAATCGCCCTTGCCGCTTTCATCAATGCCGATGTGCGGCTCGAGCATTTCCGGCTGATGCACTTGCTCATATCCCACTTGGGCCACGCCAGTGATCTCCGGTTCCAGAATAAATTCTACGAATTCCTGCGCGCCCTTCCCTTGCACCAGAATCTTCGGCCCCTTCTCATATACGGCCACCGTTACCTTATCCTTCCGGGCGGCGTAGAGCGTGTATTCCTTGGCTTCGAAGGCCCAACCGCGTGCCTGCAGCAAGGTCTTGAGTTTGCTGGCCTGCTCCTTGGTCAGGGGATGCGTGTAACTATTCTGCGCCATGTCGTCGTTACTTGGTATCGCCAAAAATGACCTTCATGAATTCGATGCCCATTTTCTCAGCCGCACGTTGCTGGTCCCGCTGCCCTTTGAAGGACTCGATTTGTTCCGGTTGCAGCACCGTGGACAATTTCGCGTCCACTTGGGCATCGTAGGCCGCAGTCTGCTCTGCCAGCGTGGCCAAGGCATCTTGCGCGAAGTATTCCGGAGTGATTTCGTGTTGCTTCGTGTAGTCCCGTTCCCACTTCATGCCCTTGCGTTCGTTGTAGAGTAAATTCAGCAACCCCTGTTCCTGGGTTTCATCCAGCGGCTTGCCATCCCCTGCCAACTTGCTTTTGATGCCCGTCAACTGCATGCGCTCCGTGGCCGAGTCCTGATACTTTTCGTATTGCTCAAATTGCCCAGGTTCCTTGAGCAACGTCTTAATAGCAGCTTGTGATGCTGCGTGATTATCAGCGATTTCCTTGAATGCCGCCAGCTTTTCCTCCTTGGTTGCGCCTGTCACCAGTCTCATGCCCACCTCCTGGCCTTTGGCTTGCTCCGCGGCCATGAGTTCCAAGAGTTTTGCCTGCGTCTCTGGATCTAGATGAAGCAGCTCGAAGAGATCCTTGGTCATTCCCTCCAGCATGGTTTTCATCTGGGTCTTCATCATCGCCTTGGTAGCGTCATTGGATAAGAGCTTCGCCATGGCCTTCATTGGGTTCTCTTTCTCCTGCTCCTCCTCTTTCTTGGATTGGGGGTCACCTTCCTTCTGCTCCTTGGTTGCAGTGGGCGAAACGGCTGCAACCGCTGCGGGCACAGGGGCCTGCGCCGCCGCTTTCCAAGTTGCCGCTTCCACTTCTAATTTGGCGAGCTTGGACTTTAACTGTCCAGACTCTGCAAATTTCCACGCCAAGACCCCGCACAAGACGAGCGACAAGATTCCAAGATATGATTTCTTCATACTCCGAGCCTAAGGAATATTACCCCGCTGGCAATGCGGAAATTTCCAACCCAGTCATCAGTGGAGGTAGATGATTTAGACCAGAACCCGCTGCTAGGGTTGACGCTAATCAGCAACCGATTCGATATCCACCACGAACCATGCGCCCAGAGCTGTTTTCTGCGTCTTCAATTCCATGTGCCCACCTTCGTAAATGATAATGTTGTCGCCCGAGAAGCTCAGTTTGGCATCCTTGCCTGCGACTGGATCCCAGTTGGTTTTCGCGAGGGCGCGTTCCACTGCCACCACCGTAGCCGCAGAACGATTATGCGCTTGGTAGGCTTTAAAGAACGCTTGGCACGCGGCCTTGGCGGTTTTCCCGCCTTCGGGCAAGACGATGGGGATCTCCACCTCTTCGTCAGTCATTTGCGCTGCCAATTGCTTGGTGCGATCTCTGGTTACACGCGCTAATGCGCTGTAGTAAAGTAATGGAGCCATGGAGCCACCTCGCGCCTCATCTTCCGCATGCTTGGCCTCCGCATCGCGAAACGCAATCCAAGCCTTCTGGGCCGCCTTGAGGAGCTTGACCGCCTCCTCATCCATCTCAGCGGCCAGAACCTGCTTGTAAACTTTGTTCAGTTCCACATCGGCCTTCTCCGAGTCGGCAGCCGCCTGCTGATTCATCTCGTGCTGGTTCTGGGCGTGGCTGGGCAGCAGTGATAGCAGGAGCAGTGTGAGAATTGATAGAATAGGTTTCATCGGGTTGGAATGGCAATTGATGTTTGCTGGATCGGAAAACCGGGAATCGGTGGCGTCTCCATGTTGCCTAATGCCATGGTATTTTCAACCGCTGAAATCGGAAGTCCGCGTCCGGAAACCATGGGGTTTTCAGCAGAATCTAAACCGGAAGCGGCGCATGCAGTAAGTGTTACCGGAAAGCGTTCTCCCGTTAGTAACACCGTGTTGTCCCCGGGAGGGGACGCAGAAATTAGCCGGGGGTCGAGCGTAGCGATACCCCCGGTAGCATTCACAAAATGCTCGCATCCCGGTAGGGATGCCAGCAATGGATCAAACCAAGATATTCCATGCACCGTGGCTGATCACGTTACCGTTCTGGGATCAAATCGTTTACGCTAATCCGCCTCACCCAACAGGAATTTGAAGTCAGCCAAAGTTAGGGCGCTGCCAGCGTCCTCCCCTAGCACGTCATCGGCCAGTGCACTTTTTTGCTTTTGGAGTTGGCGGATTTTCTCTTCGATGCTGTCTTTTACTAGCAAACGATAGGCCATGACATTCTGCGTCTGGCCAATGCGGTGGGTGCGGTCGATGGCTTGGGCTTCCACGGCGGGATTCCACCAGGGATCGAAGAGGACGACGTAGCTGGCAGCAGTCAGATTTAATCCCGCGCCACCCGCCTTCAGAGAAATTAGGAATACGGCGTTACCTTCGTGCGCCTGGAATTTTTCCACCAGCGGGCCGCGATCATCCGTGGCCCCGGTGAGGAGGAATTGCGGCCACTCACGGGTGGAGATTTCCGTCTTGATGAGTTCCAGCATTTCCACGAACTGGGAAAAGATGAGCACCTTGTAGCCCTCTTCCATCAAGGGTTCCAGTAGATCCATCAGAGCGTCCAGCTTGGCGCTTTCGGGATTCTTTTCCTTACTGCCGACGAGGCTGGGGTGGCAACAAATCTGCCGGAGCCGCAACAGGCTGGAGAGGATATGGAATCGCATGCCATCCAGCGCTTTGCTGGTGTTGGCCTTGAGCAGCATGGCGCGGGCGCGCTTGAGTTCGGCCTGATAGAGCGCGGCCTGGGTGCCGTCCATTTCACACATGAGGTCCTCCTCGGTGCGGTCCGGAAGATCGCTGGCGACCTCCTTTTTCGTGCGGCGGAGCAGGAATGGTCGCACGCGGGCGGCCAGGCGACGACGGGCTAGGTTGTCACTTTTGGAATCGAAGTTCTTGGTGAAATATCCTTTACTACCGAGGGCTCCCGGTTGGGCGAAGGACATGATGCTCCAGAGGTCTAACAAGCGATTCTCCACCGGCGTGCCGCTCATTGCTAACCGATGTTCTGCGCGCAAGCCGCAGGCAGATTTTGTGGTCTGTGAGGTGGGATTCTTAATGTATTGCGCCTCGTCCAAGATGACCGCGAGCCAGCCTTGGGCTTGCAATAGTTCCTCGTGCTGGCGGAGTTGCTGGTAGTGAATAATGAGCAAATCCGGTTTCGTCTTACCAGTGCCGATGGCTCCGGCGGCATCGCGCGACCAGGCCTGCACCTTGAGTGAGGGGAAGAAGCGAGCGGACTCGGTGCGCCAGTTATCCATGACGGATTTCGGGCAGACAACGAGTGATGGCTGGCGTTTCGCTTTTGGGGCCAGCGGTGTTTCATGCAGCCAGGCAAGCCATGCTAGCGCTTGCAAGGTCTTCCCCAGACCCATGTCGTCCGCCAGAATTCCGCCGAAGCGATTCGTGGTGAGGTAAGCCAGAAAGTGAAACCCCGTTTCCTGATACGGCCGCAGCGTGGCCTTGATGGCCTTGGGAATCGGCGGGGTGACGCTGGTCTGAATTTCACTGGCGCGACGGGTGAGCATGGCGGCATTGGCATCGCTCATGAGGCTGCGGGACTTGGATCCAGCGAGTTGCAGGACGTGCAGGCGTTGCTTCTCCGGCGTGCTGCCGAAGTCACTGGAGACCAACCCCAGTTCCGCCAATTCCTTTTCCTGCTCTTCAGTTAGCTGGAAATCGAGCTTCCGCCACCCTTTACCACTGAGGCGAACCCACTTACCGCGGGCGTTGAGGAGCAGGCTGATTTCATCGTCAGTTAGGGAGGTTTCACTCACTTCCAAATTGAGCTTTAAATCGAACCAATCAACCCCCGAAGGCGCAAAGTCCAAGCGGAAGGTGCCACTGACTTGGCCCTCCCGCAGGCTGGCGAGTTCGGGATCCAACTCCAGGACGACTCCGGGCGGGCAGTCCGCAATCCACTCGATCAGTTTGGATGGGAACTCTTTGGCCTGAGGGTTCACTACTTTTTGATGCTCTAGGATGATGCCGTAGCCGGTGGAAGGTGATGGGATCAACTCCGCCAGCCAAGCTCCCACGGCGGGCAACTGCTGCCTCTCCACCACCAGAATCCTTCCGACGAGCGGAGGCAGCGCTGGAGCATTGCGAATGGCCTCCCACTGCGGCCCCTGTTGCCAATACTGACTTGCCACGTGCACATCCCAATCCGCCTTGCCCTGAACTACCAGTTGATATTGCCCATGAGGATATTGCACTCCACAACGGACGGTAATGGTGACGGGACAGCGCTGGATCTTGTTGGTAACAGATTCGGGCAGTTGGAGGTTGAGCAGTTGGAGAAACTTCACCCCCTCTTTGGACTCAATAATTTCCGGAGCTAAACTGAGTGGCCACTTCCATGGATTTGGCTCCAAGGGCATCGTGGGCACTTGGTAAATGCGGTCCATCGTAATGACCCGGACCGGATGACCAGGAACGGTTAGCAACTTTGCGGGCACGGGAGTTCCAGCCGCCGTTAGTAGCTCCAACTGGTAGTCGTCATCGGGGCTTTCCTCATCGGGTGGCGTGAGTTTCCACTGAAGCATGGCGGGCTCCAGCGGGAATGGATCATGGTTCTCCATGAGCAAAACGGCCTCCCGCTCCGCATTGGACAACTGCAACAGACGCGCGCATAATTTGGCCAACCCAGCCTCGTCCCATTTAAAGAAAATGAGTCCATTAATTCGGTCCGCCACGTGATCGATGATGATCTGTGTCGATTGATTTGGCACCCGGCCCGGATACTGGAGCGCTTGTTTAACCATATCGCGCAGCGGATTGTTCTTTGCCGGCACGAAGTCTTCCGCGTTGTGAGGTTTCCACTCTACGCCCACCCCTTCGGGCGTGATGCAGAGCCGAATCATGGGCAGACTGGCGAACTGCTCGGCATCCTCCGGCAGCCCAGCCAGGACCTGCTTCCATTGCTTAATCTCCTGGAGCCGTCGGAGCGGCCGGGTTACGATTTCCAATCGCTCCGGATCGATCAATTCCTTCAACACGGCCGGCAACTGCCATCGATTCTGATTGATGGCATAGAGCATGAGTTGCAGGGCATCGTAGGCCTCTGTCGGAGGCTGCTCCGCAGGCCAAAGCGTGACCGTGGGAGCCTGGTAAATTTCCCAATGCCCCAGGCGCATTTCCAATACAGAGGCCACGGCATTCAGGGCGATGACGGATTGCTTCTTTTGCCAAAATTCAGTCACTCGCTGGGCTAATCGTTGCAGGGTCGGGGAGAGCTTGCAATGCAAATGCTGCTGGAGCTTTTCCTCGAATGGGGATAGTGGAGGAGCCCCAGCTTTAGCTTTGACTGGCTTGATTTCCGGTGGGGGAATGTCCGGTGTGGGCTCCTGCTTCAGCAATTCCAGAGCCAGTGCTATCACGTGCTCACACCTCACCATGGAAGGATTCTTCTGACACGAACAATCACCATAAGCAACAAACGCCTGGGGACCACTGGCTCGGAAATGAATTGCCACAGTCGCGTCTTTGCGATCCAGCACCAGGGCTCCGAACCCTCGAGGTTTGCTCTGCTCATCAAGGATCAAGACCTTCCCTCCTTTCATCAAGGTGAGGCCTCTATTGTAAGTTTTCATATGGCAACCTTCAGTGATTGTCTGAAGCGCTCGATGCTCTGCGCGGCTAATTTGATAGGACTGGCTCATGGTGATGGAACGCGGGTTGGAACGCGAACGAAATGATGCCTGATGTGCTCAGGGAATCCACCCGCCGCAAGGCGAAAATCCGCTGGAAATTACTTAAGGACTGGGAGTGGCGAAGTCTCTCCGCCAATCTCAATGCCAAAGGGGCAGGAAGGGATGGAGGATGAAATTACGCGCAGAGTCACGCCACTACTGGCAGGGTTTGGAGCGGTAAATATTCTTTCCCTGGAATTGGGCATCATCCACCAGCGGATGGGACGTCCGGGGCAATACCGTTTCATCAGAGGAAATCATCATCATCCTGCGTTCCGTGACCTTACCCATCGAACCAAGCACTGGTTCCATCTGAAGCGGAGTCGTGACCGGTTCCACTTCATCCACCCGGAATCTGATCAAGCCAGGAGATTGGGACAGAATGGGAGCCAAGGGACCAATGGAAGGCGGTGGTGTTTGGTCAGGCATCCCGAAGCCTAGCATCAGGTGCCTGTTGAGTCAATTTTCAATCATCATCGCAAGCTCCACGCACTCCTAACTCTCGAAAATCGTGCACCGTATGCCCTGCTGCTTCCAGCACTGATTTAGTAGAATTCGGGAAATTTTCATCAAGGAGAAAATTCATGCAACGGCCTCGTAGGCTGATACCTGAAAATCCGCCAATTCACTCGCAAATTGGAGCGCATCCAATATTTGGTCATCGGTTAGTTGATAGTCTTCGGCAACCTCCACACGCGAATCCCCGCCAGCCAGTGCGCCGAGAATGGTTGGAATCAACACCCGCGTGCCTTTGATGACTGGTTTGCCGTGGCACACTGCCGGATCTATGGTTATTCCTCGACTCATGCGATAAGGTTAATTCAATTAAGCCTCTAAACAAGTCCTTTTTGAACTGGCTCAGGCTCGCTGGCAGTATGAAAACGGCGGCGGGACGCACGCCGCTCCCAGTTACTGTAGACCCATCGCGCCCATGAGGTAGCGGTCACACTCACGGGCTGCGCCTCGGCCTTCGTTGAAGGCCCAGACGACTAGGCTTTGGCCACGGCGGCAGTAACCGGTGCCCTCAGACCCCGGGAATGCTGGTGGGCTCTGGCGCATAAATAATTGTGAATTTAATTCGTGCAAATTTACGAGACGTGAGGCAACCTACCCTGATGAAACTTGATCGCCTCCGGATTGAACGGACTACCTTCGCTGCTGCGGATGCTGCCAATGGGTGGCAGACGTGGCAGCACCGCACCCCGCGTGAACGCTTAGAGGCGCTGGAGAGCCTTCGGATGTTGCGCATTCGCCTTCTACCTGATGGATCTCTACCCCGACTTCAAAGACTTCATACTGTTATTGAACGCAGAGCAAGTTGAGTATCTAGTGGGCGGAGGTTATGCGGTTACTTGGCATGGTTATCCGCGCTTCACGGGAGATATCGACATTTGGATTCATGCCACCCCAGAGAACGCAGCCCGCATGGTTCGGGTGCTCGAAGGCTTTGGTGCTGGGAGCGTGGGGATAACCGCTGAGGACTTTCTGGATGAACGATTTGAAGTCTTTAAAATGGGATGCGAGCCCATTCGTATTGACATGATGACCCGGATGAAGGGGCTGAAATTCCCCGAGGCTTTTGCCCGTAAAGACGTTCATGATTCAGAGGGGACGCCTGTTTTTATCCTCAGTTTGTTAGACTTACGTAAAGCCAAGAAGGCAGCCAACCGCCCCAAAGATAAGGACGACTTGCTGCATCTGCCTCCCGTTCCCCGCAAAGGTAGGCCAAGAAAAACCGAACGATCGTCAAACACGTGAGAACTCCTTGGCCACGCAAAGATTATTGGATTGAGGCTGATGCCATCACTGTAGAAACGACTCAACAAGTTTACTCAAAGGTCATCCGGGATGATCTGGACAAACCGGGATTCTGCATCGTGAGGCTGCCGGGTTCAATCACCTCACTCCAGTTGCGAGAGCAGATGGTGACTTTAAAGACGTCCCTGTGCGAGATGTTTTACTCCCGCCGTAAGGCCACTCTTCATTACCTGTCCTTGGGAAGATTCGATCAGCAAACCACGACCAAGCTGCATCTGGATGGGGCTCCAGATCAATCGATTCTCATGCTAGGTTACGAGCCAACACTAGTTGCTAGCGAACTGCTCATAGCCGACTATTCGGCTTGTGCGGAAGCGCAAGCCTTGGCTCCAGCAGAATTTCTACAGCAACACAACCCCATGTTTGCCGTGGGCGCAGACATGCTTCGTCGTTACACCACTATCATCTCGGATTGGTCTGAACACCACCCTCGCATCGTGGTCATCAACAACAGCTCGAATGCACCGGATAACCCGCATTACATGCCCGGGGTGCTGCACGGAGCACGCATCCTGACGCCGGATAAAAGCCAGCGGAGAATCATCAATTCAACGATGCTAGGCGTTTCTGTTGCTGGAGCAACCGAATCATCAGCAGCGATACAGGAGTTCCTCACCACATCAATGATTGCTGGCGTTATCTAAATTCTTTGATACTCGGAGGACTCCCTCCCGTCAATGAAGCTGCGAAGGCGTCGAATTGCAAAGGTTCCGACCGTCCCTCGTTAAGATGGCTTTGGGTCTGCGCTATATCCCAAGCTGACGCTGAATCTCTGCCCGATAATCCCGCTGTTCGCGCCCAGACAGGGCGGAGCAGGCTTCACGATAGCCGACACTTCTTTGCGGTAATGTTTGTGCCGCAAACGCCTCGCAAAAAGCCGCGATTTTAGCGGTGCAAGAAGCGCAACCATTATGGGTAGCAGCCATGGCATCAATGACATCTAAGGCTTCCGAAAGCTCGGCTTCAGTGAGCGGCTCTAATAGATGCCGCAGTGCTCCGAAGTCCCTCAGACCTGCCCCACCTGCACGAAAGGCATGGGGCGTGTGCTCGGTTTTCTGATTGTTGATCAGCCGGAGGATTTTATCGTCTAACATGGGAGGGCAGGTGCGTTTGGTTGGATGGTTTGAAAAGAAGCCGAAATGAACTCGCTGTCTTTAGGCAAATGAATCCAGCCTTCGCTCCGAGCTGCTTTCTTTTGCTCTTCTGTCGGAAGCGCAGTGTTCCCGAGCGCGGCAAGTCGCGCTGTGAGGGATGCGATGAGGGCATCAAGGCAATGGTCTGATTTGAGGCATTGTTCCTTGGATCCTTCATCTAGCCATAGCTCAGCTTGCAGGTGTTGTATGATCCTTGATCTAACTCCTCCCCCGTCTTTGCCTTTATATTTTTGACTTGGCATTCCCCAACACTGAAGACTGCCCGCTGGGTAAACCTCGTAAAATCCATCATCCTCTCCACTCCTGTCCGTAACTTGATGCCACTTCAAAAGTGCCATCGTTCTCATCGCGGGCAGTGCTATGCGGTCGGATGATACACTAAGAACTGTGCTAGCATTTTCCTGCGGCCTTAGGCTTTTCTGATGCGTTTTTACCGCGGCGTCGGTTAGCCATAATCGTAACACCTTGCTTAAATCATCGGTCCACACGTCCGACCTCCATTCCTGGACTGCTTTTGTGAACTCTGTGGGCCACCCAAAAGGAGCATCAATGCCAATCGCGGCTTTTATGTTTGGGGCCGCTTTGCAAGCTTTTATCAAACTCTGGAGCATCCCATCGTCGCACTTCTCAGTGATCGTGATTTCCGGAGGTTTGTTGTTTATCCAATCAATCCTACATGCTGCGGTATTTGCTTTCTGCGAGGCCATGTCAACGCCAAGCGTGATCATATCTGGGCTAGCGGCTGTTTGAAGTTTATTCATTCCCAAGACTAACTGGTCGTCAGCGTAATGTCAAATCCGGCTCAAAAACGTCAGCAGTAGCAGGCGGAGCCGCGGGCTCCAACGAAGAGACCAATAAACACCCCAGTCGTCCTCGGGGGCAGCGGCTCCGACTCGTCGGTGTGTGGACACGGCGGCGGGACGCACGCCGCTCCGACCTACGGCGGATCCGTAGCCCCCATGAGATACCGATCACACTCACGGGCTGCGCCTCGGCCTTCGTTGAAGGCCCAGACGACTAGGCTTTGGCCGCGGCGGCAGTCGCCTTCGGAGAACGCCGCTTCGTGGTAGCGGCCACTGGCTTTTTCTTACGAGGCAATGGCTTCGGCCAAGAGAGGCGATTTCCTACCATGAAGTTGGGGTGCTCCTCCTCGATCTTCATAAGATCATGCCACAGGGGAGTGATTTGCAGGGTTGGGATGTTTTTCATATCGCTATGGTGCGCCCATTCGGGAAAATTTCAACTGATTTGCGCAGCCAACAGAACTAACTCTGCTCTTTGGAAGATGAAACGATCTAGAGTTGCTTCGGACGCGTTACTGCTAGCCAAGCGGGACTTGATTTTCTTGTAGAAACCATGCGAATTCTCGGTCGCTTCACCCCACAATTCATCCGCTTGAATGCTAAGCGCTAGCGATGCGAGGACGCTCATCATCGCGAATCCCACGCCACTGGCTTGCGTAGCTCCGTTAGCAGTAAACGAAGCTGGATGTGAAAAGAGAAAATCCAATAGAATATTTCCTGCCCATGTTCTTCTGGCGAAACAGCCTCCAATGATCTTGCCCGTGGGCAATACCACTGCTAGCATGAATCCGATTTCACAGTGTGGATTCTGTCCGACTCGCTGCCTGAGTTCCTTTGCTCCGCTCACCGAATACCCGCTCCGATAGTAATAATTCCACCGTTTGACTGCCAGATGCACAAATTCAATAGCATCATCTAGCGGTCTGCCTTGGCTGGTTACTTCGGGTAAACCCGCCGTCAAACGACTGCTTGCCTCCAAATCCACAAAATTCACGTCAGCAAGGACTACAGCCCCATTCGCATCGCGAACAGGAACTTTGGCGATGGGGGACATAATACTGCTGGCAAGATATTGGTTTCAGCGTTGGTCTAACGCCCCACGCTTACGGCAGATCCGTCGCGCCCATCAGATAGCGGTCGCATTCACGGGCAGCGCCTCGACCTTCGTTGAAGGCCCAGACGACGAGGCTTTGGCCGCGGCGGCAGTCTCCGGCGGCAAAGACTCCGGGGAGACTGGTGGTGTAGCGTTCGTGCTCGGCTTTGATGTTGCTGCGGGCATCGCGCTCCACGTTCAGGGCGTCGAGGAGCGGTTGTTCTGGCCCGAGGAAGCCCATGGCTAGCAGCACGAGCTTAGCGGGGAGGACTTTCTCCGTGCCGGGGACGTGTTTCGGGATGAACTGGCCTTGTTCGTTCTTGGCCCACTCCACTTGCACGGTGTGCACGGAAGCGACATTGCCATCGGCATCGCCTTCGAATTTGGTGGCGGTGGTGACGTAGATCCGGGGATCGCTGCCGAACTTGGCGGCGGCTTCTTCCTGACCGTAGTCCATTTTGTAAGTCTTGGGCCATTCGGGCCAGGGATTATCCTTGGCGCGTTGGTCTGGGGAGCGAGGCATAATTTCCACCTGGCACACGCTAGTGCAGCCGTGGCGCAGGGAGGTGCCCACGCAGTCGGTGCCGGTATCGCCACCGCCGATGATGACCACGTCTTTGCCATCGGCTGTGATGTAGCCATCGCCCGGTTTCTCATCGAGCACGGCCTTGGTGTTGGCGGTGAGGAAATCCATCGCAAAGTGGATTCCCTTCAGCTCGCGTCCTGGGATTGGGAGATCGCGTGGTTTGGTGGCTCCGGTGCAAACGATGGTGGCATCGAACTCCTTGGCCAGATTCTCCGCGGGATAGTTGCCGCCCACGGTGGTGTTGCAGACAAATTTCACTCCTTCATCTTCCAGCAGTTGAATCCGCCGCAGGACAACTTCGTTTTTGTCCAGCTTCATGTTGGGAATGCCATACATGAGGAGGCCACCCGGACGATCCGCGCGTTCAAAAACGGTCACGCTGTGGCCGGCTTTGTTGAGCTGAGCCGCCGCGCTGAGGCCAGCCGGGCCGGAGCCGATGATGGCCACTTTCTTGCCGGTGCGCTTGGCGGGAGCTTGTGGCACCACCCAACCTTCTTCCCATCCCTTATCGATGATGGAAACCTCGATGTTCTTGATGGTGACAGGCGGATTGTTAATCCCTAACACGCAAGAACCTTCGCACGGAGCGGGGCAGACGCGGCCGGTGAACTCTGGGAAATTGTTTGTTTTATGCAGACGCTCCAACGCTTCTTTCCAGAGGCCACGATAAATGAGATCGTTCCACTCGGGGATGAGGTTGTTAACCGGGCAGCCGCTAGCCATGCCGCTGATGAGCTTGCCCTGATGGCAGAACGGCACGCCGCAGTCCATGCAACGTGCTCCCTGCGACTTCAGTTTATCTTCGGGCAAGTGTAGGTGGATTTCTTTCCAGTCCTTGATGCGTGAGAGCGGAGCGCGATCTGCCGGGAGTTCGCGTTCAAATTCAATAAAGCCAGTTGGTTTTCCCATGTCGTGTGTGTTGTTGCTTGAAAATTGTGGTTAAATGACGCTTGAGGCCCCAGTGAGGGGCCGATTGGCAATGGCAGAAAGTTGCGTCAGATTGGTATGAAGTTGGGGGTAATAGAGGGGTGGGGGAGTGCTTAGGAACACTACAGGCCCGGGGGAAGGGCGCGCAAACTAAACGAATTTTTCGCCCGTGCGACCACTTTTTTTCATTATAGCCCGATCCGCCCAGAGCAAGCAGATTTCCGTCCATTCCACCTGCTTTTCGGGATTCGCAGCACTTCCGGTCAAAGAAAACGGCACCCTAGTGGGCTTTGATGGGGAATTTCGGGTTCAAATCGGCCTCTGCTCGGAGCAACGCTGCCGATTTCCATCTAGAAATACCTGAGTTACTGCACGGCAGCGCGACGGCGGCGGAAGCCTGCGTAACCCAGCAGGATCACGCCAGCAGCCAGCGCGGCGGGTTCCGGCACTGGCACCAATTCACCGCTGCCGAGCAATTGGGCACCATAGGTCCCCGCGGGCAGGCCAGCAGGATCGACGAAGGAAATGGACGCAATTTGCGTGGAAGTTAGGCCAGTGGCGGTTGTGAAATTTAATTGGTCAGTGCCGCCTCCGCCTAGGTTGCCGCTCCAGTTCCAGATCGACAGCAAACCGACCCACGGGGAGGTCAGTTGGCTGTCGGCAAAAGTCACGGCGGCAGAACCTGCGCTTAAATCCACTACGCTGGTGCCTGCGCTATTGACTGTTAGGGTGCCGAGGCTTTCCGTGACGGTTCCGCTCAGCGTGAGCGCGGGCACGCTGTTGCTGTCGGTTGCGAGCGTAATCCCAGCGCTGTTGTTGATGCGATTGCCTGATCCGCTGAGCAACAGAGTTCCCCCGGTGATGCTCACGCTGCTGGTGTTTGCGAGCGTGTCCGCCCCAGCGGCTTCCAGGGTGCCTGCGCTAATGGTCGTAGCTCCACTGTAGGTGTTGGCACCCGTAAGGCGCAGTTTGCCGTTGCCGGTCTTGGTTAGCACGGACACCCCAGCGTGATTCATGATTTCTGATGAAATCGTGAGGTCGTTTTCTGCGGTGCCATCAGCTACATCAACCGTGCCACCGGGGGAGCGGAAGGAAATCGCTGGTGCATTAATCTCCGAAGCCGTGTTCCCGGTGTGCGAGATCTGCCCGTTGATGATGAAATTGCTATACGTGTCATGGTTGGCATTCAGCGCACTGACGGTGCCGCCACTGAGCGCTAGGCTGCCGACGTTATGCGCGTTTTTCGTAGCACTGGATGCGAGGAGCGTGCCCCCCGCCTCAATGTTGATGGTCGTCGGATAGTTTCCGGTGTGGCCCAGCGCGTTATAAACACCCATTGTCAGCAACGAGAGCGTGCCACCGTTCTGAATTGTCACTGGCTGGGTCGAGAGTGGGCTCAGCCCGGAATCCACCGTCTTGTAGGCCTCGACCACCCCAGCGCTAACCACGAGCAGACCGCCATAGTCTGCTCCCAACCCACTCACCCGCATTTTGCCAACACCCGTCTTGGTAAACCCGTGGACGCCCGGACCGTTTCCGCGCAGTCGCCCCGTCACATTGAAATCTACATCCGCGCCCGTCTCGCCAACATTCACAATCTGATTGCCGAACACGCCGAGGTCCGCGCTCCAAGTCGAAAGATTATCCTGCACGACGATCCCGCCGCTAACGATGAGGTGCGCGTAGCCCACGTCGGGAGTTCCGCCCTGTGCGACCGTTCCGCCTTTCAGCGTCACGCTGCCAGCATTGTTTGCGTTAAGGGCCGTATTCTCGAAGCTCAGCAAACCGCCGTTTTCGATCACCCAGTTCTGCCCCTGAATCGTGTTGTATTGATTCCCCTGCGTCCGCACCACTCCGCCATTGCCGATGGTCATGATCTGCCCGCCACTCAGCTTGGCCCCAGCTGTCGTGTTATTTAAAATGAGCGTAGATCCCGTCACTTCATAGCCGCCAGTAGTGGTATAAAGCCCGAAGTTTGTCGCTGTGACATTACTGCCGCCGAGGATGCTGATTTTCCCCGCTCCAACCAGATGTCCGCCAATGGTGCCCGTGGCGTTGGTAAATGTGATCGTCCCCGCATTGACTTGCGCAGTATTTTCCATCGTGGCATTCGAGATGCTGAGCGCGGCTCCGGTCGTGGTCGTGAGGCCGCCAAAAGCCACCGTGCCGGCATTGATGGCGATTGGATTATTCATTGTGACCGTGCTTTGGAAACGCACTTTACCGGCCCCCGTTTTCACAAAGCCACCCACTCCGCCACCGCCATCACCGATCACCGCAGGGCCCACGACGTCGAGATCGATCGCGCCTGGCGTGTCCGCCACATCCAACGGGAGCGCAGTGCTGTTGAATCCGAGCTTCGGCACATTGATCGTCGAAGGATTATCCAGCACGGTGATATAGCGGGTGATAAATGTCGCATAAGTCGGGTCCGGCGTGCCTGTATTGATGACACTGCCGCCTTTCAGCGTGAACCCGGAAATGTTATTTGCGTTTTGTGCCGTCCCGGCAGATTCCAGCGTGGCACCATTTTCCACCGTGATGCCAGGGGTGGCGGGGGTGGTCGGGCCGCCGGGAATGATGAAGTTGTTATAGGAATTGCTGGTGAACTTGAACGTAGCACCCGCCAGCACGTTGAGTGGCATGGGAAATTGCGACCCACCGGATCTGGAAATGTCGAGCACCCCGGCTTCCACCGTCATTCCGCCCGATACTGCCAGAACGCCACTCCCCACGGTTAGGGTGCCGGCTCCTCCCTTGACAAACGTTCCCGCCCCAGAAATCGCCTTCGTCCACGTCTGAGCGGCTGAATTTTCCACCTCAATGCTTCCGCCCGCATTCGCTGTTAGGGTGCCGGTCACTGCTGCGGCATCCACCATGCGGAACCGCCCACCGCTGTTCGCAGCGACGGCCGTGGTTGCGAGACTGCCAGTGGAGGCCAACTTCAACAAACCGCCATTTAGCGTCACGGGATTGGTAAATGTATTCACCGCAGTCAACTCCATCGTCCCGACACCGCTCTTTGTCAGGGCGGAGGACCCGACGATGATCTTTGCAGAAACGAGCAAATCCGTAGCCGCCGAACCCGTGGCATCCGCCACGGTAAAGGAACCACCACCATCGCCCAGATACAGCGTGGAGGAACTAATGGTCGAAGCAGACGCGCCACCCACCGTTACCGGACCACGCAAAAGCCAGTTCCCATAACCGCCATCATTGGCCGGACCCGCCGGGCCGTTGATCGAGGTCAGCGTGCCTCCATTTAATGTCAGCCCCGCTCCACCCGCAATGTTATGAGCGTTGTTACTAGCCGCATCCGCAGACAGCGTGGAACCGGTATTGATGGTGATCGCGCCTGAGGGATTGCCCAACTGATTGAACCCCGTCCCTGTAAGCGAAATGGTATAAGCCGACCCCACTCCACCAATGACCAAACCACCAAGCGTGATCCCACTGCCCAGCGTCACCTTCTGCGTCCCCGTGAACGTCCCGCCGAAAATTGCAATATTTCCCGCAGTCCAACCCGTCAGCGGAGCGGAGGCACCACCCGTGTCCCAATTCCCTCCGTTCAGCCAATTCATGTCACTGATGGACGTGTTATCACTGGCCGCGTTAATGGTGTTGGCGTTGCCATCCCAAAACAAGGTAGCCCCACGTGCCGAGACGGCAAAAGCAGCAAGGCTGGCGAAACTCAGGGCAAGGAGGTGACGTTGGTTCATAGTCGTGGGAAATTTTGGATACTATACAGGGGCCGGTTGAGAGAGGAGTCGCGTGCAGGCCGCCTATCCTACTAAACACAGTCCTATAGCCCTTTTCCTGTGAATTACAACATCGACAAGCACACATCAGGTAAAACCTTATAGCGGATGTCTCCACGCGCTTTCTCCCAAGGGGCGGGGCTTTGAAAGCCCCATGCACAAGATGCGGGGGAAACAACGCGAGGACGTTAATATGAACTTGCGAGGTCACTTTTCTTTGGTTTAAATGCTGTCCACGCCCCCCTGTTACAAACTCCAACCTCACGGCTGTCACTACGCAGTCCTCATTCTATTCCAGCACCTGAAGGTAAAACTCGATGTCCTGCATCCAAACGCTCTAACCACTCCACTGTCCCCATCGAAAATCCCAACGAAATAACCACGGAGCACTAAAAGCTGATTTAACATCGAGAAACCATGCACCATCTTTTCGTGATATCAGATCTTCATTTTGGGGGCAAGCCTCCTAGTGCAGACGTCTCTGGCTTTCAGATTTGCCCGCCCGACTCGCGACGAAGACTGGCTCGTTTGATTCACAAGATCACGAGACAAGAACTAGGCACCCACTCTGCGGACTCCATCGAGCTGGTCATCAATGGCGACTGGATTGATTTTCTGACAGAAGAACCCTTTCGTGATTTTTGCGACTCTGAAGCCGAAGCCCTGACGAAGTTCGATACAATCATCAAATCAACGGATGCTGATGCACCTGTAGGCGAGCAGTTTTTCCCGGCCATTCAGCAATTCCTTTCACTGGGTCACAAGCTAACGATCCTGCTAGGTAATCACGATCTCGAACTGTCCCTCCCGCATGTGAGGCGCAGTTTCTTGCGCTTGCTCACGCATGACAAACCTGCACGCATCGAGTTTCTACTCGATGGGGAAGCCCACGTCTATGGTGATGTGCTAATCGAGCATGGCAATCGTTACGATGGTTGGAATGTTGTATCGATGGGAGCACTGCGCGCCCTACGTTCAGCAACATCCCGAAATGAGCCACGTTGTAAATTCTCCGCTCCCGCAGGATCGAAGCTGGTCGCTGAGGTAATGAACCCGATTAAGTCTCGCTATCGCTTTATCGACCTGCTAAAGCCAGAGAATGAAACTCTCATCCCCATTCTGTGTGCCTTGGAGCCAGAGCTTCTCTGGCATCTCAAAAAGCTGGTCCCCTTGTGGCTAATGAAACGCGCAGCAGAGGGAGAACCAGGACGGGTAAAAAAGGAGGAAACCTACATTGCCACGACTGATGAACGCTCGCACAACCAAGTGGAAATGTCTCCGCTGCCACCAAGAGTAGATGACTTTGGTTCAATCGTTCCAAAGGACGCATCGGAGACTCTTCAAAGATGCCAGCTCATGCTCGATGAATCAGCGAAGTTGATTCAAGGTCTGAGCGATGGAATGCAAAATGTGCGGGTGCCTAAAGACCAGATGACTATCAGTAGCGGTGCAACCGCTTGGTTGTCTTCAAGTCTCAGCCTGTGGCGAATGGGGCAGGCTGACTCTAGAGGACGCTATCTCTTGCTCGCCCGAGCATTCGAGGCACATCGCAAAGCCATTGAAACCACTTTTGAACTCTCCTCCAAAGACCCTCCTTATCACACTGCTGCAGAGCGCCTTGCATCCCAAGGAGGGTTCAAAGTCATAATCTTTGGGCACACGCATATTCCGAAGGCGCTTCAGCTAAAGGATGGAGCCGTCTATCTCAATACTGGCTCATGGTGCCGGACCATTCGCTTAAGTCCAAAATTCTATAGCCCTGATAAGCTAGTAGGCGCAGAAGAGGAGCTTCATGATTTCGTGGAGGATCTTGCCCAAAACCGTCTTGAACGCTGGGTGGAACTGCGGACGCTGTTTGCTCATGTGGAGGTCCAGGGAGAGGTTGCAACCCGTGTTGCGTTGTGCGAAGTTGACGATGCTGGCGATGCAGTTCCCATATTCGAACATAGCTGGACATGAATTACGGAATCAAGGCAACTGTCGCCCGCACTACGACGAAACCTCCAGCCTCAGGCCCGCCTCGGCAGGGCACAGCGTTCTTGGTATCCAAGAACATTGTCGTAACTTGCGCCCACTGCCTAGGCACCAAGGAATCATTCGTGACTCAAGTGGATCTGCATTTCAGCTGCTGGAGTCAGAACCGAGATCAGATAGGTGTTGTGATCGAGCCAATCGATTGGGAAATAGATATCGCCTTGGTGAGATTGCAAAAGGAAGCACAGGTGGATCCGCTGCCTTGGGCCGAGGAACCACAGGGCTTGACGAAATGGGAATCATTCGGGCACCCGCAACAGGTTTTAACGGACGGTATAGTTTTCTCCGGCGAGGTGAAGGACGCAAACGCGCTCTTTTTTGACCAACATGTTCTGCAGCTTCATTGTGCCGAAGCCCGCGACAAAGTCGGGGGCGCGTCCGGCAGCCCTGTAGTCGTCGGGGGAGAGATTGTTGGTGTCCTGACCCACCAACTTCTACAACGTGCAGCGGATGGCATGGAGAAGGTGCCTGCATTTGAGGCACTCTATGCGCTGCCACTAGAGTCCGTCCTGCAAGCGCCTTGGTTCGCAAGTCATGTGCCCACCAAGCCATCAAGTCGACACGAAAGGATCATCCACTACGCCAAAGAACGGCTTGCAGGTTTGACGAGGGAACGGGTCGATTCAGAGCGCAAATACAATGAGGACCGCTACGTCAATCGAACACCCATTCAAGTGGCCTTCGCCGGCTTCATGAACCAGTTCAAATACCGCTGCTTCCTGGCCATCGGAAAAGCCGGTGCGGGCAAGACGGCGACGCTAAGTCATCTTGCCCTACATGCGACATCCGGCCCTGCGCTGTTTGTTCGTGGTGGCATTGAGCAGTTTTCGAAAGAAGCCATTTCGGATTCCATCAACACGGCGCTTGCCAGTGGGGAAGGCACGGCTCTAGTGGATCCGCCGACTTGGGCTAATCTCATGAAGGCGCTCCACAGATCAAAGCAGGAGCTTGTCGTATTCATTGACGCCATCAACGAAACCGAGTTCACTACAATTAAATCACGCCGGGCCGAACTGGAATTGTTGTTGGAATTCGCATCCAAGCTGCCGATACGAATTGTGGTGTCGTGTCGCGACGTGTTTTGGACTTATTTCATTGATACACGTGGACAATCTTTGGACTTTTGGTGGAACCATGTTTATGATCCGAGATACGAAGAAAGACTCCAGACAGAAATCACGCGCCACAGGGATATTGCCCTAAAACAGCGTCAAGCGACAACATCACATGTTACTCATGAAGAAATCTCAAAACGTGAAGAGCAAATTCGCAAGGCTGCTGTCCAGGCCACAGCCCATCACCCAAGTGCTTTGATCGGTGACTTCAGTAAAGATGAACTTCAGCAGGCCATCGGGAACTATGGGATCACCGTCCAAAACAAACAACTTCTGAAGTATCTGGAACATCCACTGCTCCTGCAACTCTGCTCAGAACTAGCCGAAAATGGGCTGCTGGACGCAGACTCTATTTCCCTGAATGAGGTCTTTGCCCGATACGTGGATTTCAAGATTGCTGCCGTTAATCACGCTCATCCTTCCTTCGATCCAACCGTCACCGAACGCCTGCTAAGCGGCCTCACCGGCTCAATGCGGAGCAGACAATACGCAAAAGCAACGATCGAAGAACTGGATAAGTTGGTTGCTGGAGATAAGGATGCTCAGGCAATCAGAGCCTACCTTCTCGACGAAGGTATCATCCTTGAACTGAAAACCGAAAGCCTGGTCGGCTATCAGTATGATGCGTTATTTGAGCACATGCTGTGCCGGGAGATCATGCGGGACTCCAAGAGCAGCTCTCCCAACGAGTTCGTTGAACGAATCCTTCCAGAAGTTGAACGCTTTGAGAGCATGGTCGGGGCACTTGAGTTCTTCTTTGCAGACTGTGAGTCCAGGCAGAGGCAAGGTTATGTAGAGATGCTCCAGTGCATGGCAAAGGGCAACGCCTATGCGAAAGCGACCTTCCTGCGCATGCTCCTCAAGTTGACCGATCAATCCTATGCCCGCTTGAAGGACTCTGTGGCCACCGTCTTTTCCGATCATGAAGTCGATGAGGACCTTGCTCTTGCTGTGGCCGAGAAAGTGGTGAACAAGGGAAGTGAACGTGCGGCGACGTTTGTTAAGTCGTTTGTCGCCTCCGAAAACTACGTTGGCCTAGGGAGATGCACGCAACTGGTCGGAGAGTTTAAGTCGAATGTCGATCTTGCTGTTGCACTGGAGTTGCTCAAATCAACCAGACTTCAAATTGCGTTCAGTGCGGCGCAGAAGATTAATAAGCTTCTTGAATCCGGCTCCCTCTCGGAAGACGATGTGGTGTCAGTGGTGAAAGACTTCAATAATCAAAAAATGTCCTTCCACGGCATGCAGGCATTTATAGCTATCGTTCTTCCAAGATTAGTGGTGTCCGCCCCGAAAGGAAGGATCGCACAAATCGTCGAGACCCTCTGCACCAGACCCGAATTCAAGTTACTTGAACACAGTGGCACCTTGCTTGAGCTAACTACCAAACTTCTGAAAGTGAAATCAGAAGATTTGGTGTTGATCGTGAATAACTTCTCAAGCCGCCCTGCATGGGGCCAGGTAATACTTGGCCTTATAATTATGGCGCAGATTGAATCTCCAAAAAGTCGAGTTTGGCTGATTTCAAGTTTGTTTAGAGAGAACCTCAGTCATCAAAGAGCGTTCGCGCCCGGCTTAATGCTGTTGATCAGTTCCCACGAGCAGGGCGCGGGTGTTGCCGATGAAGTAGCGGGGGAACTCTCGCCGGAAGAGGCTCGTCAGATGTGGGATCAAGTCGCTCAGCTTGGCATCCTGCCAGGCAGACGCGATCTGTCACGGTTTGGGCTAATCGTGCCAAGATATGCGCTTTATGTGATGCAGAGCGTAGCCTTTTACCTGTTGTGTTTCCAACTATTGCTCGAGATATGGCAGGCACCCTCTGCACAACCTGTCAGCGCTGCCTTCCTCGTTGCTTGCATGGGTTTTGGGGCGCTCTCTTTCCTCTCCCCAGTTCGCGGCACTTTTGCGCTCCGCAGGAAGTGCAGCACAATCCTTATAGCAATTGTGGTCACCCTGACGGTTATCGCATGGCACCCGCCAGCCTTGATTGTTGCAGTCTCTGGATTCTTGATTCTACTCGGTCTGGCCCCCATCTTCCGTAAGGGTTTCAGCTTTAAAGTTGTGAAAGGGGGGTGCGCCCTAATCCTCATTGGGGCGGCCTTGGGGCTGATTGTCGCTCAACCGGTCACTTGGATGAAAGGAACCTTGCACTGGAGTTTGATCGCGAGTCTCGTGGGATGTGCGTTTCTGTTCTTAGAATTTTTGGGGCCTGTCGTGCTTGGAGCCACGGCCTTGGCCCCAAGTATCAGCACAATAATATTCATGCTGTGCGATGGTGCTATTCATCGTGGAAAAACCCCAGGTCTTATTAGCCTGCTGGGGGTCTCTGTCGCCGCTATGCTCGGAAAGTATATGATAGAGGTAGTCCGTTCGAAGCCAGAAAAGCTTCGCGGCATTGGAGGGTTGGGTGGGATTAGCTTTGCGCTCGTGATCGCTGCCACAGCGACTGCGTTTGGGATTTTTGGTTGCTGGGCATGGGTGATGCCTGTGTTATTGCTTGGAGTGGTCATTTACTTGCCCGTGCCTTCTACCGATGATTGGCTTGTAAGGCACGTATTCATGGCGGTTTTCTACATGATCATTGGAGCGCTGATCGGTGTGCTTACCTGGTGGACATGGCAGGTTGAGGATGGTCGGCCTGGATTGTATGCCAGTTTTATGTTCTGGAGTGTCTTGGAATTAATACCATTTTTTTTGACAATAGTTGCCACCATCATGAAAATAAAGCGTGGTCACCGTGGCCTTAGCTCGAGCAAACGGTAGAACAGCCCTCTCCCAAGTGACACCTTCATGGCAGGACCGCTCTGAGGAAACTGCGGCTGGGTGGGGGATTTAGGGCATCGGGCTCAAATCTGAGTTCCTCGGCATCTGCCGATAACCGGATCCTAGCTTTCAATTTCCACTGAGCTTGGGCAGATTGCCAGGAGGATAAATCCGTGCTGGTTTGCAATACGATCACAGCCTCTCCAGTGAGCCTTCGACGAAGCCGCAGGGAGCCGTCAGTGGGATCAAAAGAAATCGCTTGGGGACCATCGGTTCCATCAGCGTCGCTCGTTCCCAGGGCAAATTCCATAGCTGCGGAGATGCCGTCGTGGTCGTTGTCTGCTGAAGGATTTCCCGTAAAGGAAATGGCATCGGTGCCACCGGGAGTGCCTCCGGTGGGACCGCTGGCTCGCCATGTTAGCGGTGAATCGTAGTCTGGGGCAGCGGCGGGATGCACGAGCGTTAGGGTGTAGCTGCCGCCATCCGCTTCGTTGGGCCAGGGGGCGTCATCATGATAGCGAAATTGGGCGATCACACTGTTGTCATCTGCGAAGAGAGTTAGCTCCTCGCCCGAGTTATCGAGCGATGTCGTTTCCTGAAACTCTCCCGCCATGACCAGTCCGGGACCGTAGGTGAGGGCCATGGCATTGACGTTCTTGACCACCAACGTGCGGGCTCCGGCCGCCAGCGTCGTGCCAGTGGGAAAAGTGAAGATCACGCCGCCGCTGAATCTCACACCGCTGAGATCAATCGTGCTGCTGCTAACGTTCAGCAGTTCGATGAACTCGGTGTCGTCAGGGCCAGCGGGATTGTAGTGAATTTCGCTGATCACCAAATTGGCCGCACTTGCAGGAGGGCTGATTTGAAATGCCGCCTCCGCCAAGGCTGACCATACGCTGCCACTAAGTGATCTACTTTTCACCACCGTGCTGGCAGTCAGCGGCACGGCCGTCGTGTAACTCTGCGCTCCGCCAGCCACCGCTCCTCCACGCAGCCGGGGATCCGTGCCATCCAGCGTGTAATAAACCGTGCCCGTGCCGGTCATGGTTAGGGAAAATCCTGCATTGGCCTGACCTCCGTTTTGGTTATAGCTAGGAGCCGCCACATTCGGATAGAGCCCACGGGCCTTCAGTTGATTAATGACGACCGTGGTCCGGTTCGGGAAATAACTCGTGGTAAAGAAATCGCGCTGTTGCCGCCAGTTTGCCAGCGTGGCCAACCCCTTCGCATCCCCCCAGCGGGCTCCTTCTGCTCCCAACGCAGGTTCGATTCGCGTGGCGATATCAAGAAATCTTGCGGCACTAACAGCTGGCGTAAGTGAGCCTCCATTGAACAAATGCCGGTGCGCCACATCCGCAAAGCGCAGGCGATATTCCGGATGCGCCCGCAGCGCCAGATCGATCTGTCCGGGCGAGTTCGACCACCACGATCCATTATCGTTCTGCGTCTTGTCAGCGTTGACGTTATTTCCGCTGAACCCAAGGTCGCTGTCCCACGTGATGAACTGAAACCCGCGGCTCTCCGGCCCCTGACGTCGCACGGTATAGAAATTTCCCGGCCAGTCGCCCGAGGCATGGTAGTAGCCGCTCAGAGCAAAATGGATCAAGCTATCGACATCCAGCAGGATCTCCGTGGCGGGATTGCGCTGACCGTTGGGGAAATTCCCCTGCACAAATTCATATTTCGCATCGGTCTCGAATCCCTGCGTGCACCGCGCCATGAGTTCCTGCCATTTCGTCAGCGTGCCGGACTTGGCGCGATTGGGGCAACAGAGCGTCACGCTATCCCATTCATCGGCTTGGCCGCCAAAATGTTCCTGACAGAAATCTCCATCCGGCCGTTCCGTGGGATTGTAGATGCCCCAGTAAATTCCGTTGAGGAAAAGATGCACATAACGTCCGCTGCTGGATGGCTTATTCATGGCTGCCAGCGCCTCCTTGCACCATTGATCGCGAATATAGATGGCACCGTTAGGAGCATAGCCCCAGTTGTCCCGGGTGTTGTTGCGCAAGGCAATGGAATCATAGCGCGTGACGGGATTTCCAGGATAAAGTGGATACTCCAACGAGGCCGGACCATACCGGCGGCTGAAGATCACCCGCAGCGGCAACCGCGCATTGACGTTCAAATTTCGTGATGTTAGTCCCATCACCTGGATGCCTCCGTTGATTTGAAAGCCCGCCTCGGGATTGCCCGGCTGAGGGATCAACTCTGCGCTGCACGGCTTTTCCCACAGATCTCCCCGGCCCGATGGATTGGGGTAAATGCCGGTGCCGGAATCAAACAGATGACTCTTATCCGTCACAATCGAAATAGCCGGGAGCGCGAGCAACGCCTGCTTCACTTTCTGGCGCAGCGTGGGTAGTGGCGTTCCTGCGGCTTCACCTAGCAGAGTTGCCAGATCCGTGGCGTTGTCCTCCATGGCGTAGTCCGCCGCAATGGCATTCCACGAAGTCGGGTAGCCTGCGGGCGTGTTATTCTGGGCGACGACGCTATCCAAAAACAGGTAGCTGCGGGTATTGGAATCCGATGCGGCAAACCCCGTCCGGAAACTGGCGGCTCTGAGCACGGTGGTGGTGGAAACTAACAACGGGCCCGTATAGAGCGGACTCGTTTCCACCGGAGCCGAGCCATCTGTGGTATAACGAATGTCAGCGCCAACCGATGTCGTGGAAAGCGTGACGGTGAAGGGCTCGTCAAAGTAACCATGGTTCACATCAAAGGAAACTGGCTCGAGCAAGCCGCTCACGCCCGTGCCTTCCGCACTGCCTGGAGTGGGGCTTGGAAAATATTGTGCGGTAGCCGCAGCGGAGATTCCAGTGAGCCGGACCCGCAGCAGGAAATCATTGTCACTAGCAGAAACATTGAGCCCATGCATCGCCAGAATATTTCCGCCGGGCACCAGCATCCCGGATGGCAGGGGCAGGCTTTGCAGCAGGGCTCCCGACTGCGTGGCCGTGGAATTCCAGAGCAGTGGGGAAGGTGCATTTCGCGAGGCTGCGGCAGTTCCATTCACCCAAGCCGCATAGCCGTCATCGGTGGCCATTTCCAGCTCCAGACTGCCATAGATAGATGGATCCGGCACCGAAAACGGCAGGCGCAGATACATGCCGCTGGCAATATTTCGCATCTGAGCCGCCACATCCGTGTTAACCATCGGATCACCATTTTCAAAATACTGAAATGTGCCCGCAGCATAGCGGTTAGCGGGCGAGCTGTCGGCCACATGTGGAAATGCTCCGGCAGTAAATCCATAGCGGGAGCTGCCCACAAATTGGATCGATCCCTGGCCGCCTCTATCCATGGACCACGGGGCAGCCGTGGCGTTGCCATTGCGTTCGGTTGCACCATAACCGTAGGCCACCATGGTATAGGCACCGGGGGAAAGTTCCAGTGGCGTGCTTAGCGTTTTGAATCGACTGCCGCCCTCCAGAGTGCCAGGTGCGGCGGTGGTGAAAGTCTGCGTGGCGACGATGGTTAGGCCAGTGTCATCCGCTGGTGTTCCTGGTGTTCCAGCATCATTGCGTCGCCACAATTGAGCGGTTAGTGTCATGCCCGCTGCGATGCCGTTGGACAAATCATCAAGCACCCCAAGCGAGGCAACTTTGATGGATTTTGCGACCACGAAATCCATTCCCAGCGGCCCGCCGTAAGCTTGATTTCCCGCTTGCCCGGAAGCCACCCGATAGGCCGTGCGGCGGAGATCGGGTGGGCCTGCGGAATATTTAAAAGTGCCCGCAGCGTAACGGTTGGGAGGACCGCCATCAATGCCGTTAGGAAAGCTCCCGCCCGTTGCTCCATATCGACCCCCGCCATCGAAAACAATGGACCCGTCCGCATCGCAAGTGGTCCACGCGGCAGCCCCGCCCCCTGCATTGCCATTGGGCTCCTGACTACTATAGCCCCAGGCCACGATGGAATAATTTCCCACTGGCAAAGTCAGCGGAGCGGGCAGGGTAATGAAGCGGCTGCCACCATCGGCCGCTCCAGGATTGGCGGCAGAGAACTCCACTTCCGCCAAGATCGCCTGGCCAGTGTCGTCTGCAAAGTTGTCAGGCGTGTTGTTTTCGTTTCGGCTCCACAACTGCACCCGGATGACCGACTGGAAGCCGTCGCTACCGGAATCAAACGCCCCCAGCGCAGTCACCGTGAGCGTTTTTTCCGCCGAAAAATCCATGCCCAGCGGACCGCCATAATTTTGATTTCCCACGGTGCCTGCGGGGACCGCATAGGCGGCACAAGGAGGATTCACTGCGGGAATGATAGCCGTTTCATTAAAGTTATAGCCAATGCCGTTGATCACGTTAGTCCAAGCGGCATCTGTGTAGCCATTATCCGTCCAGTTGTCGATGCCGGATGCGGCTACGGTCGCCTTTCCAACCGCTCCCGGGGCCAGCAGCGTGGTGCGGGCGCGCGTCAATCCATAGCTAACATCCTCATATTGCGGCGGATAAGCCGGGGCGAACGCAGAGGTAGTCGTCAGGCCATCCGGTGCCACCAGCGCCAGATACTCACCAGACTTGGCGAGCGAAAAATTCGTGTGAAACGAGCCTCCCGCGTCTGGCGCACCATCACCCGAGGCGAATACCAAAAGGCGCTGGCCTGGTGGCAACGAAACGGCTGGAAACGTCCATTTCGTGGGCAATGCCGCATCATCAGTCAAATGCCAGCCTGCCAGATTTACCGTCGCTCCGTTCGGATTCTGAATCTCAATCCAATCAGAGTGCCGACCAGCCCCATCCGTAAGGCCGGAGGCATTGTCAGCCATGAACTCAGAAATCACCGGAACCGCCCGCACCGCCGTGAGCGGGAGGCAACCGAGGAAAAGGGTGAGAGCGGCGGGTTTGAACATGGGAGGATTTTTCAGGATCGTGGCAAGATGCTCCTGCGCTAGCTGAAATAAAGCAAGTCCCGCCACGCGTCACGCCGTATGTGAGAAAATAGCAGAAATAGACGATTCGACCCCCAAGGTGCGGGGCTTTGAAAGCCCCGGCATCATGATAGGAACTCGACGTCCTGCGCCCGGAAGTGAACCGCAACGACGGCAAAGGCTTCGTTCACCTCAGCTACGACACCACGCCCGCCACAGCGGAATTTCCAGCAGGCTTGTGCATGAAATGGAAAAGCGAATGCGAAGGTGCTTGATCTTTCAGCAGATTCAGGGAGGACAGCAGATTAGGCTGATCCTCAATCTGCTGTCCTCCCTGAATCTGCTGGCGATGACTTTGGTGGGCTGACAAGAGATATAAATTAAACCTCTCCAGCATCTCGCAGGATTTTCGCCTCCAATCGTTCTGTTATCCAAAAACGTGCTTTGTGACGCAAGTCTTGCAGCAAGGGCTTGATCTGAGAGATCAGGCCACGTCGTTTCGCCTCGGCTAGGCATCCCAGAGAGCCTACGTGCAGCAGGCCATTAGACGCGGCTAGTTCACGGGCGGCCAAGTCATCTAGCAGCAGTAGCGATCCGGGATGCTCCATGGCCAGCGTCAAGCATTCTGCCTCGCCCAGATGCACTCGGTTAGATAACTCTGTGACCAGCAATTTGTCAGCGGGAGACATCCGGGAAACCATGGGAGACGATGGCACCGCTGCGGCCTGCGGAAAGAGCGCAGCCTTGGCCATTAGCTCGGCCTCCACAGCAGGTGGAATGATCAGCGTGCCGAACAAGGAAGCCAACAAATCCATCCGGCCAATTTCCGAGAAATTAATGAGTGGCGTGGTATTGGAGATAATCATGGTGCCTTCCACGCAGCGAAGTTGGCCAGATCCTGCTCATAATCAGCCTCATCTAGGGGCTGAGCAATTCCTCGTTCACCCAACATATATTGAAACTCGGCTTTCCCCATGGATGCCATGCGGCAGGCCGACGCTCCAGACAGAATGCCGTCTGCGTATAGCGCAGCAGCTAGGCGGCGGCGCAATTCATTATGCAGATCCCTCGGGGGAATCCGCACGCCAACCAAAGATTCAGCAGGTAAGGTAAGAGTGAGGGGGGCCATTTAGGGAGAATAGGCGCTTTTAATGGAGATTTCCACTGTAATTTCTGAACGTTTGATCTTCCAGCAGATTCAGGGAGGACAGCAGATTAGGCTGATCCTCAATCTGCTGTCC
>JANOAV010000085.1:0-46901 GCA_031411295.1 Verrucomicrobiales bacterium | reverse complement strand
GTGGCGGGGGCATTCTGCCCCCCAGCCCCTACCCGCAGCCGACCCGCACCGCCTCAGCGGGCCCAGCAGCCCAGCCGCAAGCGCGCTCCGAACCACCACACTCCAAGGCTGGGGGGCATAATGCCCCCGCCACATCTGAGGCCCGCGCCACGTCCCGCCCGGACATGATCCAGGTGCGTGGCGCGCGGCAGAACAACCTGCGCAGCGTGGATGTGGATATTCCGTTGGGGAAACTGAACGTCATCACCGGCCCCAGTGGCAGTGGAAAGTCCAGCCTGGCAGTGCAGACCATTTATGCCGAAGGCCAGCGGCGGTATGTGGAAACATTTTCCCCTTACACCCGGCAGTTCTTTGATCGCATGGACAAGCCGCAGGTGGAAAGCATTACCGGCATCCCCCCCGCCATTTGCATCGAGCAGCAGAATAGCGTCCGCACCACGAGGTCCACTGTGGGCACGATGACGGAGATCAATGATTACCTGAAGCTGCTCTTTCCACGTCTGGCCGTGGGTATCTGCCCCAGTTGCCAGCGCGAAGTAAAGCCCGATACCCCATCCAGCATTGCCGCCACGGCCAAGGAGAAATTTGCCGGTAAGACTCTGCTAGTGACCATCCCGGTTCCTTGTCCTGCGGGCACGGTAGTTTCCGAGTTCTTCGATTTCCTAGCCAGTCAGGGCTACCTGCGGGTGTGGCTCTTCGGGGAAACGTATCGCACCGATGAACCTGCCGCCTATAAGCGCAAAACGCTGCCCGCCATCGTTCCTGTCATTCAGGACCGACTCAAAATTTCCGGTCCCACCGCCCGACTCAGCGAAGCGCTGGAAACCGCTCTGCGCCTTGGGAAAGGCAAGCTCACTCTGGTGGATACTGAAGCTGGCGAAGCCCAATCATTCAGCACCGGCTGGCATTGTGCCGAGTGCGATGTCACCCTGCGCGAACCTACGCCAAATCTCTTTTCCTTCAACAGTCCGTTAGGCGCTTGTCCCGAGTGTCGGGGTTTCGGACGCACCATCGGCATTGATCTGAATCGCGCCATGCCGGACAAATCCGTCAGCGTGAAGCAAGGGCTTGTGAAGGCGTTCTCCGGCACCGTCTTTTACGAGTCCCAGAAGGATCTGGAACGCTGCTGCAAGCAGGAAGGCGTTCCCCTAACTACCCCATTCGATGAACTGGATCCCGAGGATCAGAAGTTCATCACCGAAGGCGATCCCAAATATAAAAACGATCCCGAAGGCGCGCAGCAGGCGGGGGCTTGGTATGGTGTTAGTGGTTTCTTCGATTGGGTGGGCACGCAGGCCTATAAGATGCACTATCGCGTCTTCCTGAGTCGCTTCCGCAGCTACACCACGTGCCGTAAATGCAACGGCGGACGGCTGAAACCAGAAGCGATGCAGTTTCGGGTTGGAGGGGAAACGTTGCCGCAATGGATGGATATTCCGGTCTCAACCCTCGGTGCGAAGATCGCCAAACTCCCCTTGCCGCCGCAGGATGACACGGTCGGGTTGCTGCAAAAGGAAATTGTCAGTCGATTGAATTTCTTGGAGCAGGTCGGGTTGGGATACCTAAATTTGGACCGCGCCACGCGCACGCTTTCCGGCGGAGAAACGGAGCGCGTGAACCTCACGACCTGTCTCGGTGCCTCGTTGGTAAATACCCTCTTCGTGCTCGACGAACCAAGCGTAGGCTTGCATCCGCGCGATACGGGAAAGCTCATCGAGGTGATGCGACAACTCACGGCCAAGGGGAATACCTTGCTAGTCGTAGAGCACGAAGAGTCCATCATTCGCGCAGCGGATAACCTCATCGACATCGGTCCCGGGCGGGGTGAAGAAGGTGGCCAACTGGTCTTCAGCGGTCCGCCGCACAAGCTGCCGAAACTGCCCGGCAGTTCCCTGACTGCGGACTATCTGCGTGGCAGCAAATGGGTTCCCATCCCAGCGGAACGTCGGCCCGTGAAGCCGAAGCAAGTGCTGAAGATCATTCGCGCCACTGCGAACAATCTTCAGAAGTTGGACATTACCATTCCGCTGGGCCTGCTGGTCTGTGTGACGGGTGTTTCCGGTAGTGGAAAGAGCACGTTAGTGCATGAGGTGCTTTACGAAAATTTACTGCGCCTGAAAGGACTCACGAGCGAGAATGAGCCCGGTTTCTGCAAGGAAATTCAAGGCGCGGATTGGATTGATCAATTGGTGTTGGTGGATCAGAATCCATTGGCCCGCACTCCCCGGAGCACACCTGCGGTTTACATTGGCGCGTTTGAATGGATTCGGCAAATCTTTGCGGAGACGCCCGAGGCCGAAGCAGAAGAACTGGGGCCGGGTTACTTTAGTTTCAATGCCGGAGCAGGCCGCTGCAGTCGGTGTGCGGGCACGGGATTCGAAAAAGTGGAAATGCAATTTCTCAGCGATCTCTACGTGCAATGTCCCGAGTGTGATGGTCGTCGTTTCAAGCCCGAAGCACTGCGGATTCGTTGCGATGGGTTGAATATCGCTGACGTGTTAGATCTCACTATTACAGAGGCGGTGGCCTTCTTCATGACGCGCGAAGAGGAAACGAAGTTTGCCAAAGCGGCGGATCTTCTGCGTCGGTTAGGCAGTGTAGGACTGGGGTATTTGAAGCTCGGCCAACCGCTGAATACCTTGAGCGGCGGGGAAAGTCAGCGTTTGAAGCTGGTCGGTCACATGTTGGAAAATGAACGTGGTGGCGGTCGTAAGAAGTCACTGCTGATCTTCGATGAGCCAACGACTGGCTTGCATTTCGATGATGTTTCCCTTCTGCTGGAAGTCTTCCAGGAATTGGTGGATCAAGGCAATAGCCTGCTCATCGTGGAGCATAATTTGGATGTGATTCGCGCGGCGGACTGGGTAATCGATCTGGGTCCCGAGGCCGGAGCAGACGGTGGGAGGCTGGTGGTAGCCGGCACGCCGGAAACGGTTCTGGAGTGTAAGGCCAGCCACACCGGGCGATATCTAGACGTGGCGGGGGCATTCTGCCCCCTAGCCGATCCCGCCGAGGGGCTTGGGGGCAAGATGCCCCCACCACATGCCAACACCATTCAAATTCATGGCGCGCGGGAACATAATTTAAAGAACATCGACGTCACCATCCCACGTGATGAGTTCGTAGTGATCACGGGTCTGAGTGGCTCTGGCAAAAGCACGCTGGCGTTCGATCTCGTATTTGCCGAAGGCCAGCGACGGTTCCTCGACAGCATGAGCACGTATGCCAGGCAGTTTGTGGAGCAAATGGAGCGCCCGGATGTGGATCACATTTCCGGACTGCCACCGACGGTGGCCATTGAGCAACGGATTACGCGCGGTGGTGTGAAGTCCACCGTGGCTACGGTCACGGAGGTGTATCATTTCCTACGGCTGTTGTTCAGCAAAGTGGGCACGCAGTATTGCCCAAGTTGCCACGTGCCCGTGAAGGAACAGAGCGCCAGCAGCATTGCGCGGAGCATTGGTGAGCGGGCTCAGCAAGTAGAGGGCGAGGTAACGAGACCAGCACCACGAAAGGGGACCGCTAAGCAGGATGCTGGTCTCCTCACGTCGCCCTCTACGGGGGCTGCGGGGAAAACTATTCGCGTCATGGCGCCAGTCATCCGGGGCCGGAAGGGCTTCCATGATAAGATCGCTGCGATGGCGGCCCGGCAGAATTGCCCGGAACTTTATATTGATGGCAAAGTGGTGGCGGTGGAAAAATTCACGCGGCTGCAGCGGTTCAAAGAACACCATATCGATCTCGTGGTGGGTAAAATTGATGCCAACACCAAGCCGCGCGAAATCGAGCAACTCGTCGCGCGAGCCTTGGACTTGGGACGGGGCGTGTTGCGCATTGTGCACGCCAATAATTTACCGGAGGTCTTCAGCACTCAACGCACCTGCCCTGGCTGTGCGCGCAGTTTCGACGTGCTGGACCCTCGCTTGTTTTCCTTCAACAGTCCGCATGGTTGGTGTCTCACGTGTCGGGGGCACGGACGCGTGGGCGCAACCGTAAACAAGCCGCTGGATACGTCCCGATTTAACAGCGTGATGGAAGCGGAGCTTAATGAGGATCAGCGCCTAGAGAATGCCGGGGACGAAGAGCTGAAAGAGTGTCCGTCCTGCCATGGGCATCGTTTAAATGCTGAGGCTAGTCATGTGCAAGTCTTGGGGAAAACGATTGGTGACATCAATGGGCTTAGCGTGGGCGAAGCGCGCGAGGCCGTGAGTGAACTAAAATTTACTGGCTCGCAAGAACTTATCGCGCAGGACATCCGCGTGGAGATCGATCAGCGGCTGAAGTTCCTGGAAGAAGTCGGGCTGGGTTATTTGAATCTACACCGCGGAGCCACGACCTTAAGCGGCGGAGAAAGCCAGCGCATTCGCCTGGCTGCGCAGTTAGGATCAAATTTATCCGGCGTGCTCTACGTGTTGGATGAACCCACGATCGGCCTGCATCCGCGGGACAATGAGAAGCTGCTGCACACGCTCCTGGCCTTGCGGGACAAGGGAAACAGCCTGCTGGTGGTGGAGCATGACGAAGAAACGATGCTCCACGCGGACCACATTCTGGATATGGGCCCAGGCGCGGGCCGCAACGGTGGCACCATCGTGGCCAGCGGCACGCCGCTGGAGGTCACGCAGAATCCTAACTCTGTGACGGGCCCGCACATTTCCCAAGAGGCGCTGTTTGGAAAAACCTATGTGCGACGGAAGTTGCCTGCGGCTAAATCCACAGACGATTGGCTGCGGCTCAAAGGAGCCAAGGCGCATAATTTAAAAGGGGTCAATGTGGAGATTCCGATCGCTCGACTAACGGTGATTACTGGCATCAGCGGCAGCGGCAAGAGCAGCCTCATGCGCGGTTGCCTGATGCCAGCGGTGGCGGCAAATTTAACGAAGCCGAATCGCACCACCAAGAAGCCACCCGCTCCGCAATACACGTCCATCCAAGGCGTGGAGCGGTTGGAGGCCGTTTACGAAGTGGATCAAAGCCCCATCGGCAAGACCAGTCGCAGCACGCCGGCCACCTATCTGAAAATCTTCGACGACATCCGCGCGCTCTACGCTGCCACGCCGGCCGCGCGAGCGCGGGGATTCACGCCCAGCAGATTCTCCTTCAACACGGAAGGCGGTCGCTGTGAAACGTGCGGTGGCGGCGGTCGCATCAAACACGAAATGATGTTCCTGCCCAGCAGTTACACGCTCTGCGATGATTGCCAGGGCATGCGCTTCAACAGCGCCACCTTAGAGATCGACTACAACGGCAAGAACATCGGGCAAGTCTGCCAACTCAGCATTGACGAAGCCGCCGAGTTCTTCGCCAGCCACCCCAAGCTCCGCAGAACGCTGCACCTGCTCCAAGAAACGGGCCTGGGCTACCTGCAACTCGGCCAAGCCAGCCCTACGCTGAGTGGCGGAGAAGCCCAGCGCATCAAGCTCGTAGCTGAACTCAGCCGAGGCGAATC
Organism: Verrucomicrobiales bacterium; assembly: GCA_031411295.1. Classification (GTDB taxonomy): domain Bacteria; phylum Verrucomicrobiota; class Verrucomicrobiia; order Verrucomicrobiales; family V1-33; genus JAGNEJ01. Next base: position 41,452 of record JANOAV010000085.1, on the reverse strand, counting down.
CCGGGCGGAAACGACCCGCCTGCGCAAAAATCAAACGCCCAAGAGCAACCTCTACCTCATCGAGGAACCCACCATCGGCCTGCATCCAACGGATGTGGCCAAACTCCTGACGCTGCTACAACGCCTCGTAACCGAAGGTCACACCGTCGTCATCATCGAGCACCACTTGGAACTCATCGCCAGTGCGGATTACTTAATCGACATCGGCCCAGAAGCCGGCACTGGTGGCGGAACCGTGGTAGCCGTTGGCCCGCCAGAGGTCATTGCCGCGAGTAAGACTAGCAGGACGGGGCCGTTCTTGGCAAAGTTGCTGAAGTGAGGAGTCAACATGATGACATTTTCTGATTATCAAAGACTCGTTATTGCCTTCCACGGTTGTGACCACAAGGTGGCGAAGGCCGCGTTCGACGGAGATATATTAGTGCCTAGCTTGAATGATTACGATTGGCTAGGCACAGGCATTTATTTCTGGGAACACGGTCCAGCTAGGGCGCTGGAATGGGCCAAGTTCATGGCTCAACGCAAGCACGGTCATGTGAGCAAACCCTCCGTGGTGGGTGCATTGTTTAAATGGGAAACTGTTTCGATCTTCTGGATGTTAGGTTTACCGGTTATCTCAAAATGCTTTTCCCTGTGTTCAAGGAGTCCTTCGGCAACCCAAACGTGGAGCTACCCAAGAACGAGAAATTTTTCCATCGGCTAGATTGTGCTTTTCTCAATTGGGCGATACCCGTGATTGAGCACGAAATGGGCACCAAATTCGATACGATTCGTGGGGTATTCTTGGAGGGGGAACCAAGCTATCCAGGGGCGCATTTTTTCGATCTCTCTCACATCCAAATTGCAGTTCGTAGGCCATCGGCCATTGTGGGATATTTTCATCCTTCAAGACTTGACCAAGCAGAAGACCTAGGCGAGAAGTAGATCATGGCAAACTCACTCAGTGCAACCAATTTAGCAGCTAAACGTGGTTCTAAAACTAAACCAGAATCCCATTCTGGCATCTGGTTGCGCCCTGCCCATAGGGGACCCACGGACGAACAATTTGCAGCGGCCATCCGCCGCGTCAAAAATATGACTGGTGAGGAACGAGTGCAATCGTTGATTGATGTTGGTATTTTGACTAAGAAGAGAACGCTAGCGAAGCAATATAGGGCCAGCGCGTAGATGCTCGAAATAGCCCATTACTCACCAAGCTGAATTCTGTGGAAGGAGACAATGTTGTAGCGGTCGTTGATCATCTTCTGGGCGATTTGTCCGATGGAAATCAGACCCGGCTTAAGCTTCGCCCGATTTCCTCCAGGACATAAGTGGCCCCGTAGCCGTGTTTTCCCGCCTGGGCACCGGCAGTCCCCAGGATCCATGAGCCCACGGCCCCGGCGGCATAAGGATTCAGGCCTTGAGCCAACAAGGCGGTGCAGATGCCTGTGAGGATGTCCCCCATGCCGCCACTGGCCATGGTGGGGGCACCGCTGGAATTATAAGCCAGCGGGTGACCCGCCTGGGCGGTGATGGATCGGGCGCCTTTGAGCACTAAACTAACTGGATAAATGCGGGTGAATTCCCGGACTTGCTCGGCTCTTGTGGCGGCGGATAACTCTGGTCGCCAATGAGCCAGCAGCCGCTTCATTTCCCCTGGATGCGGGGTCAGCAAACGCGGTCCTGCCAGCGATTCCAGTCCGCAGAGGCCGGTCTGGGAAATCCAGTTGAGGGCATCGGCATCGACCACCGCAGGAGCGGTGAGCGCTTCCAGCCAAGCCTGGAGGCTGCGGGAAACCGTCGGCCCCAAGCCCGGGCCGATCCCCCAGGCGTCGGCGGTGAATCCACTCAATTCCTTGGTCGTCCGCACCATGACCTCGGGAATCACGGCAGCGGCGGCTATGGCGTAAATTTCTTCCGGCACAAACAACGTCACCAACCCCGCTCCAGCACGCACGGCCGCAGCGGCGGCCAATCTGGTGGCCCCCACACAACCCCGACTCCCCGCCACCAAGCCCACCCGACCGGCTTGTCCTTTGTGGGTAGCGAAACGTCGGGGCGCAGGCAAGTGAGCGCGGACCCAAGCGGAGGTGACGAGGAAGTCTCCTGCCGAAGGATGATCTCCGCCGAGATGTTCCAACTCGCAGACTTCGATTTGGCCCACGAATTCGGTGGCGGTATCAGCCACCAGTTCCAGCTTGGGGAAACCGAACGTAACCGTGAGATCCGCCACCACGCAGCCGGGATGTCCCAAGCCCGAGGGCAAATCCACCGCCACCACTGGCACGCGCCAAGTATCGCGCCATCGATTGATGGCTGCGCAAGCGTCGGCCAGATCGCCCTGCGGCGGACCGCTGGCTCCGATGCCTAACAGCCCATCCAGAATCACCACACGCCCCCCATAGCTGGCAACTCCTAACGAGCGATGGGCTGCGCAACCTAACTCAGCCAATTTTTGCTGGGCGAGCGGCTTCATTTCCGGCGGACCGAATACCAGCCGCACGTCGAGTTCCCAGTGGTCCAGCTTGCGCAATTCTCGAGCTGCCACCAAGGCATCCGCCGCATTGTGGCCCTTGCCGGCAAAAACGACCAACGTTCCGCCCTCAGGATAATATCGCGCGATGGTGCGGGCCAGCGCGTGGCCGGCCATTTCCAGTAACGTTTCCTCCTTCACCCCAGTGGCAAATACGGCCCGCTCTTCGGCCTGCATGGCAGCGGCGGTGAGCAGTTCATTCATGAGTTTTGCGAGCCGGAAAATTTAGAGAAAGCGCCCCACGATGGCGCCCAATTTGCGCACCGTATCAATCGGCCAATGACTCTTGTCCGTGACCAGCGCAGAGTCCAGGGCGCTGTGCTCCGGCCAGTTGGCCACGCTGGGGATGAGCGGAATGGCAGCCGCAATGATCGCTTTGGCTGCAGCCGCATTGGCGGTGAGATGACCGATGACGTGATGCGCGCTGACGGGCTCTTCCTCCACTTTCCAACAATCGTAATCTGTAATCATCGCCACCGTGGCGAGGGCGATTTCCGCCTCCCGAGCCAGCTTCGCTTCTGGTAAATTCGTCATCCCAATGACATCAAAGCCCATCTGCCGATTCGCGTTAGACTCGGCGCGCGTTGAGAAGGCCGGGCCGTCCATATTCACATAAGTTCCATTGCGATGCACCTTGCGGCCCTGGGCCACGCAGACGTCATGAAGAATGTCCTGCAGTCCCAGGCTAATCGGATCGCTGAAGCCGACATGGGCCACCAGTCCGTGGCCGAAAAAGGTGTGATGCTCCCGACGGCTGGTGCGATCGAAGAATTGATCAATCAACACGATGTCCCGCGGAGCATATTCTTCCTTCAAGCTGCCCACCGCCGTCACACAAATGATGAATCGCACCCCGAGCGATTTCAGTGCGTAGATGTTAGCCTGATGGTTGAGTTCGTGCGGCAGGATGCGGTGGCCTTTGCCATGCCGCGGCAGGAAACAAATCTTCCGTCCGCCCAGCAGGCCGGTGACGATTTTATCCGACGGTAATCCGAACGGGGTTTCCACTTCGATTTCCTGACGCTCGGTCAAGCCTTCCAAATCGTAAAGTCCGCTACCGCCGATGATGCCAATTGCTGGTGTTTCCTGTAAACTCATGCTCAACGGTGAAATAAAACCTCCCACGTGGCAAGCGACAACGTGGGCCACCCACCCCATCCCCCCATCCCGAATCCGCCGCCAGGTGCCAGAAATCGCAATTTTCCGTAAATCAAGGCGTGGACGAATGGAAATTTTTCGCTAAGATTACGGCACACTCTCAAGAAATAATCACTACTAACATGCTGGACCAGCTTCTCACCCTCGTATTTCAACTTCCCATTGGCATCCTGATTGCAGCAGGACTGCTGGAGTGTTTTGTGCTTTTTAAAGATCGGAGGGACGCAGAGCCGGCGGTGTTATGGTTGCTTTGTTGCGCCACCGTAGTCGGGTTGTTATGTGCGGGAATTCACTTCCTGATGCGAGGCACCGCAGATTATGCCATCTGGGTTGCCTTGGCTTCAGCCGCAGCAGCGGTAGGATTTTGGTTCAAGCGCCAAGCCCGTAATCTCGGGGTGGCCAGCTTGAAGGATCGCTTTTACCCGCCGGGGAGTTACGTTCCGGTGCAAATGCCGAATCAGACGACGTTTATTCTGGGATATCGGGCCTCATTAATTGGCGCGTTGGGGTTGACCTTGGTGGGCCTCTTGGTGGGTAAGGTATTGGTGCCTGGAACCGGTGGTGATGCGGCTGCAGTGGCCGCAAATCCTCCGGTCGCTCCCGCTGCTCCGGCCGCTCCGGCTGCTGCGCCAGCAGATCCCGCCGCTCCCACGGCACCCGCAGTAGCTGCCACCAATCCTCCCGCTCCGACGGATCCTGCCACCCCTGGCACACCACCCGCAGCTGATCCAGCGACCCCCGCCCCGGCGGATCCAGCCACCCCAGCTCCGGCAGCTGGGACCGACCCTGCGATGGCCGGCAATGAGAAACCTGCCGCCCCTCCAGCTGAAGGCACGCCCACTCCCGCCACCCCCGGCACCCCACCGCCGGCTGGGGGAACTCCAGCGGCTGTGACTCCACCCAAACCCGACGCTGCGCCCACTGGTCCTTCCGCAGCAATGGCCTTGGCCGATATGCGCCCTATTTCCAAGAATAGCATCTTCGGCTCGAAGATTCGGCCGCTGATTCAGAAACATTGTATTACTTGCCACGGAGCCGAGAAGCAAAAGGGCGACCTGCGCTTGGATACCCCTGACTTCATCCGGACTGGGGTCCGTGGCAAAGCGGTCATCGTGGCCGGTAAACCGGATTCCAGCAGCCTCCTCGCCTCCATCATGAAGCCGCCGGGAGATGAGGACCGGATGCCTCCAAAGGGCGATGGCATTTCCGCAGGCGATGCTGCGCTCATCAAGAAATGGATTGCCGCAGGCGCGGATTATGGGGACGGGGTTACTGGTGGTGGCGCGGATCATGTCGAGTTTGCGGAGGATAAGATAGCCGCCGCCCTGCAAGCTCCGCCAGCTGCGTTGATTGAGGAATTGAAAAAGGATGGCGTTCTGGTGCGTCCCGCGTCCAAAGATGGTAAAGTGCTGGAGCTTGATTTCTCCCACACGGATTATGCCGCAGGACAACTTAAGTTGGAGCGTTTGAAGCCCATCAGTAATAACATCCGGCTCCTGGACTTTAGCCGCACGCGGATTGATGATAATGACATCGCCAACCTTGCGGGCATGCCGCATTTGGCCAAGCTGATCTTGTCACGCACGGATATTTCAGACGTCGGAATTGCCCACCTCAAGGGGCTGACCCAATTGGAATACCTGAACATTTACCAGACCAAGGTTACGGACGCCGGATTGAAAAATCTCGAATCCATGAGCAAACTGCAGAAACTCTACGCTTGGCAATCCATGGTAACGCCGGCTGGGGCTGACGGTCTGCAGGGTAAGATCAAAGGTTTGGTGATCAATATGGGAGGCAATGCCCCACCACCTGCCGAGAAGAAATAACCCTGATTGTGGCCGAAGATCCATCCTCCGACGTGCCCAGCCTGGAAGCCATCCAGACCGAATTGGCGGCTGCCTTGGCGGAAATAGGGCGACTGCACATGCCCTTCGGAAAGTTTGGTCCCCAACAGTTTCCGCCGCATGGAGTTCCGCTCTATGACCTCCCGGTGGAGTATTTGCTGTGGTTCAAACAGAAGGGATTCCCCAAAGGCAAGCTGGGGAAACTCTTGGAGCTGGTCTGCCAAATCAAAGTGGATGGTGCCGAAAGCGTCTTTCAACCGTTCCGCCAAGCCGCCGGTGGGCGCCATCCACTCAAGCCGAAGCGGAAGCGGGACATCATCATTGAGTCGGAGTAGCGGAGTAGCGGAATAGCTGAAGGAACGCGGAGGAGTCGGCTCGTCTGAGCTGGCAGAAAGAATTTGTCATTTCGGGCTGTCCAGGATGTCCGCGAGCTTAACATCCGTGGCATTCACCAGGGTGACGCTGAGTTTGTCGTCGCTTATGCGCAGCCGAATGATGCGGTGCGGATCATTGACGATGAAGGCTCCGGGTTGATCGTATTCCTTTTGATAGGGAATGGTAAATCGCTGCATGAGGACCCGCCGCATCCCGTCATAAAATTCCTGGCCATCTGCCGGCATGCGCCAGCGGGTCTTCCAGAAAACGTGATCGCCATATTGTGCATCTCCTGCATAGACCCAGTAGCGATCCCCCGCCCACCCATCAGCAATCCGCACCGCCAAGTCCGGGCTCATGAAGTAGCGGAACGAAATGTCCGTGCTGAACTCTCCGGCCACGTTCGTGAAATAAGGCTCTGCGCCCGGGCGGATGCCATCTGTAGCGGGAACAACGATCGGTTGGAACGGTGGGTTGGCCAGATACAATTCTGGATGGAGCAACTCCGCCGTGCTCTGCGGCAGCCTCGCGTAGGCCGCGGAGACTCCGGCTAGGCCCTTTTCCTGCATCAGCGCATCGACGAACGTTTTTCCCTGATCTGCAAAAAATTTGAACTGTTCGGAGAAATAGAGCGGGGTGTAATCCTGACGTGGAAAGCCTGGGGCCGGGCCGTCGGTCAGGTTGACCAGATCGTCTTGCAACGACCAGCGAATGCGCGTCAGGGTGTTGTCACCCGTCGCTAACGCACGGACAGCACACGCGGCATCATCTTGCTCCGTGGCCATGGCGAGCGGAAATGAGTTTGGGAAATTCTGCTGCTGCAAAGCCCAACAGGCTGCTGCCATCAATCGATCCCGCCCATCCACCCGTCGCAGATCCGCGTCATTTTGATAGATCGCTTCATTGGATTCCGGCAGGTAGGCAGCCACCGCCTGATTACCCACTGCATTGACGACGGCGTCACGATAGGAAAAGGGATCGACCACGAAATTCATCGCCTGGTAAGCCTTGGAGCGGGCGGTCGTAGCTTCATCCGTAATCTGGCTGCTCACAGCCTTCATGATTTCCGCCTGCAACTCTTCCATGGGCACCGCTTTGAATTTTGGTGGCTTCACATATTTGAGATCGCGCAGACCAGTCAGCCGTTCGGCTAAGGATTCCGGCTGCGGCGGCGGCGCATTGGCCTCTAAAGCTTTGCTCAACTGCCCGCGCAGACTTTGATTTTCTTTCTGCAATAACTGGTTCTGTTCTTCCAGACGCTGGATCTGCCGCTGCAAGGTTCCTGTGGGGCCGTCGCCCACCGAGCCGCTGCTCAACTCGGGCAGCAGGGCCTGCGGTCCGTCGGTGGCAACACTCGTGCGCGCCGTAATCGGTCCTCCCCGCTCGGCGGTTTTTTCCTTAAATGAGCCCCAGGTCCATGCGCCCCCGATGGCACCCAGAACAGCGAGACAGGCTAACAGATTTGAGGGATGCATTCCGTGATTTCAGTCTAACGCTGTTTGGTGGGGAAAATAGACGGTTTCCTGCCAATCGGCGCAGACGCTGGCACTGCGGAAGGCAACCCGGCACCACCAGCCTTGGGTGCGCCCAGCGGAACCCCGGGCGTGAAGGTATCTGACTCATTATTGGTCGGCTGGATGATCGGATCGAAGGTAGCCTTCATTTGTCCAAGCGCGGTGGGATTCTTGGGATCAATCGTAAAACTAACACTATATTTGGCGTTGGCCGGCACCCCGGTCAGGGTGCCAGGGGGGAATTTCCGCTGAATCAATTCCCCCTTCGCGTTAAACAAGCGCTCCTCGTTGATCCGATCGTAGTTATCAAAGCCATATCTCGTGCTTGCCAGAGCATTTCCTTTGGCGTCCATGATCACCCCGTTCCGAAGGCGCTCTTTGCTGTCGTATTGGAAGAGTCGCTTCTGGATCAAGACCAGATTGGCATCGTATTTCTCCTCAATCACCCGATTCTTATCGGGGTCCTTAAAAGACTTGGTCAAGGTGCCATCAAAGTGTTTGATGATCCGACTCCAGACGTTGCCGTGCTCCATATCCTCCGCGGACTGAGCACGGACCGACCCCGCAGTAAGCACAAGGCCGCAAGCCAAGAGAGTCATGGCGCGGCGGATCGATAGGCACGGGAGTTGTTTCATGGAGAAATTTTGGTTGAGTCACAGCCTACAACTTTCCGCACCGACGGGCAAGCCCCAAAAATCTCCGTTTCCGGGCTCATGGGATCGCCCCAGATAATTCAAGATTCCGGGTTCGACATTCTGGATTCTTTGTCCATTCTCGGGAATCCATCATGAACTCCAACTATTCCCTCACTTCCAATCCAGATATCGAACGCCTTGTGGAATTCGATTTCCTGCGCGCCACTGAAATAGCCGCCCTCAATACCATGCAATGGATTGGCAAGGGAGACAAAGAGGCCGCCGATGCCGCCGCCTGTGACGCCATCCGGGGCATGTTCGATCTGATGAACATCCGCGGGGAGGTCACCATTGGTGAAGGCATCAAGGACGAGGCACCCGGCATCTTCAAAGGTGAGCGCGTGGGAACATGGGCGGAAGGTTCCCCGCGCTTCGACGTGGCCTTGGACCCCGTTGATGGCACGACCAATACCGCCAAGGGCATGCCGAATTCCCTCTCCTGCATTGCCGCCGTTACGCGGGCCGAAGGAGCCCCGCCTACCTTACTGGACATTCCCGCCTTCTACCTCAAGAAAATGAGCTACCCAGAAGTCGTGCGACGCGCCTGGATGGCAGATCCCAGTCTACCATTGAGTCTCGATGCCCCCATCTCCGAGGTCATTAAACTCACGGCCCGCATTCTCGAGAAAGACGTCCGGGACGTTGTCGTCATGGCGTTGGACCGTCCGCGCAATGAGCCTTTCGTGGAAGAAATCCGCCGCAGTGGTGCTTCCCTGCGGATGGTGGCGGATGGGGATATTACGATCGCGCTGGCCCCTGCCATGCAGGCCTCTGGAGTGGATCTTTTCTACGGCATTGGCGGAGCCCCGGAAGGGGTGCTGGCCGCAGCGGGACTGCGCTGCCTGGGCGGGGGCATGCAGGCTAAGATCTGGCCGCGGGATGACGCGGAGCGCCAGAGCATTATTGACGAAGGCTGGGGCGATCGACTGGATACCATGTTCCGTTCGCGGGATTTGGCCTACGGTGATGACATCTTCTTCTGCGCCACTGGCATCTGCGATGGACCCTTCCTGCGCGGCGTGCGCGTCACAGGCCACATTGCCACGACGCACAGCGTGCTGATGCGGGTGAAGAGCAAGACGGTTCGCTTCCTCGAAACGCACCACAACCTGCGGGAAAAGACCATCCATCTGCGTTCCACCCATAGCGAAACCAAACTCTAGCATGTCTCTCATTGCCGCGGCCAAGCAACTCCGCACCGACCTCAGCGGGCTGAAATTCAGTCCCCCCGTGCACCACGTTTACAATCCGCTGAAATACGCCTGGGAGCCGCATCAACAATACCTCACCCGCTACGGGAGGGGGCCCAAGCGCGTGCTTTTCCTCGGCATGAACCCCGGTCCCTTCGGCATGGCGCAGACCGGCGTGCCCTTCGGGGAAATCCCCGCCGTGCGCGACTGGATGGGAATTTCCGCTCCGGTTTCCCATCCTCCTAACGAGCATCCCAAACGCATCATCGAAGGCTTCAACTGCAAGCGTTCCGAAGTCAGCGGCAGGCGACTCTGGGGCTGGGCCCAGAAACAATTCGTCACGGCTGAGACATTCTTCGATGAATGTTTCGTGCTGAATTATTGTCCGCTCATTTTCTTGGAAAACAGCGGTCGCAACCGCACCCCGGACAAAGTCCCTAATAGTGAAATGGCTCCCGTGGAAACCGCATGCCTAACTCATTTGCGAAAGGTGATCGATCTGCTCAATCCTGAATGGCTGGTAGGCGTGGGAGCCTTTGCGGAAACGAAATTTCAAGCCGCCGCCGGAACCAACCCCGCCCGTAAGATCACCAAAATCAGCCACCCCAGTCCCGCCAATCCCGCTGCCAACAAAGACTGGGAAGGAGCTGTGAAACGCCAATTGATCGAGGCTGGGGTCTGGGCGTGGTGAGCAACGAGTTGCGGTGCGCTCAGATGACCCAAACCCAGCCAGCTTCCTCACATTCTCGGAATTTCCGCAAGACAAGTCAGGCCCGCTTCGATACTTGTTTGCCATGAGGAAATTTGCTCAGCTTGGAATCGCCATCTTGCTAAGCCTTGGGTTGGGCTATTGGATGGGCCGGTCTCCGTCCAATCGATTGGCTGATTCGGCCACGTCTCGAGGCGTGGCCTCGAACCCTAGTGGCCGGCCGGAGCTTCCTGGCGTTAAGGGAAAACTCCGCTCTGGCAAGGACTGGCTACCGTTTACTGGCACCGCCCAAGAACTGCTGGATCGCGCGCTGGCGCTTCCAGGACAGCGGGATACCACGTATTTCCTGTATCGTGCGTTGGAGGAGATTCCCCCGGATCAGTTGCCAGGCTTTGCCGCACAGTTGAACGACATTCCCGCATTCACTGCCCATCAACCCATCGCGCTTCGAGAAGTGCAACGCCTCTGGAATGCCTACGATCCAGCTTCTGCTCTGGCTTGGGCTCAAGGGTTAGCTCCAGACAAACGTCAGGTGGCTCTGCTGAACCACATCAGAGCCACAGCGGAAATCAGCCCTGAAGCAGCGCTCCGTTTGGCATCCACTTTGGACACCCCCGCTGAGCGGGAAAGTGCCAAGTCGATCATTGTTAACCAATTATCCGAATCTGACCCAGCCGCCGCGTTTGCATTACTCAAGACGACCTCGCGTAGCATCAAGGATGGATCCAAAGATGTTGTGCTCCGGAACTGGGCGCGGCTGGATCCTGCGGCCGCAGCCCTGGCGATTTCGAAAATGCCAGCCGATGTCAGACAGTATCAGACAAACAATCTCTTCCAAACCTGGGCCCAGGCGGATCCAGTTACTGCGCTAACCGCGGCAGAGAAAATCGCAAATCCGAACGATCGTGGTAGCGCCCGTTCCGGTGCCCTTCAGGCATGGGCCATGCGGGATCCCCTGGCCGCAGCGGAGTATTTCAAATCCCTCCCACCCTCAGACCAAGCTAAAACAGAGTGCGGCCAACTTTTCTCACAAATAACCGCCACGGATCCCAAAACGGCCATAGCCATCTTCAGCAGTCTGCAAGGAAGACAAAGGCTAGATGTCATCCCAAACCTAGTTGGAGCGTGGCGGCAGAAGGATCCTGATGCCGCCTTGCACTGGGCGCAAAGCTTGACATCTGCCAGTGAGAAGTCCGCCGCCATTGGTATTCTAGGCCGTGCCATGTGGGATGCTGAGGCAAGCAGCATCCTAACCAGCGCGAATCAGATCGATAACCCGACAGACAAACGTGCTTTCTTAAAGGGCTGCTTTGGTGCTAATTCGAATATCGATGTGGCCAAACTGACTCTGGTTTGCCAAAAATTGGAGTCGGATGAGATGCAGGCGATTTTCAAAGACTCCAATATCATTTCCTACGCCGCACGCCGTGATCCCGAGAGCACGGCAAAGTTGCTGGCTCAAGCGGGCCTGCCACCTTCCGACTCGGCTTGGTCTAATTTCGCTGAGCAGTATTCATCGCAAGATCCCGTGGCCGCATACGCTTGGGCTGCCACCCTGCCAACAGAATTTCAAGACCGGGTGCTGGGGTCTATCCTCCCTCGGTTAGCCCAGTCCGATGCTCCAGGCGCACTCCTGAAGGCTCAACAAATTCCGAACCAAGCTAGGCAAAAAGAAGCCATTTCCAATGTCTTCTCGCAGTGGGCCACGTCGGATCCCACCGCTTTCGAGCAAGCCGTGCCACAGATGACAGGAGATCTCCGCACGGCTGGCATAGCACGATTACTTACAAGCAAAATCTCCGAAGATCCCCAGGCGGCCGCCAGTTACCTCATGACACTGCAACAACGTGCGACCCCGGAGGACGCTCCCATCGTGAATCAAGGACTTGCCCAATTAGGCTCTGCTTGGGGCGAGAGCGATCCCCAAGCTGCCTCCGCATGGATTGCCCAACTGCCTCCAGGCGAACCGCAGGAGAAATTTATCGAAAGCTTGGCAGGGACCTGGGCCCAGAGCGATTCTATGGCAGCAAGCACATGGATCAAAGGATTGCCCGTGGGGAAGGCCAAGGATGAGGCGGTGTCCAGCTTGGTCATGCAAATCCGCAAGTCTGACCCCGAAAGTGCCGTGATCTGGGCCGGGCAGATTCAGAATGAATCGCTGCGCGAGAGCAGCTACCAAAACGCCATTCGGAGCTTGGCCCAGAAGGACCCCACTGCAGCCGCACGCGTGATTGAAGCCAGACGCGCGGAGAGAAAGTGAGGTGTGATTCCTTTTTCTGATGCCCCCATTGAGTTTAGCGATTTTGCTGCTCAGATGCTTCGTGGTCTAATTATTCATGTCATCATCCCGCCCCAATCCTAACCTCTCGCTCCCGCTGCAGATCCTCGCCACGGGGAAATGCCTGCCCGCGCAGCAGGTCAGCGCAGCCCAAATCGACCAACGCCTCGGCTTGGAAGATGGCTGGACGCTGCGGCATACTGGGGTTCAAATGCGGCATTTTGTGACCACGGAAACAGCATCGCAACTGGCCGCAATATCGCTCCAGCAAGCTCTGAGGCAATCCCCTGGCCGCCCGGACGCGCTCATTTCCGCTGGTGCCACCCCGCAGCAAATCATTCCTTGCACGGCGGCACTCATCGCTAGGGAAATGGGTTGGGAGGGGTTGGCCTGTTTTGATGTCAATTTAACCTGTCTGGGATTCGTGGCCGCGTTGGAACTCGCGGGGAGCCTGCTGGCGACCGGACGGTATGGCCGCATCGCGATTGTTTGCGCGGAGATTGCTTCCAAGGGATTGAACTGGAAGGAGCCCGAAGCGGCCGCACTCATGGGCGATGGCGCAGCCGCAGTCCTCGTTTCCCGCAGTCCGGCCGAGGCCGATTCGGCCCTGCTCCAGACTTCCTTGGCGACATGGCCGGCGGGCGCGCAGCTTACGGAGATTCGCGGTGGCGGCAGCGCTCAACCAGCTATGGAGCATGTGCCGGGCGTGAACACCTCTGACTACCTCTTCCACATGGACGGTCCAGGCATCTTCCGTTTGGCAGCAGAGAAGATGGAATCTTTTGTCAGCGCGATGGTCGGTGCGAACGAGTGCCGCTGGGATGCGATTGATCTCGTGATCCCCCACCAAGCGAGCCTCTTGGCGATGCGGCATTTGCGGAAGCGACTCGGCATCCCCATCGCCAAGCTGATGGAAATCGTGCAGGACCACGGCAATGTGATTGCCGCCTCCCTGCCCATGGCGCTGCACGAAGCCATTCAGCAGGGCCGATTGCAGCGGGGTCATGTCGCCTTGCTGCTGGGCACTTCAGCTGGGTTCTCCATCGGAGGCGCGTTGTTGCGTTACTAACTGATGAAGGATGCCATCGTTCTCGTTACTGGTGCCACCGGATTTCTCGGCGGGGCAGTCGCTCGTCACCTCCAGGCCCAGGGCTGGAAGGTGCTCACCACCGGCCGCAATGCCGCTGCGGGGGCGGTCTTGAAACAAGCTGGGATTGAGTTCACTGCATGCGATCTCGCGCACGATGCCGTCACCTTGGGAAAGCTAATCATGAGCAGCACTCACGTCGTGCATTGTGCTGCGCTGTCCTCACCATGGGGAAAGTTATCCGACTTTCAGGCGGCCAACGTTGTCGCCACGTCCAACGTCCTCGCAGCCTGCCAAGCGGCCAAGATCCAGCGTCTCATCGCCATTTCCACTCCCAGTGTCAGCTTCGCTTATGGTCCGCAGCGTGGACTTCGTGAGGATACTCCGTGGACCGCTCCCCCAGCCAATCATTATATTGCCACCAAGCGGGAGGCAGAACTTGCGGTGCTCGCAGCAGGACTTCCAGTGATTGTCCTCCGTCCCAAAGCGTTATTCGGTCCTGGCGATACCACCTTGATTCCACGCGTCTTGAAAGTGGCTGCAGGAGGACGCTTCCCCTTATTCGGTGAAGACTGCCTCCTGGACCTCACGTGGATCAACGATGCGGTGGCGGCAGTCGAACTCGCACTAACAGCCCCTCCATCCTGCGTTGGCAATGTTTACCAGATCACCAGCGGGCAACCGCTCTCACGTCGTCTGGTGCTGGAAACGTTGTTTGCCGCCTGCGGACTAACCGTGTCCTTCAGACCACTGTCGCTACCCTTCGCCCTGCGTTTGGGTTCCACGATGGAATGGCTTTCGCGATTGGTCACCCTTGGCAATTGGGAGCCGCCGCTCACGCGCTATTCCGTCGGAGCGTTGGGCTTCGGACAAACTCTGGACATTTCCGCCGCCCGCCATGATCTTCACTACGCCCCACAAACCGATCTCCTGGCACGCCTGCGGGAATGCGGACAGGCTTGGCGCAACCAACCTCCCAACCTATGATAACACTCTCCTGGCAAGTTCTTACCGACGGCTGGACCGAAGCTCCAGAGGCCATCGCGCTGCGCGGCGGATCGTGGTTTCGTAAAGTGAAATTTCACGCCACCGCGTTCCTCTTGCAGCATCCCACGGCTGGCTGGATTCTGTTCGACACCATGTATTCGCATCGCTTCCGGGAGGAAACCAAGTCCTTTCCCGGCTGCATTTATCGCTGGATCACCCCGGTCACAATGACGGCTTCGGGCGGTATCAAACAATTGCTGGAGGCTAAAGGCATCGCTTGTGGGGACGTGCAGCACGTCTTCCTTTCCCATTTCCACGCCGATCACGTCGGCGGATTACGCGACTTTCCGAAGGCGAAAGTTTACTGCTCCCGCACCGCCTGGGAGGCGGTAAAGCAGCTAACTCCTTGGTCTGGCTTACGACGCGGTTTTCTGCCGGGGCTGCTGCCACCAGATTTGGCCGCACGCTTGGTTTTTGTGGACGAGGGCAGTGATTTACTAGGAGACGGCAGCCTGCACGTGGTGAGCTTGCCGGGCCACGCGACAGGGCAGATCGGTCTGCGTTTCACGGCCACCGATGGTCAGCCAATTTTACTAGCGGCCGATGCCTGTTGGATGAGCGTGGCGTTCCGACAAAATCGTCCACCGCATCAACTCACGCGCTTGCTGCATGACTGGCCGGCTTACCTCGCCACGCTGCAACGATTGCACGACTGGCACGTGCAGGATCCGAGTTTATTGATCGTCCCCACGCACTGTCCTGAAACGGCCGCACGGGTGCTATGATGAAATCGGTCTCCATTCTCTGGCATTACGCTCAGGCCCGGCGGAATTTCCTGCGCTGGCCGAAGCGGCGTTCGCTGGAGCACTGGCAGGAGCGGCAAATTCAGCGCCACCTGCGTTGGGTGAGAGCCCGCTCACCTTACTACGCCGGGTGTTTTCAGAGCAACGATTGGAGGAATTTTCCGTTACAAAATAAAGCGCAACTGATGGCAAACTTCAGCACGTGGAACACCGTCGGCATCGAATTTGATGAAGCGTGGGAGCTGGCGACTCACGCAGAGCGGACGCGGGATTTCTCGGCTACCTTGCGTGGCCTAACAGTGGGATTGTCCAGCGGCACGTCGGGCAGTCGAGGGTTATTTCTTGCGTCTGCGGCGGAGCGGAATCGTTGGGTCGGCGTGCTCCTCGCACGGTGTTTGCAGGGAAGCTTGGGGCAGCCACATCGCGCAGCGTTGTTTCTGCGGGCTGATAGCACGCTGTATCAGAACGTGGGTTCCCGTCGTTTCACGTTCGATTTCTTCGACCTGCTACAGCCGATGTCAGATCACGCAGCACGACTGCGGGAACTGCAACCCACGTTGCTCGCAGCGCCACCAGCGGCCTTGCTGGCGCTGGCACGCTTGCCCGGGGCTCGGGAATTCATGGCACCGCCCGCGCTCTTGTTGAGCGTGGCGGATGTGTTGGAGGACTCTGAACGCGAGGAGATTTCCGCCAATTTCGGAACTCCCGTGGGTCAGCTTTACCAAGCAACCGAAGGGTTCCTCGCAGCAACGTGCGCCCACGGATCTTTGCACTGGAATGAGGATGCCATCGTGGTCCAGAAGGCTTGGTTGGATGAGGCACGGACGCGCTACACACCCATCATCACGGACTTCCGCCGCCAGACCCAGCCGATCATTCGTTATCAACTGGACGATGTCATTGCTGAGCCAAGCAGCCCCAACTGTCCTTGCGGATCAGTGTTCGGACGCTTGGGCGCGATCACTGGACGCAAGGATGACGTGCTGCAGTTGCCTGCTGGTCAAGGCAGCGGGCGGATCCTACTCTTCCCGGACTTTGTGCGACGCGCCATCCTGCTGGCCGCTCCCGGCGTGAGTTATCAGGTGCGGCAACTTTCGCTCCTGATTTGGGAAATATCAGTTAGCGATCTAGTGGCCAGCGCAGCCATCACGGTGGAAATTGCCCAACTTTGCCAGAGTCTGCGAGCCCAGATTCCAGAACTGAATTTCCTGCCGTATGTCCCGCAGCCTTTGATCCATAAACCCCGACGCGTGCAATGCCTGCTCTAACCATTCTTCTCACAGGCACCCGAGCCCCGGCCACCCTGGATCTGGCGCGTCGCTTGCAGCGCAGCGGACATCGGGTGATTGGGGCTGATAGCATGCGCTATCCAATCGCCCGGTTCTCCAGCGCCCTAGCCAACCACCACCGTCTGCCGCCGCCGCAACAGGCGGCGGAGGCGTTTCGGAAAGCCTTGGTCGAGCTTGTGCAGCAGGAAAAAGTGGACCTGCTCTGGCCGACTTGTGAAGAAATCTTCCATGTGGCCAAACACCACAGCGAACTCTCACAGCACACGCGACTGCTGTGTCCGCCGCTGGAAGAAGTGGTGCCATTGCATCATAAATTGCAATTCACCCAACTCGTAGCCGCGTTAGGCACCGCCATCCAAGCGCCTGCCTCTTGGCCTGCCGACAGTGCTCCAACCAATGAACGACTGGTCTGGAAACCTTGCTACTCACGCTTTGCCGCCCAGACTCGGTTTCAGGATCCTCCAGCAGAAACTGCAGGTTGGATGGCGCAGCAGTTTGTGGCAGGAAACGAATTTTGCAGCTGGGCGATTTGTCAGGATGGCGATGTGCGCGGGCTTACGATGTATGAAAACACCGCCCAAGCAGGCCGGGGCGCAGGCTGCTCCTTCAAGCCCTACTGGTCGCCCGAAGCTGCGGAGTTCGTCCGCATCCTGGCGCAAGCACGCCAGTTTACCGGTGCCTTGGCTTTTGATTTTATGCGCTCACTGAACGGTGAGATTTTTGTCCTGGAGTGCAATCCCCGCATGACCAGTGGGATTCATTTGTTGGCGGATCACGTGGACTTCGGTAGTCTGCTAGAGCGACCACTACCCATTCCACCGGCCATGCGGGCGGCTCAACTGACCTTGCCAGTGCTGCTGACGAAGCCCAGCGAAGTAGGCGCATCACCGGATGTCATTTTCCACCCAGATGATCAAGCTCCCTTCTGGACGCAATTTCTCTGTGCCGGAGAGTTCGCCTTGCGCGCATGGCGGACGCGCGTGTCGCTGCTGGCCGCCACCACAATGGATATTGAATACAATGGCTGAAAACGTCCAGATCACTCAGCAACCCGTTTCGACGATGGCGCAGACTTGGTTTCAGCCACTGCTCGAACATGGTTCCACCTTGGCAGCGGACAATCTGCGCACAACGCTCAGCTTCCTCCAAGTAGGAAATTTGGAACTGCCGCTCTCGTGCAACGATCAGGAGTGGGACAATAGTTGGGTTTGTTCTCCCTGGACGCATTACATTTCCTGCGGGCAGGAGGAGACAGAGCGCTATGCTCCCGCCTGGATCGCCAGCTTGCTCCGCCCGCTTTGGCGCATGCTGGGAGGGTGGTTGCAGCGGGCTGAGTTTAATCGCGTGGTGATGGTCAATAACTGGCTGCTGTCCACCGTTCCGTGGCCTGCGTGGTCGGCGGCGGAGTTCCCTGCGGTGTTGCCCTCGATCATGGACCGCTGGCCAGATCAGGCGGTGGTGTTTCGATCCCTGAATGGCCAGGAGAGCGCGCCTCTGCTGCTGGCGCTGGCGGCGGCTGGGGCCCTGATTATTCCCAGTCGGCAAGTTTGGTGGTTCCCGCCGGAGAGCACGGCGGTGGCGGCTTCGCGCGATTTTCGGAAAGACGTGAAATTACTCCAGCAAGGAGATTTGCAGGTGATTCCGCATGAGGAATTGGGGCCTGACGAGATCGGCCAGTTACGCTCATTGTATGCTCAGCTTTATTTGGAAAAGTATTCCTCTAGCAACCCGCGATTCACGACCGAGTGGCTACAGCATCTTCACCGGACACACCTGCTCCATTTCACCGCCCTGCGACAGCCCGGCGGAAAGTTCGTCGGCGTGGAGGCTTATGCCCAACACCATGGAATCCTAACATCGCCTGTGGTGGGGTATGATTTAGCGCAGCCGCAATCCCTGGGCCTCTATCGCAGGCTGGCGGTGATTCCCCTGTTGGCCAGTCGTCGGCTGGGCCTGCCATTGAATATGAGTGCTGGCGTGGGAAAATTCAAAGCCTCCCGCGGCGGCATTCCCACGATGGAATACATGGCCGTCATCGCATGGCATCTCCCAATGAAACGCCAGCGCCCATGGCAAGCGATTCAGAAAGTCAGCGAGCACCTGTTAGCTCCCGCCGTCCGCCGCTGGAATTTGTGAGGCTAGATGGATTCATCCCTAACTAAATGAACAAATTAGCTACCGATTCGATTGTTGCGTTAGTCCATCGGACTATTCCGCATTCCGCCCTACGCAAATTACAACACGACCCGGCGGAAGAGTTCATCCAGCGGCAGTTGGATGCCGATGTAGAAATCTCCGAATTCGGCATACTTGGCGCTGACTTCATCGAAGCGCATTTCGTAAACGATGCCCTTGATGTCGGAGGAGTGGTGCGAGAAGAGGGTGACGCCCCATTCGTATTCGTCCAAGCCAGTGGAACCGGTGATGAGTTGCCGCACCTTGCCGGCCCAACGACGGCCGCTGATGGCGTGGCTGGCCATGAGTTTGCGCCGGGTGGCGTGATCCTGGGAATACCAGTTATTGCCGTCGTTACGACGCTTGGACATGGGGTAGAAGCACATGACGGGCCAGTCCGGCAGATTCGGATAGAGGCGGTCCTGGTAATATTTATCCTGATGCTGCTTGAACGTGGCCATCTCGGCATCGTGCTCGGGAGTGCCTGGCTCGAAACCCTTCTCCTTGGTGATTTTGGTGGACTGTTCCTCAGGGGAGGTGGTGTATTCCGTCCACTCGGTCATGGACAGATAGGTATAAACCGGCGTGAGGATGTCCGGACCAAGAGACAAACTGAGCTGCTTTTCAAATCGATTGGCATCATGCAGATCAGGCGTGAGCAGCATGAAGCAAAGGTCCGCCTTGGGCGTGAGGACGCTGAAGGTGAGCAATTGCGTCTTGGGATGGGCACGAATTTCTTGAATTAACTGGGTAAGGCGGGTCTTGGCGCGGATTTTCTCGTCCTGCGTTAGGAGATCCCATTGGGAATGCTCGACGTGGTAGTAGAGGTGCTGCACGTGCCAACCTTCACGAGGGAGGAGCGGAGCCAGCGTGGTGGAATCAGAGGAGTCGTTCACGGTTTGTGTGTATTTGGGGGGTAAGATCGAAGGCTGCGCCATGGGGCGCCAGACCATTAGAGATTGATGTCAGCGATGGCAAAGGTGTCGAGCAGTTTCCAATCGTCTCCTTTGGCTTGGTAATCTGCGCTCTCACTGATTTCCACGCTCCAGCGGTTCTGGTTGCCGCGGAGGTAATCTTTGAGGTGTCGATCGGACTGCAGTCCGGTGCTGGCAGCCACCTTGCACTCCAGATTGCCAATGAGCGTGTCACCGTTCGTGCCGGGGAGTTGAATCTTGCCATCCACCACCTTGATGACCTTGGGATCTCCGGCAATTTTGCCCTCACTATTGAGGAAGAGAATGCGGAGGAAGGCGCTGGGAGCTGATGGGGTCAGTTTCAAATGGAGTTCCGGCAACTCAGAAGGATAGACCGTCTGCTTGGTCAGGAGTTGCGCTTCCGGACTAACGCGGTCCGCTTCGTTGCGTTGCCGCCATCCGGTGCTGATCTCGGATATTTTGATCAATTTGCCTTCCAGAGGCAGGGAGGGTTTTGCTTTGGCCGCCGGTGCCTCTGGAGTGGGTCCTTTTTTGAGGATGGTATAGAAAACCGCCACGAAGAGCAGGGGCACTAAGATGAGGGCCGCAATGCGTCCAATGCGATCCAACTGCGGGTGCGCAGGCTGCTGCACGCTGGGCAAGGCGGCTTCCTCCCGGCGGGCGCGGCGGCGGGCGGCGGCGGCGGCCGGGTCGAACTCCTCGGTGAGGGATGAGCTGGTGTCTGCGGGAGGCTCAGGCGACGCCAGAGCGGCGGTTGATGCTTCAGGACCGCTGGCCGGGCCATCCTCTGAAATTTGGACTGCCGCAACCGAGGCTGGAGCACTGGCGGGGATTTCGGGGGAAGTTGCCGTCGCGGAGGGAACGATTTCATCCTCCGTGTCCAAGCGCAGTTCGTCCTCAATGCTTGAGGGGGGAACTGCGAGCGCACGATCTGGCTTCGACTTTTCGAAAGGATCGGTCGTGCGCGGGGAGGATTTGGGGCGGCGTGGGGTGCTCATACGGTGATGGGTGAAGCAATGCGGCAAAGTAGAAAATTAGACAAGCGAAAACGGTGGAGGTTGAATCTGCGTTCTGCGCCTGATCCCGTGGAATCAAGTGTGGAGATGAAAAAAGCCATTGCAAGAAAAGAACCGCGTCATATTAATGCGACGAACAACCCCCACCCTATCAAAAATTATGGCTGATTTTGCTAATAAAAACTCTGAAAACATCACTGGCAGCTACTTTGTAGATGATCAGTGCATCGACTGCGATCTCTGCCGTGAGACTGCTCCGAAGAATTTCACCCGTCACGATGATGCCGGCTACTCCTACGTTTACAAGCAACCAGAGACGGACGAAGAGCGTGCCGCCTGCGAAGAAGCCCTGGCAGGATGCCCGGTCGAAGCCATCGGCAACGACGGTGAGTGATCGCTCTTGGCGAAATTTATTTACGAAGAGCGCCTGACCCCTATGGGTTAGGCGTTCTTTTTTTGATTTTGTGCTGGGAGATGCTCGCTTCCTGCTGTAATTTTCAGAATCATTTTCCCGCAATCATGGCCGCCAACCTTTCTCCCCATCTAACCTCCCTCCAACGTCGCGTGCTCAACGAGTGGCGTGGGGTGGAAGAGCCACTGGATTGGACCAGCCATGAGCATGGGATTGCCAAGGTGCTGGAGAAACTGTTCGCCAAAGCAAAATTCGACGAGCGCGTGACCCAAGAAGAGTTGGCCCCCGTCTGGAATGCAGCGGTGGGCGAATTCATCGCCCAACATTCCAAGGCGATTTCGCTGGACAACGGCATCCTGCATGTGGCGGTGCTCCAATCTTCCATTCGCTACACGCTCCAATCGCAATTGCGCTCCAAGATTCTTCCCAAAATAAAGCATGCCCTGCCGGGAAATGAGATCCGCGATGTGCGTTTCAGACTTTGCTAGCGTAACCCTCCCTGATCCCCCACCCCAGCCCCGATCCTCCATGGCCACGCTTTTTACCAAAATCATCAATCGCGAAATCCCCGGACGCTTCGTTTATGAGGATGAACACTGCGTGGCCTTCCTGACAGTGGCGCCCATCCGGCAGGGGCATACGTTGGTGGTGCCCCGGGCGGAAATTGATAGTTGGTTGGACGCGCCCGCCGACCTCACGGCCCATTTGTTCCAGACGGCGCAGAAAGTGGGGCAGGCCATTCAGCGAGCGTTTCCCTGCCAGAAGGTCGGGATGATGGTGGCCGGACTGGAGGTGCCTCATCTGCATATCCACCTGACTCCCATCGATCGCATTGATGACATGGACTTCGCACTGCAAAACAGCCACGCGACCGCCGAGGACTTGGACGCGGCGGCGGAGGCCATCCGCAGTGCGTTGGTGGGGGCTTAATCGAACGTTCGCCCAATTTAAAAAATCACCCATGATGCCACCCAAAGAGGATGTCATGATGGCGATACATTTATTAGCCTCCATGTCATTGTCGTTACCGTTGCTAGCATCGGCTTCCAGCAGTGGACTCGTTACTCGAGTCTGCATCCATAGATCCATCACTGGGGTGTTCAAAATCAGACTTCTAACTGATGATATGTTACTGCGTTAGGTGAGCCGGTATTATCCCCGGCAGGGGACGCAGAGCTTAGCCGGGGGGTGAGCGTAGCGATACCCCCGGTAACCTCACAAAATGATCGCATCCCGGCAGGGATGCCAGATTAGGGGCACGCACGGAACATGGCGTGTTCACATCCCGATCACGTTGCCGATCTGGCATCCCTACCGGGATGCAACTCTTTAGGGATCTGTCCGGGGTATCGCTCCGCTCAACCCCGGCTAATCTCTGCGTCCCCTACCGGGGACATAACCGTCTTAGAAAACGTAATTTGAATATCACCGGCTTCGTTCATGCTCAGCATCGCCCCTCCTGTGACAGAGTTTGAACGCTAGGTGAGCCCCAAGTCCGCCTTGCCGACGGATTTCTTTTCCGTGAAGAATTCGATCACGGCTTCGCGCGACTGGACATCGAAGACCTCGGATTTGGCGTCAGCGGAGTCGGCCAGCTCGTTCAGCTTGTTGTAACGGCGGCCACCCGACTGGGCATCATAGCTGTTAAGAGCGATGCGGTAACGTTTGTCAGGATCGAGCGGTTTGCCATCCGGCAGGGTGATGTCAGTCACCTTCACTTTCTTGCCGTCCTTCTCGGTGATGACTTTAAAGCCGTCCAAATTATGCGTGGAGTAGGCCGTGTTAAGGCATTCGTCGAGGATGGCCACGAGTTCTTCTTTTTTGAAGCCAGAGGTGCTGATGAAATTTTCGTAGGGCACCACGTCCCAGGCATCGGAGATGGCCTTCTGGCCGGCTTTGATATCCGATTCGAGGAAATTGCCATGCAACACCCCATCCACTGGCACCTTGCGCTTTTCCAAGCTGAAGCGCATGGCGTGGGTCAGCAGGAGTAGGGTTTCGGCGGGCTTGCCGGGAGCAGAATCCTTGGAGAGGTTATCCTTGAGGACGCCAATTTCCCGGGCCCATTCCTTGTCGGAAACTTCCCGATCTTTGGCCGAAGCGGAAAGGATCATCGCGTCCTGGGCGATGCTGGCGTCCATGAGTTTGGTGGCCACATTGACCACTTCCAGTTTGCGAGATTTCTTGGAGAAAATCAGGTCTGTCCTACCGCAGTGGATGCCATAGTAACTGGCTTGGGTGTAAGGCACGCCGAGGACTTTTTCGGAAGGTAAATCCTTATGAGTATGCCCGGCAATGATCACGTCAACGCCCACGTTTTCGGCCGCAATCTGGGCGATGCGATTGGCGTGGTCGTCTTTGGCGAAGCCCTTGCCTTTCAATCCCATGTGACTGGCGACGACGATGGCATCCACTTTTTCTTCCTTCAGCTTCTTCATCGCATAGTCGATCGATTTCACCGGATCTTCCGCGGTGAAATCTCCCAGCAGTTTGGGAGCCAACCACGCTGGCAGTCCCGGGGTCACCGTGCCGATGATGCCAATCTTGAAGCCAGCGATTTCCTTGATGATGTATGGCTTGATCTTGGCCAGGGGATGAGTTTTGTCTTCCATCTTGTTAGTCCATTTGCCTCCTACTTTGGCGTTGGAGGCAAGGACGGGCACGGTGGAGGTCTTGACGACGTTAACCATGGGCTCGAAGCCCCAATCGAATTCATGATTCCCGACCACCCAGGCATCATAGTTCATGCTGTTGAGCAGTTTCATCATGAGCTGCCCCTGGGTGCTTAAGGAAACAAGCGTGCCTTGGTAAATATCGCCAATATCGAGCAGGATGTGATTGGGGTTCTCCTTCTGCCAGGCCCGAATCTGGGTGATGCAGCGAGCCAAGCCACCGACATCTTTCACGATAGAGCCATCCTTTTCCGGATACATCTGCGTCGGCGTAATGTGGCCGTGGAGGTCGGTGGTATTGAGAATGGAGACGGTCACCAGATCGTCATCCTCGGCAAAGACGGAGGAGGGCACGGAAGTCATAAGCACGGTGGCACCCAAGTTGCGGAGAATTTCGCGGCGGCTAAAATTGGATTTACTGAAAATATTCATGCATCCAACTTAGCGCTCCCTGTGCCAAGAGGCAAGATTTCTTATGTCACGGGAATGCAGCAAGCCGATCAGCGGGCAGGCAGCAGCTTTTTGGGAGCGCTCGGTGCTGGAGGAAATAATTCCTTCGCCCCATCCTCCCGCACGAAGCGGAACTCCAAGTTCGTATTGGCATGGCGGAATTGCACCAGGTTGGTCTGGTCCTTGAATAGGCCGTTAAACAGGGAATGCTGCAGCCGGACGTCGGTAATGCCACCAGCCAAGGGCACTTCGAAAAACAACCGCACTGCGGGATCGGCGCTCTTTGCAGTCCCAGCAACTGACTCACGACCCACCCATGCGAGCTTGGCCACCTTGCCTGCGCCATCGGTCACCTCGAAATTTCTTGCCAGGTAAATTTGCGTTTGAGCGTCGAACTCCTCGGCCGAAGTTTTGGCTAGACTGAGGGCCTGATCGCATTGGCGGGTCAGGGCCAGTTCCAGATCGTTGAGATCCACCGTGAGGGCGACCTCAAGTCTTTTGGTCTCGAGATTGTATTCCACCTCAGCAGTGGATTGATGGACCGGATGTGCCTGCAACTGCGGAGCAAGACTAACCAACACCATAACGAGGGCGGGAACGATGCTATTTCTTCTCATCAGCTTTCTCACCCGACTTCTCGTGGTCTTTGTCGTCTTGCGGCTTTGGCTTCGTTAGCTCGCGCAGTGGATTCACGGCCTTTTCGTCTTTGAAGAGTTGGAACTTGCTCTTCACGGGACGGCGGGGCCAGAAATTATTTTCCACGTCGGTGTCCGCCAGTTCCTGGCGCGGGTCGAAGGTGACGGCTTTCAATTCCTTCTTCGTCAAAATGAGCTTGGCGGTCTTCTCGGTATTGAAGCGCCAGACTTCGGCGGGCAGTGTTAATTCCTCGTTGCTGCCATCGGTAAATTCTAGTTTCAGGATAACTGGCGTGAGCAGTCCACCCACATTACTGAACTCGACGACATAGAAGTTGCGCGCCGTCTGGAGCAGGGCGGGATCGATCTGCTCCTCCTTCAAGTCCTTGAGCAGTCCGCTAAACTTCTTTTTCTCGCTGGGAAGCGCGGTGCCCTCATCGTAGCTGTCATAGAAGTCCTTCAGTTCGGGGAAACGATCCACGCGCTTGGGAATCGCTGCGTTGAGTTCACGGGTGGTGGTTTTTGGTAGTTCGTCTTTCTCCTTTTTAAGCTTGGGCTTTTCAATCGAAGGGTCCCGTGAGTCGAGCTGCAGCCACTTTACTTGATCGATGGAGACATCGACATGATCGACGCTGTAAAACCAGCCGCGCCAGAACCAGTCGAGATCCACCCCGCTGGCATCCTCCATGGTCCGGAAAAAATCCGACGGCGTGGGTCGCTTGAACATCCAGCGCTGCGCATAGGTCTTGAAGGCATGGTCGAAGGCTTCGCGACCGAGAATGTTTTCCCGCAAAATATTCAGCGCCACCATCGGCTGACCATACGAGTTAGGGCCCAGATCCGCAATGGATTCCGAGTTCGTCATGACCGACACACGATCTGTCAGCCTCATGTAATCGACAATCCCGCGCGCGCTGTGGCGATGCTGCCAATCGTTCTCCCACTCCTCCTCCGCGAGAGATTCGATAAATGAATTCAAACCTTCATCCATCCACGTCCACTGGCGCTCATCACTGTTCACGATCATGGGGAAATAGTTGTGCCCCACCTCATGGATCACCACGCCGATCAAGGCATACTTGGTCTTCTCTGGATAGGTCCCATCCTTTTCTGGTCGGGGCCCATTGAAGCTGATCATGGGGTATTCCATGCCGCCGACGCACCCATTCACCGACCATGCCACGGGATACGGATAGTCAAAGGTATAGCGCGAGTAAGTCTGGATCGTGTGCGCGATGGCATGGGTGGAATATTTATCCCACAGCGGCATGCCTTCCTTGGGGTAAAGCGACATCGCCATCACGGACTTGCCATTGACGTTGGCACCCTCGACTGCCATGGCGTCCCACGCAAATTTCCGAGAGGAGGCAAAGGCAAAATCACGCACGTTATCGGCTTGGAAGATCCAGGTTTTCTTGCCGGTGGGTTTGCCCTTCTCGGCGGCCTTGGCTTCCTCGGGCGTGACGATAAACGTTGGCTTCTTTAGCTCTCCTTGCGCTATCTTGATTCGGTCGCGTTGCACTGGCGTGAGCACTTCATCAGCATTCTGCAAGGAACCAGTGGCAGCCACGAGATGATCATTGGGAACGGTGAGGCGCACGGTGTAATTTCCAAACTCCAACGTGAACTCTCCCGTGCCGAGAAATTGTTTGTTGATCCAGCCGGCGTAGTCCGTGTAAGCCGCCAGGCGCGGAAACCATTGCGCGATGGTGTAGATGCAGTTGCCATCCTCTTCGAAGAACTCATAACCTGACCGCGCTTTGATCCGTTTGCCATCATTGATGGGGTAACTCCACGCGAGCTTGAGGACAAACGTCGCACCTGCCGCCAGGGGCTGAGGGAGATCGAGCCGCATCATGGTCTTCACCATAGCCTGAGGCAGCGCAGTGCCCTGCGCGTCGGTAACTTTGCTGAGCTTCAGGGTGCCATCGTAGTCTTCGTAGGCCAGCAATCGGTCGAGGGCAGAGTAGCTGATCTTCTTGGGATCCACTCCGCGCTTCGTGTTAGGCGCGGCACGTGAATCGGCATCGTGCGCAAGATAATTTTGATCAAGCTGCAGCCACAGGTAGGTCAGCGCATCAGGCGACGCATTGTGATAGGTGACGGTGGCTTCTGCAGAAATGGTGCGCTTCACATCATCCAACTCCACGCTGATGTCATAGTCCGCTCGATTCTGCCAGTAAGCCGCACCCGGTGCCCCGGAGGCAATTCGCTGGGCTGACGGGGTTGGCACGGTTTGGTCCAATTGTTGAAATTTCTCCACCGGGGCTCCGGGATCGGCCACCGCAAATGACAGGGAGGCCCCCAAGGAAAGCAAGGTGCGCAGCCAAAACATGCAGGTCTGGCCAATCATGGGTTCCGGCGGGAGAGAAATTTGCATAAGCGTTAGAGGTGGCCCCTGGCAATTTCATGCAGGTAAACCTAGGTCTGGGGCAGGGCTCCGATGCGTAGTGTGGTTCGCGTTAAAGTCAAGCAAGGGGCAGGCCCTACTCCCGTCTATGGGGGAAAGAATTGCAGATTACAAATCACCCAGCCCAGCGTTACCCTTACAACAAACCTATCCCACCAGTTCCGCCCACCATGCGATGCCGTCATTTCATTCCTCCTTTCTTTGCCAGCATGAGCCTGGCTTGCTCCGCTGAACCTGGGTTCAAGGAGGTGATTACTCCATTCTTGAAGGAGCATTGCGTGGCTTGTCATGGGCCGGAAAAACAGAAGGGGAAACTGCGATTGGATACCTTGGCGGGAGATTTTGCTGATCCCGGTGCGGCCGCTAAATGGAAGGAGGTGGTGAATTCCATTGGCGGCCACGAGATGCCGCCGGAGGATGAACCGCAGCCGGCTCCAGAGGCAGCCGGAAAATTTGCCGGATGGCTGGAAACGAAGCTGGCAGAAGCGGAGATCGCCAAACGCTCGACCCGGGTCGTGCTGCGGCGGATGAATCGGGCGGAATACAATAACACGATTCGCGATCTGGTGGGCGTGGACTTTCAGCCAGCCGAAAAGTTTCCCGAAGACCCGCCAGCCGGAGGATTTGATAACATTGGCCAGGCATTGTCGATGTCGCCCATGCAGGTCGAATTGTATTACGCGGCGGCCCGGCAGATCTTGGATCGGGCGCTGGTGGAAGGAGCGCAACCCGCAGCCGTGAAATGGCATTTCGAGCCCGAGGAGAATACCAAGAGCACGGATCAATACCGCGTGAAGCGGGATGGCAATAACATCATTTTGAATGATGGAGAAAACACCGCGGAAAATGGGTTCACGGTGATTCATCATGATTCGTGGAACAAGGGGATCGGCTTCCGCGATTTCAAAGTGCCACATGAAGGTGAGTATGTGATTCGATTTCGCGCAGCGGGCCGAGTGCCGGATCGGCAGGCGGTGGCAGCAGCGGCCAAGACGATTCTGGAGAAACGTCGCGATGAGCAAACGGCCAAGGAACCGAAGCGGGCCGAGCAGAATCAGAAACAAGCGGATCACGATCTGGAGCACTTTGCCAATCACCGCATGTATGACTACGGAGCCCCCCGTGTGAAACTGACCCAACATCTCGGCGGCACGCCCAAGGTCATTGCGGAAATGGACGTGGATGCTAGTGTCGCTGCACCCAAGACCTACGAAGTGCGGGAGTATTTCTCCACGCTGAGTGCTGGGGTGGACCTGCACTACGCTTATGATATCCCCAAGGTGCTGGAGAATTTCTGGATGCAGGGACGGGATGAGTTTGCCCGCCCCGAACTGATGATCGATTGGGTGGAACTGGAGGGTCCGCTCTATGCAAGCTGGCCACCACCAAGTCATCAGCGGGTTTTATTGACCCAAGGAGCAAAGGAATTGGACGAGAAGGGTTACGCCCGGGAGGTGCTCGTTAAATTCATGACGCGAGCCTATCGACGTCCCGTGGAGCCTGCGGAAGTGGACGCGAAGGTGTCCTTGTTCGAGAAACTTCGGGCCGAGAAGCCCTCGTTCATTGAAGCCATCAAGGTGCCGCTCACTGCCGTGTTGGCCTCGCCTCATTTCCTTTACCTCGTGGAGCCGGAGGCCCCACAGGCGAAGCCTCGGAAGCTAAATGCCTATGAGTTGGCCTCGCGACTCTCCTATTTCCTGTGGTCATCGATGCCAGATGAAGGACTCATCACGCTAGCCACGTCTGGTGAGCTCACCAAACCTGCGATCATGCAGGCGCAGGTGGCGCGCATGCTGAAGGATGATCGCAGCGAAGCGTTGGTGCAGAACTTCGCTGGTCAATGGTTGGGGTTGCGGAAGGTGGGATCGAATCCTCCGTCGCAGACATTGTATCCAGAATATGATCGCCATTTGGAACTGTCCATCGTGCGGGAGACCGAAGGTTTCTTCGGGGAAATTCTGCGCAGCGATTTGGATGCCCGCAATCTCATCAAGAGTGACTTCGTAACCATCAACGAGCGCCTGGCAAGGTTCTATGGCATTCCCGGCGTGAAAGGCGATGCCATTCGACGCGTGCCAGCGCCTGCGGAATCGCATCGGGGCGGGTTGATCACGCAGGCATCGATTCACAGTATCACTTCAAACGGCACCCGAACCTCACCCGTGGTTCGCGGCACGTGGGTGATGAAGACACTGCTAGGAACGGATCCCGGTTTGCCAGTGGCGAACGTCGGTGAAATTCAATCCAAAGTGCCGGGAATCGACAAAGCGACCGTTCGCCAACGACTCAGGATCCATCGCGAAGCCACCTCCTGTGCGCGCTGCCATGATCGGATCGATCCGTTGGGGCTGGCGCTGGAGAATTTCAATGCCGCTGGAGAATGGCGGGATCAGGAAGGCCACGGCTACAATGGCCGCATTGAGAAAAATGATCCGGTGATTGATGCCAGTGCCCAGATGCCGGACGGCACGGAGTTTAAGGGCGTGGAAGGCTTGCAGCAGCAATTGCTGAAGAAGGAGGATTTGTTCTTAACATCGTTGGCAAATCAACTGACCACCTATGCACTCGGTCGGGAACTAGGTTTCTCGGATCGTCCCGCAGTGCGAAGTTTCATTACCCAAATGAAGACTGAACACTACACCCTAAAAAGTCTTATCTCCGCCATCACCACTTCTGAAGCCTTTACCATGAAGTAAGCCCCCCATCGCAGCATGCCTCAGCCCTCCAAACTTAAGACCTCTCACCCCAATCGCCCTCCAGCCAACCTGGTGAAGGAAACAGAATAATGGTAACAAAATAATGCCAAGCCATCGCCTCCTCATTCCTCATTATTCTGTAACCATTATTTTGTAAAATACTAGTCGCAAGCCAATCTGTCTAGCCCCTCCAAACAATTCACATGCCGATTTTTACCGCAGTCCCGATCACTCCCATTGATGAAACAGCATTTTATCAGATCGATAGCATGGTGACTGGCCTGGCATTTGATATTCACAATGAGTTTGGACGATTTCTCGATGAAAAATTGTATCAAGCAGAACTGGCCCGCCGCATCCAGCGGGCTGGACATGCCGCAGTGCGCGAAGTTCAACTGACTGCGGCCTTGGATGATTTTCGAAAGGACTCGTTCATCGATATTTTGGTCAACGGCAGCGTAATCGTCGAAACCAAAACGACAGCAGCCTTGGTGGAGTCGCACCGAGCCCAAGTGTTGAATTACCTGTTTCAGTGCAATGTTTATCACGGAACGTTGCTCAATTTTAGACCCGAGCGCGTGCAGCATCGCTTCGTGTCCACCAAATTGAGCGAGGCTGAAAGAAAGCGAATTACTTGGTCAGCCGCTAACTGGATCAATTTATCCGATAGCTGTAAGGTGGTTCATGACCTGTTTCATCGCGTTTTAGCGGAGTTCGGGGCGTGCTTGGACCCAATCCTCTATCGCGATGCTCTGACGCATTTTCTTGGAGGAGAAGCAGCGGTGGTGCGAGAACTTGAAGTGAGATCGGAAAGCGGCTCACTGGGTCGTCAAAAAGTTCATTTTCTAAGCGATGAGATTGCGTTCTCCATAACCACTGCTCTTCATCGACCTCGAATGGTGTTGGAGCATCAGCAGCGCTTCCTTGAGCATACTTCGTTGCGTGCGATGCAATGGATTAACCTTAATCGACAGCACGTCACACTCCACACCATTATCAAAAAGTGAGATCGGCCAATCCTCCTTCTCGCATTATTCTGTAACCATTATTTTGTAGAAATCCAACCCCGCCTAACCATGAAACTACCTGCTCAGAATCTCGTTACCTGGCTGCTGAGGGTGATTGAGGAACCAGAATAATGGTAACAAAATAATGCCAAGCCATCGCCCCTCATCCCGCATTATTCTGTAACCATTATTTTGTAAAATTTAGCCACCCGCCACCCCACCCCATCTCGCCATGATCCCACTGTTCCACACTCCAATTTCCCGGCGCACCGCCTTGCGTGGACTGGGCGTTACTTTGTCACTGCCTTTGCTGGAGGCGATGTTGCCGCGGTCGGTGCATGCGGCTCCCTCCACTTACAAGCCCCTGGCAAAGGCTGGCACCGCACCCACGCCACGGGCCATTTTCTGCTACGTTTCCAATGGCGTGAACATTCTGGAATGGGTGCCGGAGGCCAAGGGGAAGGGCTACGCGCTGTCCCCCACGTTGGAAACCTTGAAGGAGCATCAGGCTAATTTCAGCGTGCTTACGGGCCTGGGGCATCCGCGTTGCACGGGTGGCCACAGCGGGGGCGACACGTGGTTAACGGGGGCGGATTTGAAATCCGTGCCGGGCAAAGACTACACGAATTCCATTTCCGTAGATCAGGTCATCGCAGAGCAGATCGGAGCCAAGACCCGATTCCCTTCGATCGAGATTGGTGACATGTCAGGGACGGGCGCGGCCTTGCACAGTCACACCCTGGCGTTTGATCGCAATGGCACCCCGCTACCTGCGGAGAACAGTCCGCAGCGGTTGTTTGAACGCCTGTTTATCCCAGACGATGCAGCCTCCCGGGAGGCGACGTTGAAACGTTACGCAGAGAAACGCAGCATCCTGGATGATGTGCTGGGCGAAGCGAAATCCCTCGAAAAGAAATTGGGGAAATCAGATCAAACGAAGCTGTCCGAATACTTGGAATCAGTCAGGGAAACCGAGCGCAGGGTGCAACGACAAGTGGATTGGGTGGACGTGCCGAAACCGAAAGTAGATGCCGCGGGCCTGCAATTGAATAGCAAACCGGGCGACTCCCACGACCGGCCCATGTGGCTCGATGTGATGCTCGAAATCAGTTACCTGGCCTTCATCACAGATGCCACCCGCGTCATCACCTTCGAATGGGCGCGCGAGGCCGGGGGCTTTGGAGTAGGTGGCGAGAATCATCATGAACTATCTCACCACGGTGGCGATCCTGGCATGCTAAAGAAACTAGCAGCGGTAGATCGGGGCTATTTGGAAAAACTGAAACGATTCCTAACATTCCTAAACTCCACCGATGAAGGTGGGCGACCGATGCTGGACCACACCATGGTGGTCTATGGTTCCGGGATGAATAGTGGACCGCAGGGAGAGCATTCACCAAAGAATCTGCCGCTGATTGTGGCCGGCGGCAGTGCCTATGGCCTAAAAAATGGGCAGCACCTTGCCCATGACCCCGACAAACATCCCCCGCTGGCAAATGTGCTGCTATCCGTCGCCCAGAAGATGGGCGTGCAGACAGAGAAATTTTCCGACAGCACCGGAGCGCTGAGCGAATTAGGGTAGTCACAACGAAATGTGGCGGGGGCATCCTACCCCCTAGCCATGCGCCCCGCAGCCAACCATCCACAGCATGATCCGGGGCTTGGGGGCAGAATGCCCCCGCCACATTTCAAAGGCCGCTTTCGGGTCAATGGCTCGCTTTTTCCGCTGAACGAGGAACACACTACCAAGTGCCAGCAGGATCAATCCAGTGGCTGGTTCGGGAACGGCAATCAGACTGATTTGGGCGAAATT
Organism: Verrucomicrobiales bacterium; assembly: GCA_031411295.1. Classification (GTDB taxonomy): domain Bacteria; phylum Verrucomicrobiota; class Verrucomicrobiia; order Verrucomicrobiales; family V1-33; genus JAGNEJ01. The sequence goes on along the minus strand of JANOAV010000085.1, from coordinate 8,787 downwards.
CCCCGGGCTAAAACCAGCGGCATCGGATATCGAAGCCAGCATCAGCGAGGGAGCCGCCGCCGCGGACCCGCAGTGCTTACCGCAACCATTTTACGTTCGCTGTAGTATCCATACTAAGACTGCTCGTCAGGATCTTTCGAAATCCATCAGACCGTTACCCACACAAGGGAATCGCACAGAGCAGTTGCGTGGTAGCAGTTGTCGAGGTATTTGAATAAATATGAATTTAACTCAGAAAAAAGCTACGGAGGCCTGGAGGAGCAGTGATCTTTTCACCCTCGGCATCGGATATATTGTTATCGCGCGCTACAAGGCATCCGGGGAGGTGGAGACCGGAGTTTTCCTGGTCGATATATTTTGTCTGGGCGTCAAAGATGCCTTCTATCACAAATATGCTGGAAGTGAATTCGACGGGGCTTTGGATCGCATTCTGCGGAGTGGAAAAGAAAGCGTAACTCCTGCCTATGCGCGCAAACTGATTGAGGATTGCGTCGCCTACGCCGGGAAACTGGGGCTGGGACCACACGCGGATTATAAAAAAGCCTGCCGAGTTTTCGGAGGAATCGTGGCCAGCGATTGCAAAGAAGAGTTTAGCTTTGGCAACAACGGGAAACCATACTATGTTCAAGGCCCTGGTGATTCCCCTGCGCGGATCAATCAAATCGAACGCCTCCTAACAGCCAAGTGTGGCGAGGGAAATTTCGACATCCTGCGCGAACTCACTGCCGAGGATGTTGATCCTGACTTTGAGATAGTGGACGACCACGACCATGTGCATGGACCCGGTTGTAATCATCATCACTAGCATCATACCTCTACTCGCATTAACACGAAGGATCAGCGATGAGGCCCACTTGCGAGGCGCTGCGACCTCTACTGGCTGCGTTGCGGCATCATCCTTGGGAGTTCGTTATTGCGCCAGCGCCTCACGGAGCACTTTATCTTTGGCCTCTGTCCACTCCCCGCTCACCTGGGCCATAATTTTTCCACTGCGATCAGTGACCACGGCATGGACCTGCTTAATGTCCGGCAGGCCCAATGCTTTTACGAAGGCCTCCGATGAGGTGTAGATGGTGAAGATGCGATTCCGCACGATGGGCTCCGGGGTGCCGCTGCGCATGCCATGATGAACGAAGGCCCGCATCAGATATCCAGGATCAGGGATGATGGGCATTTCCAGCCACTCGGTGCCGGTGGCATCCCGCCGTGGGAAGTGTTGCACCCACTCATCAATGATGCCTTGCTGCTTGCCATCGAACGCCACGAACAGCAACGTGCGCTTCCCCGGAAACTGCGCGGGGAATGAGGCCAGCGAACCATTCAGGTTCTGGACCTTCATGGCGGGAAACTGCTTGGTCTTGGCCGGTTTGTCAGGCAACTTGACGGCGGGCGGCACTTGGCAACTAACGAGGCCAAGGGAAATCAGAATGAGGGGGAGAGGACAAAGTTTCATGCTTTGGCATACGCTAGAAACTAAATTTTGCAAGTCTTCTGAGAAAAACCACAAAATTGAGACGCAGAAACGCGAAGGAATCAAGCCGCAGGGGCTTTCTGATCGCCAAGGCAGAGCCAGCGGGTTAGGACAAAATGTCCGTCACCACTTTCCCGGCCACATCCGTTAGCCGGAAATCACGGCCGTTGTAGCGATAGGTTAGTCTCGTGTGATCATAACCCAGCGCCCGCAGGATGGTGGCGTGCAGATCGTGCACATGGACTTTATTTTCCACGGAAGCCATGCCAATGTCATCAGTGGCCCCGTAAGAGGTGCCACCCTTGACCCCGCCGCCTGCCAGCAGCGTGAAGAACGCCTTGTTATGGTGGTCCCGTCCCGCCGTGTCCCCCTTGCCATTGCGATCCCGCCCCGGCGTGCGGCCGAATTCGCCATTTACCACCACCAGCGTTTCATCAAGTAGGCCGTTGGCTTTCAGGTCCGCCAAGAGTCCGGCAATGGGTTCGTCGATGCTGGCGGCACGCAGGGGAAGGTTTTTGGAAATGTCAGAATGCATGTCCCAGCCACCGCACCAGACCTGCACGAAGCGCACGCCCCGTTGCACCAAGCGACGCGCCAGGAGCATCTTCCGGGCGTTGGCTTGGGCACCCGCATTCTTCTTCCCGCCCTTGGCGTCTTTCCCGTTTTTCATCGCGTTAGGGCCGGGCACTTCATCCAAACCATAGAGGCGGAGCGCAGCGCTGCTTTCCTTCCGCAGATCGAACGCTTCCGCCGCTTCCGTCTGCATGCGGAAGGCCATTTCCAAGCTGGCCAACTCCGCTTCCAGTTGCGCGTCATCGTGCAATTTCGTTTTGTGCATCTCGTCGAGTTCCTTCACCAGATCCAACTGCCGCCGCTGCTCCTTGAGGCTGAGGTATTGGTTGCTGAGATTCTCCAGCACCTTGCGCGGATCATCACTACTGGCATTGACGCTGGTGCCCTGATATTTCCCGGGCAGGAACACGCTGCCCCAGTTCGAGGTGCCCCCGTTGGGCACGCCCCCATCCCGCAGGGAAATGAAGCCAGGCAGATTCTGATTGGCACTGCCGAGTCCGTAGAGCACCCAACTCCCCATGCTGGGACGCGGCAGTCGCAGATTCCCGGTGTTCATGAAGACCGTGGCCGTCTCGTGGGCGGGGATGTCGGTAAACATGGATTTCACAATGCAGAGATCATCCGCGCGCTTTTGCAGTTCCGGGAAGACCTCGCTGATTTCCAGTCCGCTTTCCCCGCACTTATTGAATTTGAACGGACTGGCGAAGCCCACATTATCCGAGCCTGGGAGCGTCTTGCCATCGAACTTGGCCAAGTCCGGTTTGTGATCGAACGTGTCCACATGGGTGGGACCGCCGCTCAGGAAAATGTGGATCACGTGCTTGGCCTTGGCCGGGAAATGCACTGGCACACTGAAGTTCCCTTTGTCCGCTCCTGCACCAGTGGCCGCAATGAGTTCGCTGGGCTTCAATAACGAAGCCAGGCTCAACATCCCAAACCCCATGCCAGTCTTGGCGAGGAATTCGCGACGCGTGGAGACCGTGGATTTGGGATTGAAGAAATGTTCTTCGATAAATTTCTGGGAGTAGCTCATAGGAAAAATGGAAATGGGTTCGCAGAGGTAACCGCCTGAAGGTAACCCCATTGGGACATCCTGGAGGCTCCGTAAATGCGGTCCGCCGGAGCAGCGCGAGAAATTATGCTCCCACCACGCCCAATCGCGCAGCCCATTGGTCACGGCAATCCCAACAGGCACTCCCTGAAAAGTGAATCACGGCGGGGGTGGCTCCGCTCGCCCGCACCACCACGCGTCCAGCGCGGAATTCATAGTGCTCATTTCCCTCCAATCTCCGATCCGCCGTCCCTACGTTGGTGAAAATCCGGCAATCGTAATCACCCTTGATCGAGCCGGCCAAAAAGCACAATTGCATCAGCGCTTGATCATCCCAGGCATACTCCCGGAGGGCTGATTGCCATGGCGCAAATGCTCCCACCAAGCCCGTGCCCTGGATCTGCTGGGAATACTCCCAGCACTCGTCCAACACCCGCAGCACCCCGGCTTTGGTGCCCATCCAGCCGCCGCTATTAGGCCAATTCCGTCCCTCTGCATTCGAGGGGAAGGCGTCGCGCCAAGCCGCGTCATGCGCTGGCCAGCAACCACGTTCCATGGAGGTTACGAAGTCGTGGCCGAATTGAGCAAACTCCGCCAGAATCTCTGCTGCGTTTCCCACTAAAAATGAATCCTTGCCATCGGTGAACAAAATATATTCGGCCTTGATCTGCTCCACAAATTTCCGAAAGCGCACAATCTTTGCCGCCGTATGATTGTGGTAACCCGTGCCCACTCCCATCACATGGAGCCAGCGGTCCTGCTTGATTGCGCTCTGACTCAGGTGCCACAGGACCTTCCAGGACTCCTTGCTGGGATAACAGGCAATGGTCGTTAGTGCCAGCCTTGGAGCGGCTTCCTGCGGGCATGGATCCAAACGCCAGACCGAATGACGCGAGTCCGCATTCTCGCACCAGGTCCTTAAAACGTGGCGTCCCTTGGCCAGCGTCAGCGCAGCCGTCGATTGCCCGGGCGATCCTACCAAGCCAAGGGGATTCTCGTTCACCATGAAGGCAACCGGCCTCAAAGGATCGTGGCTGGCGGTTAAATTGAGCAACCCAGAAATCTTTGCGCTGGCAGTAAGTTCGATTTCCACTAACGAAGGAGCGTGCGCGGAAATATAACTTGCATCCGCTCTACCTGCGGGATCCAACACACTACTTGCTAGAATCGTGTCGTAGCCCAGCCAGCCGTCGGTGCCGATGGAGCCATAGCTGCAGTTGGATCTGAGAATTGTAAATGGTGGAATTGGCATGGTGAACAGGCGAGATTTTGTGGAATTGGGAGCAAAACGGATGAGGACATCAATCCGCCACCTCCCGAACCCGCAGCGCGAGGAAGAAATGGAGGTGACCACTGCCACTATCCGCTACGAGGATCAACGAGCGGCTTTGATCCGCCAAGACAGGTCCCAGCGCGATGCCTTCATAATTTACCGTGCCGGTGTTGCGATGCAGCAGCAGAGTTTTCCCAGCCGGGATCACCTCCGCACCACCCCTTAGGTTGGCGAATTTGGCCGTGGGAGTTGCCTTGGTCAGGTCCGCCAAATAAAGACGGGTTTGCAGTGTTAGCACCCCAAATCCCCGTTCCAGCACCAGCAATCGCCCATCGTCCAGCAGGCAGAGATCGGAGACTCCATTGCCAATCGACTTCATCCTCATGGCCGCAGGCTCGGCCCGCCAGGCAAACTGTCGCAGGGGTTTCCAACTGGCATCGAATTCTTGCAGCCTCACCAAACTTCCCTCGCCTGCGGCAGGGAGTTCGCCATCGGCTTTCAGCGTTTCTTCGTTTGCCGTCCAGTAGCAGTCGCCCTCCGCATTGAACGTGAGCGATTCCAGCCCCAGATTCAGCCGACTGGATTGAAAAATCTCTGGTAGCTTCACGGATCGAGCCGTCGTCCCCTCCAGCTTGCAACCGCCGATCATCGGGCCGACCTCGGTGCTCAGCCACAGTGTCTTGGTTTTGGCGTTCCAAGCGATTCCCTCGCAGTCTTCCAGCTTCTGCTTCGCCACCACTGGTGGGCCGCACTCACCGCTGGAAATTCTACCGCTCACTGGATCAATCACTAATGTGACTGGAACGAACCCGGAGATCCGATCCGATGCGGCATAGAATTGATTACCCCCGGCCCACGTCAGCCCACTCAGTCCCACGAAGCGTTCATCCTTCAGTTGGAACTCCCCACAGACCTCCGCATGCAGCCCGCCCCAGGCCGGGGCGCAGAACCATGGCTGCGTTAGCATCATGGTCATCAGTAATGCGGGGAAAGATCGTCTCATGACCGCACTTATATCGAACCGCCCCGCCAGATCAACCGCAAGCAGTTCCAGTGTGGTCTTGGGCTGCCGTCAGCGCTAGCGCCTGAGGGCGGTCCGGGAGAGGCCGACGTCGGAGGCCCGCTGCATGAGGGAACCCGTCCCGAAACCCGCAGGCCCCCTCCCGCAGAAACCCCGCACCGGAATTCTTGCAAAATAAAAAGGGGATGCCAACATCACCTTTATGCGCTCATTCCTTTCTCTCACCCTTCTCACCTTCACGCTCTCCCTCCGACTGGCCTTGGCGGAAACCCCGGCCAAGCCAGCCAAGCCCGCGAAAGAGCCCGTCCCCGCCCCGACCCCGCTTGCCACCCTGGCCACCAAGTCCATCCCAGTAATGCTCAATGGCAAAGAATTCACCGCCTACATCTGGCAGGGGCTGCCCAAGCCCGTTTTGTTTCCCATCATCGGCCCGCACGATCTCCCCATGACCCGCAGTTGGCCCTTGATCCCCGGTAACCCTGCCGAGGAAACGGACCACCCGCACCACCAATCCCTCTGGTTCGCCCATGGCGATATTAATGGGATCGACTTCTGGAGTGTCGGTCCCAAGGCTGGGAAAATTATCATCGCAGCCGCGCCCACCGTTACCACCGAAGATGGCGCCACCACCATCGTTAGTCAGGAAAGTTGGCAGGGGCCGGATGGCAAAAAAATCCTCAGCAGCACCACCACCATCGTTTGCCTCGCAGAGCAGACCGACCGCATCATCGACTACCAAGTCGTGCTTGCCGCCACCGAGGGAGAGATAACCTTTGGTGATACCAAGGAAGGAACCATGGCCCTGCGCGTGCGGCCCGAACTCAACCTGCCTAATAAAAAGGGACTCGCCACCATCACCAACAGTGCCGGCCAGACCGGAGAAGCCGCTTGGGGGAAACACGCCGCCTGGGTGGATTATTCCGCTCCCATTTCCGGACACACTGTGGGCATCACTTGTTTCGATCATACCTCCAATTTTCGTCACCCCACCACCTGGCACGCCCGTGATTACGGTCTTTTTGCCGCCAATCCCTTCGGTCTCCACGACTTTGAAAAGGCGGCTCCCGGCACCGGCAAGCACCTTCTGAAAGCCGGAGAGAAGCTCTCCTTCCATTACCGGTGGCTCTTCCACGAAGGTGATGCCGCCGCCGCTAACCTTCCGCAAAAATTCGCCAAATGGACCCAGGAGAAGTAACTTTCGCTGTTACTAAAAAATTTTCCATCAATGCAAAATATTTCTTGTGTTCTCCACGCAAATTTCGTAAAAAGACGATGAACTCAAACCAAAATTCAAACAGCGTATGATCTCTCCCCTGAAAACATGCCTCACAGGCCTCGTAGCGGCAGCTCTGCTTTCCTCCGCAGGAGCCCAGACCTCCTCCAGCACTCCTGTGATTGGATATTATAAACAAAATCTTTCGGCGGGTGGGAATTTGCTCACTGCTGGTTTTGTCAATAAATCAAACTTCCAAGGCCAAGCTACTGCACTGCCAACAAAAACCGGCACTCAGCTCGAGATTCCGCAATCAGCAGCAGCTTGGACTGTAAACCAGTTCAACACTGGCGTGCCCACGAGTTCGACTCACTACGTCGAAATACTGGGGGACGGAACGCCTTCCCATGCAGGGGCAGTTTTGGACATTATCTCCAACGGAACTAATTCCGTTACGGTGCTTGTTCCAGCAAGTTTTGTCGTCGGAGCTACCGCTCCGACCTACGTGATCAGGAAGCATTCGACGATACAAGATATTTTCCCTGCTGGATCGGGTCTTCAGCCGTTTGAAGATTTAGTCTCCATTTTTAGCGATACAGGCGTCGAAACAATTTTGCAGTTGAACGCCACCAATAATTGGGAGAACCTTAACACATCTGCTCCCTCCAATGATTTGGTGGTTTATCCTGGACAAGGAGTTGTCGTATCCGCAGGTGACAGCCGGGTTGTCACAATAGGCGGAGGGTCACTGTCATATGTGAAAACCACCCCTACAAGGATATCGGCGTTTACAGCGCCTCTTGGTGTTCCCAATATTATGTGCCGGATCAACCCCCTAGTTGGTAATGCACCTACTGACTCCAGTTTAGTTTCATCGTTCAATTTTGTGGGTTCCCTAGCCGAGTATGAGGACAGCGTTGCTGTCTTGTCAACGGACGGTAATCTTAATGTGCTACAACTTTACTCAGTCCAAGGTGGTGTGCTGGTAGATGAGAGTGGTAACCCCGTTCCTCCAACCGCAACTATTCCAAACGGTAGTGGCGTAATCGTTAGTATCGGCAGCACTCCAGCTAGCATACCAACACCAGGTGTGGTTGTCCCTTAATGCCGGTAAGGATTAAATTTAAAAAATCAATTATAATAAATCAATGAAAAAATCTCTTACACACGCCTGCCTTAGCTTCATCCTCCTCACAGGAATGGGCGCCGCGAGCACAATTTCTTTAACTGACACAGGAACTGCAGCTGGAAAGTTCACATCTAGCACTGGAGCTGCCCTTACCTCCGCCACAATCATGATCGGCTACATCAACGGGTTTGATCCAGCCAATTCTTCAATGATGCAGACTCTAAAAAGCGGTAATTTAAGTCAAGTAGTTTCCCTTTTTATCCCCCTTGGAGTCCCCTACACTGGAGCAGGGCCAGCAATAACCATTGGGAATGCATCAACAGTCGTTTACAACACAACCACTGGTTTCACATCAGGGAACGTGGGTAACGTCACTCCTGTTGCGGCTAGCGCAACTGTGTTGGCCAACTCCTACCAAGGTGCGAATGGTGTGGTTGTCGGAACAAGGTTTTTCGTTTTAGCTTTAAACCAAGCAGACACCGTAACTCGGTCAGGAACCGAATTTGCTCTAATCAGCGCGGATCCAGTGGTTTCTACCGCATGGACAATGCCTAGCTCTTCTCTGACGAATCGCTCGCTTCTAACCACCTCGGTGGATACTGCACCGGAGTTTTTCTATGGGAAAGCTGGCTCCATTCAGTTGTCCCCCGTTGCAGTCCCAGAGCCAGCGACCTCCGTGCTCTTCCTCCTCGGTGCGGCTGTTGGCCTGCGTCGTCGTCGGTAAGATTTGCTGATCAATTAAGCTAAATATTTCGAAAAGAGCCTTGGATCTGTCCAAGGCTCTTTTTTTGTTTTGGGAGTGGCTCCCCACGACCGTTCCTTTTCGAGAGGGAGGACATAAAGTTATCAGCCGCTTTGGCTGGGGCGCAGGACAAACATCGGATTCAAGCCGGAGGCTTGACAGAAATTAGCCGGGGGTTGAGCACAGCGATACCCCCGGTTAGAGGACCAAAAGAATTGCATCCCGGCAGGGATGCCAGATCAGCAATATGAGAGGAAATGGTTTGGCACGATCCTATTCTGGCATCCCTGCCGGGATGCGGTCATTTCGTTGGG
>JANOAV010000084.1:0-13188 GCA_031411295.1 Verrucomicrobiales bacterium | reverse complement strand
CCCTGATCAAGGAACGCCCGCCGAGGAGCTGTCCCCGCACCCTGCGCCAACCCGTCAAAGCCTGGCCCAAAACCAAAATCCCCAGCTCCCAACCGCTCGTCAAAACCATCACCATCACCAATCCTTAAAGGCATTGGGCTTTAGCCCGTCGGAATTATGGCATAACCTCCGCCGAGACAGCCTAAAGACCGAACTCCAACGATCAGATAATCAAGCTCTCAGCCTCCTGATGAATTCATTCGTCAGGAGGCTGTTTGTTTTCGCTTTGCAGCAAATCAAGGCGCATCGATGCGCTAGAATGCCCGGGCCGCGCATCTGCTGCCGCCAAGCGTTCATTCGTCGCTGTCGCTGCAATTTCCTAGGAATGAACTGCTGGTAGTCCCCTCACCCGATCCGACAAATAATCCGCACCCCTTTGCCACTGGACTGGACGAGTTCCAGTGATCCGCCGATGATCCCAGCCCGATAGGTCATGACGCGGAGGCCCATGCCTTTGGCGGCGGTGCTGGGGTCTTTGAAACCTTTGCCGTTGTCTTCCACGCGGAGTTCCAAGGCTCCCCGGTCTTGCACTAACTGCACGCGGATCTGCTTCGCCTGGCCGTGCTTCAGCGCATTATTGATGGCTTCCTGAGCGATTCGATACAAGTGGGTGGCAATATCCGTGGGCGGATTCACGAGGCCTGGTGAAGCGGTGAAGGTGCAGGCGATGTTGTGATGTTTCCCCACGCTGCTAGCAAGATCCTCCAACGCCACCGCCAGGCCTTTGCTTTGCAGGACCACGGGCGAAAGGCCGCGGGCCAGATCGCGGGTCTGGGAAATGGCTTGGCGAATCAGGGCGGTGATCTCGCTGGCGTCACTAGCTTCCGGACGACCCGCCGATTCGAGTTTCTGCTGGAGGACCTGCGACATGAATTCAATGCCGGTGAGGTGCTGGCCCAAGCCGTCATGCAAATCATGCCCCAACCGACTCTGTTCCCGCTCGGAAATGTTCAGCACTTCGGCTTCCAGACGCTTGGTTTCCGTGATGTCCAAGCCGCTGAAGATGACGTATTCCACGGCCCCATGTTCGTTGGGCAGGCCAGTCTTGAACCAGGAAATGACGCGACGCTCCCCCCGCTTCGTGATCAAGGCGGCTTCCCGTTGGCTGCCCGGAGCGCCTGCGACCAATCGGTCGAACGCCCGTTGCATAAAGACTCCATCCTCCCCCGTGAAGAAAACGTCCCATGGAGCCTGGCCGTAAATTTCATCGAAATGATATCCACTAACCTCTTCCGCCGCCGGGTTGAAGCGCACAATCCGACCCACCGAATCCAACACCACGAACAGCGTGCCGGAGCTATTCAAAAGCCCATTGGTAAAGATGGCTTCCTTGCGCAACGCATCCTCCGATTCCTTGCGCCGCAATGCTTCCGCAATCAGCGTGCCCATGATGTTGAGCAACGAAATGGCATCCTGGGTCCAGTTGATTTCCCGCTTGGTGGAGTCGAATCCCAGAAACCCCACCAACTCCCCACCGATGGCCATCGGCAGGAAAATGACGCTTTGAATCCCCGCCCGACGCAACACGGCCTGGTCCACTGCCGCCTCCACATTTAGCTCGGCCACCGAATACACCATGATGCCATCCAGTCTCCGCAACCGTTGTGCCGCCCATGGGAAAACTTCGTCCAAGACCCGGTCCTGAATTGCTTGGAAGCGGGTCACCTGCCCATCGGACGACCACTCATGGGTGTGGGCCACGTAGGCGGTTCCCTCATAAACCCGAAACACATGGGCATGGTCCGCCTGCACGAATTCACCAATTTGCCGCAAGGCTTCGTTGATGCCCCAATCAATATGGTCACTCGTCAGAGTGACGAACGTGCTGGCAATGCGCGAGACCAGCGCCTCGAATTCCACTCGTTGTTGCAGGGCGGATTCGGCTTGTTTGATCTTGCGGGTCACCGGCCCCATCTGGTAATCCGCAGCGGGATCTTCCAACACGTGGGCCGGCAGGACGGCGTGGGCAAAACGGGGGTCTCGGTCGGGAGGCATGGGCGGATCCTGCGGGGGAAACTCCCATCCGGCAAGCCGCTCTTGGAAAAAAACGCGGAGCGCGTTTGCCCTATTTCGCTGGTTCTGTCAGGAGAAACGTCATCAAGTTGCGGAAGCTTTCGACATCCAAGGCTTCATTTAATTTAGCGGGCATGAGGGAATGCTTCAGGGCCTCGCGCTGGACAATCTCGGTGCTCTCCACCGTGATTTCCGCCCCAGCGCCCAGGCCGAGAATCGTTTTCCCATCCGCGCCAGCACGCATGACCGCGGGGAAATGGCGACCGTCGTTGAGGGTGATGTCATAGGTTAAATAATCAGGATTCAACGTGGCGGAGGGATCACTGATATCACGGACGACACTGGCGTAATCTCGCGCAATAAGGTTTGTCAGATCAGGTCCGGTTTTGCTGCCCACGCCATGAGCCGTGTGGCATTTCGCGCAGAGTGCTTTTTCGCCCAGGAAGACGGTTTTGCCACGCTGCCAATCTCCACCCAACAGCTCCGGCCTTGCCGAAGCAAGCTTGGCGGGATCTGGCGCAGGAGGATCCTGACGCCACGGCAGCACCATGCGATGCAGCGGCAGCGCGCGCGGACGGGCGTCTTCTGCGGTGCTCCAACTAAGTTCCAACGCCGCGGGTTGGTCCCCAGTAACGGTTAGTTGAATATCGAGCGGAACCGTGGAGGGAACCTTGGAAAGGTAAGTCAAATGAGTGTCGTGCGTGATCTGACCAAGCGTGGACGCCAGGCGAGGCTGGTCGGACAGGGTGGTTTGGAACGGTCCGCTGGGGGATCTTAATTCCAGCTGGGCCACTTCCTTTTCATAGGCATAATCCAAGGCCGCTCCGGGTTGGATGGTGGGACGGAGCAAATGCCAGAGGTCCAGTTTGGTCTGTAAATGCAGGGTTCCTGGTTTCTGCACGGCTTTCCAGAGCGGGGCATGGATGGCGCTTTCGGCGGTGAGTTCGCGGGCTACCGCCAAGTCCAGATGGGGCAGCCAGCCTTGCCAGGAAGAGCCGTCTGCGCCCTTCCAGTCCGCTTGGACACCGGTGAGGCCGGCCTCCAGATCCCGCTTCCCTAACGTGAGCGCATAGTGATCGGATGAAGTTTGGGCAGGGACGGTGATCAGCACCGAGCGTCGATCGGCCGCCAGGGAAAGCGCGGTTACGGGCACCGTGGTGACAGGTTGCGAGTGCTGATGTTTGATGGCTTCATAGCCCGGCCAGATACTTTCATAACGATCTCCGGCGCGCACGAACTCGCCACGCTCCAAGTGCGTGGTCTCCTGCGTGAAGACCTCAGAGGCGATAGCGCTGTCGAAACACACCCGGAGCTTCTCTGAGGCCTCGAAATACGCCGCCACCGTTTGCGGGGAGGGAGTTTCCTCAGGGTAGATCTCCAAAATGGTCCCCTTCCCTTCCGGCCCGGTGCCCCAGTCAGGGCTGCCGGAATGCGTGGCGACAAGCAAACTATGCCGGGGCGTCTGCGTGACATCCACCGCCAACTGATTGACGCAGGCGAGCAGTTCCGTGCTGGCCACGTAGCCTGCGGCGGATTTCACTAACTTGGTGCGCCAGATTTTCCCGCGCGCTTCTCCCGTGACCAGTGCATCGTCCTTCCACCAGGTGGGACCGAAGTTTCCATCGTTAAAACGAAACCCGCAGGTGGACTGATGTTGCGGTCCGTAATCGAAGACACTGGGCTCATCAATTACGTTAGGCAAATGTTTAGGGTGCCGCGGCGGGAAACCATAGTGGCGGCCCTTTTCGATCACCAGCAGCTCATCGAACGGATTTCCATTCGGCAACCAAGTGGCTCCCTCCTGATCCGTGCAAAAGAGATCGCCCAGGGTATTCCGCCGCAGACAGATCGGCCAGCGCACGCCAGTGCAAAGCTTTTCGCGCGCTTTAAAATCCGGACTGATGCGCAGGATCGCCCCGCGTTCGTTGGATAAATCATTGTGGGCCACCCCATCGCGATCCAGCTCAAACGCGTTGTCATACCAGCGCACGCCCAAGCCAAAATAGACCGCTCCGTCCTTGGGATCGAAGTAAATGCTGGTGGCGTCCACCCCCGCCCGGGCTAGCGGCCAGCCCTCCGCCAGCACACGCTCCACTTCCGCCCGGCCATCATGATCTTGATCCGCCACCATCATTACCTTCCCCTTCACGCAAAAGAAAACCGCATCCCCCAGCGGGCTGCCCGCCGGAGCCAGATCCATTCCCACAGGCGCGGTCACCTTGCCTTTCCCTTCCCAGAACAACGCTGCATGATCCTCCAATCCGTCACCGTCCGTGTCGGTGCAGAGGAAAATGTTTCCATTGTAAGCCAGCGCCACCAGCTTGCCATCTGGACGATACTGGAGATTGACCAGGTTGGTTAACACCAACGGCAATGTCCGCACTCGAAACCCTGGCACCAGCATCTGCACCGCAGGAGCCGCCTGCTCTGCCCGCTTCTGGCGGCGGGACGGCAATTCCTCGGCCCCTCCGGGTGATGAAACCAAAGTTGATAGTATGAGAGTGAACCAGCGGAAGCGATGCATGTCTGGAGCATGGCCGTTCCCGTTCAATTCCGCAATTCCCTTTACGAGTGGGAGGGCAGCTCGCGTGATCACCCGCCCCGTCTATTTCGCGACTTTCGCGCGCTCGCCTTCTTCGATGAGTTTCCAGAAGGTCTTGGAATTGGCGAGCGCTTCGTCCTCGGACAAGGGAAGTTTGCTGCGGAAAAGGAAATCCTGCACCGTGTTCTTATGCAGCACCCGATGCACGCGCACGCCACCATCGAGGATTTCGAAGTAGATGCGGTAATCTTTGGCCCGGAAACGGTAGAGATCTTTCCCGGCACGGGAAATTTTGGCAAAGCGCTCCCCGTCCAGTTTCTCCATATCCTGGGGAGAAACCTTGAATTGACTTAGCAGCTCCAACTGGAGCAGGGTATCCAGTTGCGAGATCTCGGCGGCACTAATTTCATTGAAGACGACTTGTAACACAAGTTCTGAGTGTAATCAGTTCTGCCCACACCGCCAGCACATTTCCTGACCTTATGCATCATCGCTATTTTGACTGTAATGCCACCACCGCGCTCAGTGCGGCGGCCCGTTCTGTTTTTGTGAAGGCGCTGGATCGCTGGTGGTATAATGCTTCCAGTCTGTATCGGGAAGCGGCGGCGGTCAAAGAGGCGTTGGAGCAAGCCCGGGAGCAGGTGGCGGACTGGTTGCGCTGCGAGCCGGCCCAAATCATTTTCACCTCCGGTGCCACGGAATCAAACAACGCGGTTTTCCGCTGGTTCGCCCAGCAGCATCCCGCCCGGGCGGTGGCCATTTCTGCGTTGGAACATCCCAGCGTGGCAGAACCTGCCAGCGAGGCATTGCTCATATCCACCGCTCCAGATGGCGTAGCGGACTTGGATTCGTTGAAGGAAATGATGGTTTCCGAGAAGTTAGGCTTGGTTTCGCTGATGGCGGCCAACAACGAGACGGGCGTGCTCCAACCGTGGGAGCGGGCGGCTAAAATTGTGCAGGCGGGAGGAGGACTATTCCACTGTGATGCGGCACAGTGGATCGGAAAATTACCGGCGGCGGACTTGGGCCAGTGTGACTTCGTTTCCGCGAGCGGTCATAAATTTGGTGGCCCCAAGGGCGTGGGGGTCCTGAAGATTCCGGAGCACTGCCCACGCTTCGCCACGCAACTGGGCGGACCTCAGGAAGGTCGGCATCGGGCCGGAACCGAGAACGTGCCAGCCATTCTGGCCATGGTGGCGGCATGGCAGGAACGCGAAAGGACGCAGGAAATGTCGGCGGCGGGCCGGGATGCGTTTGAGCGAAAAATTTCCCAACAGCTTCCTAACGTGCGGATCATGGGCGCATCCGCCGCTCGTCTGAGTAATACTTCTTTAGTGATCTTGCCGGAGTTCTCAAATACCAAATGGCTCGCGCGCTTGGCGGAGTTGGGCTTTGCCGTATCCACCGGATCGGCCTGCAGCTCCGGCTCCGGGGCCTCGGAGGTGCTGCTGGCCATGGGCGTGGGGGGGCAGGCACTGCGACAGGTGCTGCGTTTCAGTGGCGGACCGGACCATACCCTGGAAGATTGGCTGGCATTGGCGGAGGCGGTGCTCCAAACCTGGCAGGAGTTCAAATCCGGCCAGTCCGGCCGGGCGAAAGTGGTGCTCTAGGCTGTTACTTACCCCCGCTGCGCCAATTGAAGCGTTCGATATCCACAATTTCTTGATGCGTGGTGCCTTTGCCACTTTTCACATGGGTGAAGGTGGCCACTGCAAAATAGTTGGCATCCCAAGTGAGTTGGTTGCGATATTTGCGGCAAAACGTAGAGTCCTTGCGAGCAAAGGCATACACGGGCTCTTCGTCGGGGTTCGGGGATTTGATGCGGAAACAATCGTAGTCGTCCAAATTCTCCATATCCTCTCCGAAATAGTGACTGCGTTTCAGGATCACATAGAGCGAGCGGGGTTCCGTGGCACTGGTTTTCCAGAAAGTGGCGGCAGTGCGGTCACGGCACTGCACAAAGGCTTCCCACTCGATCTTGTAGCCCTCTGAGGTCTGCTCTACACAGACCGGGAAGCCTGCGGGGCGATCTTGGGTGCGGACGCGGAAGAGGAAGGCCTGCGCGCTGCTCTCCTTCTCGCTGGCGGTGGAATCCAACACCAAATCCGTGAAGGAGGTCGGGGTAGGAGGATTGGCAGCATAATATTTCCCCATCGCTGGAGCAATGCGCTCCCGGTTAAGGCTGCTGTCGATGATGTCCTCCACTTTGGTGAACCCGAGGAAGGCGCGGATGGCGTCCTCGGCTTTACGCTGGCCCGCCTGTTCTGGGGGCGGAGGGTTGGGAGGAAGCGGCGGACTGGGCGGCGGATTCAGAACCTCCGGCGGGGCCGTTTCAGCAGGGCGCACTTCCACCGCAGCAGGAGTGGGCGCTGGGACCACGGTTGGCGGAACGATGGCTGGAGTTGGCAACGGAGCTGCCGGCGGTGGCGCAGACGGAGTTACCACTGCGGTTGGAACTTGGACGGGCGGAGGGGGCACGGGCACGGATTTGCTGCGAGCAGGGGCCGCACTGGCGGCAGGCGGGTGCGCCCACTGGTTCCATTTCTCCAACAGTAAATCTCGTTTGGCGTAACCTGCTCCCGCGAGTGCCGCCAAGAGCGTTAACACCACCAAGCTTTTGAGGAGATTCTTGGCCGGGGCCTCGGCAGCCGCAGGGGCTGGCGGAGCAAAATGCAACGCGGGCGCTGCATCTTCCACCACCGCCTGAGTCTCTACAGCCATTATTCTAACAGGCGATGCACTCAGTGCCTCCTCTTCCGCTGGGGTGAGTAAGGGTTGCCGTTTGTGAGGCGCGAAGGATACCACATCAACCGGAGCGGGTGCAGGCTCGGGTGCGGACGCGGGAGGGGTGGTGCCAAACAGTTCCACGAACGGCTTCATGCCGGGAGGGCTGTCCAAAGTCACAGGGGGCGAGGGGACGTTCGAGGGGGCGGTGGCCGAAATTTCCTCAGCCAGGCGAGCTGGCGCCAGTGGGCTTGGAGGAGCTTCGGCCAGAGCAGAGAATGCTTGAATTGGGGTGGTATCAAGCTGGTAAATTTCCTCGGGTTCGGGAATATGGGCTGGCGCAACGGACGGCTCTGGCTGAGTTGAATCAGGCTGCGGTGGTGCCGATTCCTCCTGTAGGAAGCCATGGGAGGAAGCCAAGCGCCAGATGTCCTCCGGAGTGAGTTCGGGCGGTTCGAGGTCGGTTTCCCGACGCGCCGACTCCGTTTCCATTGCAGGTAAGGCGGAAAAAGTGTCGAGCAGAGAGAGCGGGACAGCGGGTTCAGAGGCAGGCGTCTCGGCTGCGGCCGTGGTCAACTGCGTGACGGTCCAGACAGTGGCAGGGGGCTCAGCTAGCGCAGGGCTTGGGCAGACTGAGGTCGCAGACTCCTGAGCCGCCTCTTGGAACATATTGGCGACGAATTCCTGGAACGCACTCTGGCCGATCTGGGTCGGATCAATGGCTGACTCCGGCCAATTTACGAAGGCCTCGGCGGGTGCTGTCGGCAGGGGATCGTCCAGTTGAGGAGGCTCGGTCAGGCTGCTGGGGGGGGACGGGAAGTCGAGCTGGCGACCGTAGTTTTGGAACTCTTCCTTGTGACTTAAGGCTTCGTCCAATTTTGAATCCAGCTCGGAGGAGGCAGGCGGATTTTCGTGGCGGAGGATGGGAGCGAGGAGTTGCCCAACAGAAGTGATTGGCGCGGGCAATCCAGGCGAATTTTCCAGAGTGGATTCTTCACTAGGCGCGGCCTGCGGGAGGGAGTCGGCCTCATTGGGCTTGGACTCAAACATGGAGTCAGTGGCCAGCTCTTTCCCGAGTGCGGCGCTCGCCATCGGCTCCGCTGGGAGCTTCGCATCGGGGACGGGCCATGGTGGCAATACGTTAGCCTGAATCGGCTGCAGTGCCCACGTTGGGCCATCTTCTGGGAAGGTGATGAGCGGAGCTTCGAGGCTGGCCAAAGCATCGCTGAGGGCCAGTGGCTCGGGTTGAATTTCGGTTTCTGTTTCCTCCTGACGGGCAGCAGCCTCGATGGCTGGTGCAGGCCGCATCGGGGTGGCCAGGCTCGGCAAGATCACTGTGGGCTCTGCGCTATCGAGCGATGACAACACTTCGGCCATCGGCGGCACGACAGTAATTGTCGGGGCCGCAGCGACATCGGCTTTCACTGACTCGTGCTCGGCTGGAGCGCATAACGGCTCATGAAGTGCTTCCGCGTCTGGGCGCGGGGACGGAGGGGGCGGAACTACCGCTGCTTTGGCACGCTGCTCTAACAAGACTTTAGCCCCAGCTCCCAGCAGGCCAGCCAACAAACCGGCCTTCTTGCCCAACAGAATGCTGCCCACGACCATTCCAGCCAACCCCGTTAATGCTGGATGCAAGGTATGCGGAGACGTCTCTGGCGCAGGGGCTGGAGTCGGGGTGGGATTGTCTGGCGGTGGGGTCGGTTCCAGTTGGGTCATCTTGGGTCGGGCTTGAGGACGAGACGGTAATGTGTAGCACATCCCACGCTGAAGCGAAAAGGAAATGCGGCCAATTTTTGCCCGGAATGGCAAGATTTTCTCAACATCGTAGAGATTTCGCACTCATGGGCCTTGTCGGCAGCGGAAAATCGTAGTAAAACTTAACTTTCTTTCATCAATTATCTACTCCGCCCCGATCATGCTTCATCCTCGTTCCTTTCCCAAGCTCAGTTTACTACTTGCTGCCATTGGTTTGCTTAATGCCAGTCACGCCGAGGACTGGCCCGCTTGGCGTGGGGCGCAGCGTGACGATGCTTCGACTGAGAAGGGTCTGCTGAAAGCGTGGCCCGCGGAAGGCCCCAAGCTGGCGTGGATCTTCAAAGACGCTGGCATCGGCTACTCCGGTCCGGCTATCGTGGCGGGAAAACTCTACACTCTAGTGGCCAGGGAAGATGCGGAACAATTACTCTGCCTGAATGCGGATACTGGAGCCGAACTCTGGGCGACGGAGATCGGTCCAGTGTTGCAGAATAATTGGGGCGACGGCCCGCGCGCCACCCCCACCGTCGATGGCGACCGGATCTACGCGATGAGCGCCAAGGGACACCTTAACTGCATTTCCCTCACGGATCACAAGGTCCTGTGGAAGAAGAAGATGGATGAGGACCTGGGTGGGAAACTTCCAGGCTGGGGCTACACGGAGAGCGTGCTGGTCGATGGGGATCAAATAATCTGCACGCCAGGCGGGAAAAAAGGGGCGCTGGCCGCTTTGGATAAAAAGACGGGTGATGTAAAATGGCAATCCGCAGACTTAGCACAGGAAGCTTGGTATTCCTCCCCAGTTGTCGCCACGATTCAAGGCAAACGCCAATACATCCAACTGGTGCACAAGCACTTGGCTGGGATCGATGCCACCAACGGCTCGGTGCTGTGGAAAACCGACTGGCGCGGTGGAGTGGCAGTCATCCCTACTCCCATCGTTTCTGGAAACTCAGTTTACATCACTTCGGGCTACAAGGCTGGCTGTAAAAAGGTCACCATCGGGGCGGATATGTCTGTGACCACGGATTACGATATGGAGAACGACGGCATCGTGAATCACCATGGCGGAGTGATTCTGTTGGATGGCAAACTCTACGGTCATAGCGATGCCGGCGGCTGGGTGTGCCAAAATCTGACGGACGGCAAGATTATCTGGAAAGAAAGCAAACTCGGCAAAGGTGCCGTCGGTTATGCAGACGGAAAGCTCTACTGCCTAAGCGAAAGCGACGGCACGGTAGTGCTGATCGACGCCAGTGCGGAGGGCTGGAAAGAAAGTGGCCGCTTCAAGCTCTCCCCCCAGACCGAAAAGCGAAAAAAGGATGGTCGCATCTGGACCCATCCTGTGATTGTGAACGGCAAACTCTACCTGCGGGACCAGGACTTAATTTACTGCTTCAACGTCCGCGCTTAAAATTTTCAACACTTTGACTCACCCGCTGGTCACATTGCTCCAGCGCTTGTTTGCGCTTACCCCTAACTATGAATTCTTCCGGCTTCTCTCGTATCGTTGTGACCTTTGCGGTCATGATCCTGGCGCTGTATATCTCGCTGGATGTGTTCGCAGGGGGGTCCAACGCCTTTGGTAAATTTTACCTCTACGCGATGATCGGTGGGTTTGTAGTGGGTTTGTTTGCTCCGAAGCGTGGGTTCTTTTTCCTGCTATTCCTCACCGGCTACCTGGATTATTTCAAACGGCTGATGATCCTTGATGCGGGCATTCGACAGTTCGACTTGTATTATGTGCTCGGCATCGCGCCTGCCACGATGGCTGGCATCTCGATGGCAGTGCTTTATCAAATGGCCGTCGGTGCCATCGGACGTCGTCCCCTGGAAGGCTGGATCGCAGTGGCCTCCATCGCAGCCATGGGGGGGATGGGCGCTCTAGGGATATTGTCGGCTGGCGGAGGTTTCCGCGCCCTGGGCGACTTGGTCAACGGAGTGGCTTATTTAGCCCTTATCTTCACCATTCCCGCGCTGTTCCGCACCCCGGAGGAGCTACGGGACTTGATGAAAAAGTCCATTTTGATTTTCGTCCCTTCAGTCCTCTACTACCTTTACCAATCCTTCGTGGGATTCACATGGTGGGAATACAAATATCTGCTGTCAGGATTCACCGTCGAGGTTCGCCAGTTGGCGGAGCGGGTGCCACGCGTTTTTGGCACCATGAATGGAGCCGGAGCAGCCACGGTCGTTTATTCGTTGGATGCAGCCATTTTGATTTTTGCGGGCTTTTGGAAATACCGCGACGATAGCGGACGCACCAAGGATTCTTCCGTCGGGATGCGCGTTTTCATTGGCCTGCTTTTCGCCTTTGCCGCTTACCGCACCTTCAGTCGGGCCGGCTGGATCCAAGGAGTCATTGCGGCGGTCGGTTTTTGGGCCTTTCGGAGTCGTTTCTTCACTCGCGCATTCTACATCTCTGGCGTTATCGTCATTGCCGTGGTGGCGGCGTTTTCCGGCTTCTTGCTCAAGAACCAAATGCTCAATCGATGGACCGAAGCCTTGATGGGCTCGGGAGCCTCGGCCGAGGCCCACCAAGCGGGTAATTTATCCACTCTCAATGCCCGTCTGGAGGGCGTCTATGCCATCACGCACGACTCGAGATTGTGGACCCCATTTGGGGTCGGTTTCCAAGGCAAAACTGCCGCGCAGGTGCTAGGAAGGGGGGAGATTCATGACGCCTTCTCTGCGCTGTTGTTGAAGGTGGGTTATATTCCACTGGCCATTGGTGGCTTCGTTATCTTCCTCCTGATGCGTGCCATTCACCGGTTCGTCCTTAATCAGCCAGATGGCCTTAGTGCGACCTTGGGAGCAGCCGCGCTAAGTTGCGCCTTTGCCAACTTCATGGCGGTTACGGTAAATGCCTCCGCGCTCAACAACTACCCCGTCAATTTCTACCTGTATTTTGACTTGGGCATCGTAACCGCGCTCATGATCTACCATGCCCAGAAGGAGAAGGATGAGGCTGGGGAATATGTTCGGGAACGTGAACCCATGCTGCGGAATCGCTCCAGCCCCTACCTGCGCAACGCCCCTCCAGGGCCAGCCGGACGTTTCCGCCCAGCCCTGCAAGCCCATCGGGATTAATCCGCTGGAACGAACCTCCCGCAGCCTACAGATCCACCGTCCGGCCTTCCTTGAAGGCCCGATCAGCGGCTAGCACAATGGCCAGACTGCTCACGGCGTCATCCATGTGACTAGTTAGGTCGATATCCTCCTGGATGGCTTTGAGGAAATACTGTTGCTCCCGGAGGCACAGTCCGTCGTGATCCGGTTCATCGGTCAGATCGACCCATTCCGGTTTACGGACGAATTTCCCATCTGGACCCCGCTCGGAGGAATGGACCTTGAGGCTTTCCGCCTTGGAGTGAGCCTCAATGTTGCCGCTCTGACCTTCCGCCGCCCCCGTCTTGGCCACGATACTGACCGCTCCTTTTGGTCCCCAGACGTCCTTCACGAAGAACGCGGTTTCGCTGGCCATGGGTCCCCAACCCGCTTCATACCAGCCCACCGAGCCATCCTCGAAGGTCACCTGCAAATTGCCATAGTTATACATTCCCGGCACCAGTTCATCGTTGAGTCGCGCCCCGATAGCGCTGACCCGCACCGGCTTGGCACCCACCATTTGGCACATCACATCCACATAATGCACGCCACAATCCACGATGGGCGACATGCTCCGCATGAGTTCCTTATGGAACGCCCACATCTCCCCGTCGCTTTGCTGATTCAGATTCATTCGCATCACCAGCGGTTTACCTAACGTATGGGCGATTTCGATAAATTTCACCCAGGACGGATGGTGCCGCAGGATGTAGCCGATGACCAGTTTCTTCCCGTGCTGCTTCGCCAGATCCACAATCAGTTGCGCTTCTGCCACCGTTTCCGCGATCGGCTTCTCCATGAACACATGGCAACCAGCGGCAAAGGCCATTTGGGCAAATTTTGCATGCGTGTCGGGGTAAGTGTTGATGGACACCGCATCCGGTTTGGACTCGCGAATCGCTGCCTCCACGTCAGAGTATTCCGGGTAAACATTGCCAAACTCCGCGTTGAGTTTCCCCCGACTCGCTGGCCCCCGGCTCACGAGGCCACAGATTTCGAAGCCA
>JANOAV010000083.1:0-112380 GCA_031411295.1 Verrucomicrobiales bacterium | reverse complement strand
CCCCGTGAAGTTGGCATCGGGCGTGAACGTCACGCTCGTCGCCAAGACGGAGTTCACCGTCAGCCCGCTCACCGCCACGGCGGAAATGATCGACACCGTGTCCCCGTCCGCATCAGGGTTGGGGAAATTCAGCGTGATCGTCTTCGGATCGCCCGTCGTCCCGGTGGCCGGGCCATTCGGGGCCGTCGGCAGGGTATTGCCCGTGGTGAAATTGAGGATCGCCCCATTGGTCGTCCCCGTCGAGTTCGCCCCTCGCACGCGGTAAAAATACGACGTGTGCGGAGCCAGCCCGCTCAGCACTTGAGTCACCGCCGTGCCGTTGGCGTTGCTCGCCAGCGACTGCACCGCAGTCGTGATCACACCGCTGCCCAGCGTGGGGTTCGTCGAGTATTGGAACGTCACATCCGTCGCCACCGCATTGCTGCTGCTCACGGTCGCATTGAGCGTCACCCCGGTGGTCGTCGGGCCCGTGGCCGGGTTCGTCGCCACGGTCGGAGCCACAGACCTGGGTCGGTAGAACGCCAGTTTCCTAATAGGTGCCGATCCCGTGCTAGCAAACTGCCCCAGATAATCCCCATAAGGTGACCACCTCATGATCGTGTTATCGAGTGCATTCGCCACATAGAGATTGCCATCAGCGTCAAAGGCCAGACCAATCGGTTTGACCGAGGAAGCGAAGATGCCCAGATCCGTCCCCGCCGCCGAGAACTTCTGGACCGTCTGGTTGCCAAAGTTGGCCACATAGAAATTCCCGTCCCGATCAATCGCCACGTCCTGCGGCGTGCTCAGGCTCAGAGAAATAAAGGTGCTGGTAGCCCCTAGCGACGTCACCTTTTTCACCCGGTTGGTATCTTGGATCGAGGTGTAAAGATTGCCCGCCGTGTCAAACGCTAAGCCCGCAGGTTGGCTCAGCGACGAGGCAAAGGTGGTGCCCCCCGTGCCCGATGGTGGCACCTTGCGGATCCAGCCTGATCCCAGGTAAGAGATGTAAAGATTGCCCGCCGCGTCAAAGGCCAAGCCGGCTGGATTGGTCCCGGTGCTGAAAGTCGAGGGGGTGCCGCTGGGCGTAAATTTCGCCACCGCATTATTGGAATAGCCGGATACAAAGAGATTGCCCGCCGCATCGAAGGCAATGCCGTCCGTCTGGGTATAGCCCGTGCTAGCGACCACGCCCAGATCCACGCCCGCCGCCGAGAACTGCCTCACCGTGCCGCCATCCAGAGACACAAACAACGAGTCCCCCGCCTCCGCTGGCACATAAGGCAGCGGGATCGCGGGCGTGGTGAAGGACAGGATCGCCCCATTGCTCGTTCCCGCCGCATTCGTCCCGGTGGCACGGAAATAATACGGTGTATTCGGCACCAGCCCCGTGAGCACCTTCGAGACAGCCGTGCCGCTCGCGTTGGCAGCCAGCGTCTGCACGGCGGTCGTCGTCACCCCGCTGCTCAGGGTGGCGTTCGTCGAATATTGGAAAGTCACGTCCGTCGTAGTGCCGATGCTGCTCACCGTCGCATTCAGCGTCGCGCCACCCGTCGCCCCAGTGGCAAAACCACCCGTCCTCACGCTCGTGGCCGCGTTCGTGGCCACGGCGGCAGTCTTGAGTCGGTAGAAAGCCAGTTTCCTCACCCCAATCGCCCCCGTGCTCGCAAACTGCCCTTGGTCCGCTCCCGCTGGGGAAAACTTCCAGATCGCTTTCGCCACCGAATTCGACACATAGAGAAAGCCTGCCGAATCAAACGCCAAGCCGACCGGAGCGGTTATATTCGCGAACACCCCAAGGGGCGCCCCTGCCGCCGTAAACCTCCGCACCGAATTGGAGCCGTAATCCGCCACATAGAGATTCCCCGCACTATCGAAGGCCAAGTCCTGCGGCGTGTTCAAGCCAGTGGAAATGAAGGTAGTGAGTGCCGTGCCGCCCGGGTTTAACTTCTTCACCTGGTGAGTGCTTAGTTCCGAAAAGTAGAGATTGCCCGCCGCGTCAAACGCAAGACCAGCGATGGCACCCTGACCAAACGCGAACCCGTTGACCTCTCTCGCCGGTGTGAAGTGGCGGATCTGGCCCCATCCCTGGAGGCCAATGAAAAGATCTCCCGCCGCGTTAAAGGCGAGGCCGGTGGGATTGCTTCCAGCGCTAATGCTCAGGCCGATCGTAGAGAACACCCCGCCCGGCGTAAACTTCCCCACGTCAGCAGAGCCATAGCCTGACACAAAAAGATTCCCCGCAGTGTCAAAGGCAATGCCCTCCGCCACACTGTAGCCCGTGCTGACGGTCACGCCCAGATCCCCACCCCCCGCAGAAAACTGCCGCACCGTGCCATCATCCAGCGACACAAACAGCGAATCCCCGGCCTGAGCGGGCGCATAAGGCAATGCCTGTGCGGACGGTGCGGTGGCAAGCAGGGTGACAAGAGCAGCGAGGGCGATGAGACAGCAGCGGAGGATGGTTTTCATAGGAGTCATGGGCAGGGACGGGGCGGAGCGGGAGTCAGGTGAGCGGCGGAGGTGGTTCAATTTGAAGGCGCGAAGTGGCTTCAAAACGGGAGTTGGGGACATTGGGGAAAAGGTTTGCGGATTTTTGAAATAATTTTCCTCATGGGGAAAATTGCCCGAGCGCAGACATCTTGGCCAAGGCCGTCCCCCCTGGCCGGCCCCTCTGGGGAAGACCGAATCTATGCCCGGTAACAATCACAGTCTCCCTGCGTCGTCTGCTATCGGAATGCCAAAGAGCTATCGATGCCTAATCAGCCAGCCCAGCGAACGGAGTCATACTCCTTTTACTGCACCGTCACATTGTCCAGCACACCATCCTGGCTCGTGATGTCCCCGGTGCTGATATCCGTGAAGACTAAGGTGCACGCGGAAGATTTGGCGGTGAACGTGAACGTCACTTTGTTAAACTCCAGGCTGGAAGCGTTGGTCCCGCTGCCGTCAGCGACGTCGAAGTAACCTGTGTGGCTCTCCAATGAACCGCCGGAGGTCGCTGCAATCTGCTCGCTGCCGGGGTTGATCAATTGCGAACCGGTGGTCGGCGAGCCGCCATCCCGCACTTCGACGCGAAGTTTCTGGATGGAAAGCGAGGTCCAGCTGAAAGATCCGAAATCGAACTGCACGGTATAGGTTTGCCCAGCGGTTGTCTTGAATTTTTGCCAAAGCTGGCCACCGATTTTGTGGATGGCTTTATTAAATAGCACGGCGTGACTTCCCTCGGAAGCTCCTTCCTCGTCGCTGATTTGCACTCCTTTTGGGGTCCCGGAGATCGTCCAGCCAGCGGCCTCGTAACTCTTGTTGCCGCCGTTGAGTTCAAAGCTCCCGTTCTGAAAAGGCTCCGCTGGCACGAACGTCTGGACAAATTTTGCGACCGGAGCGCGTGTGAGCGGCACCACCAGCGCCACCACTGCCGCGCACAGCCCTGTCGCTATCAAGGGCCACGGATGCCGCCGCCCCCAGCGTATTGCACGCTCTGCGGGAGTGATGCCCCGGGAATGAATCGGTTCCCCAGCCAACCAGCGGTCCAGTTCGTCTGCCAGGAAACTGGCGGTGTTGATGCGACGATTCGAATCCTTGGCCAGACAACGCAGAATGATGGTTTCCAAATCATGGTCCACCACCGCTCGGGAACCGCTGGCGGGCAGGAGGATGCTGGCGGGCTCATCATGGATGATATGATGCATGACCTCCGCGTGCCCTTGGCCGGAAAAGGGGAGTCGTCCTGTCACTAACTGGAAAAGAATCACCCCCAGCGCCCAGACATCACTGGCCGGACCGATCTCCCGTGTGCGGCCCGCAGCTTGTTCGGGAGACATGTAACCAGGCGTGCCCAGAAAGAATTCTGTTAGGGTGAGATTGGAATCGACTGAAGCTACTTTTGCCAGCCCAAAGTCTGTGAGCCACGGCGTGCCGGAGGCATCCATGACGATATTTCCCGGCTTCAAATCCCGGTGCAGCACCCCACGCTCATGCGCATGCGCTACTCCGCGGGCAATGCTAGCCACGAGTAGTCCTGCCTCACGTGGAGCAATCGGGCCATCCTTGAGTCGCCCGGCCAGACTGTCACCTTCGATGAGTTTCATCGTGAAATACGGCTGCCCGTCCTGCTCTCCCACCTCATAGACTGGAACGATGTTGGGGTGATCCAGTTGCGCGGCTGCGCCAGCTTCGGATCTAAATCGCGCCTTCTCCTCCGAGGTCGCCAGCAGGAGCGAACGCATCATTTTCAAGGCCACACTGCGGCCTAATCGGGGATCGTAAGCCTCATAAACCGCACCCATGCCGCCGACTGCAATTTCCCGCCGGATCACATACGGACCAAAGAGGCAGGGTAACCCGGAGGGATCGAACCGCAATGCCACCGGCTTGACGGCCTCGGTAGGCTCGCTGGGCGCAGGAAACAATTGCAACAGGGCGCACGCCAGGCACGGCTGGCTGATGGGCACGATCTCACCGCAACTGTTGCAGGAGCGGATGGTATCGGGGGGTGGAAAAGAGTCAGCCATGGTAAAGTGGGAGTTGGGAAAACTTCGCGAAAGGTCAGTGACGAATTAACGTCACCAAGTAGCGCAGTTCCTCTTCCGCCTCCGCATCGGACGCCACCGTGGCCCGAATCTCCCGCCGCACATGGGCGGCAAACCCTTTCCTAATCTCAAATGACGCCGTTTTAACAGCTCCCTCAGTCATTCCAAGCCTTTCCGCGATGTCCCCATACCGCTCCATTTCCGCAGATCCCTCCAGCCCGCATTTCAGCGCGGCAAAAACCTCCGCCCGCTTTGCCCAATCCGCCTCCAGGGCCGCCAGCGCCCGGGCGATCAATGACTCCGCCCACTTGCGATCAAACGCTTCCTCAGGGGAATCACCTGCGCCCTCCGGTTCCTGACCTAGTTCCTGCAAATCCTGCAACGGAATCGCCAGAGTTCCTCCCCCACGCTTGGCCGCCGTGGCCTTGTCCTGCTGGTCGCCCAGCCACCGCCGGAACGCCACCAGCAGGAAATTCCGAAATCGACCTTCGCCCGGTCGTGCCTTGTGCAACAGGTCACCAGAAAGCAAATAAGCGAAGAATCCCTGCACTCCATCCGCCGCTGCATCGTGATCATGCGCGCGCTTCCGCAGGAAGACATACAGCGGTCGCCAGTAGGCGGCGGCCAATCGCTCCAATCCACGCAATCCCGCCGAACCAGCCCCCTGGGCCTCCAACAAAGCCGACCACATCGTCAGCGGAAATAGCTCATTGCGATCCGCCGCAGCAGGGGAATTCTCCTGATCCGTGATGGTATGCTGAAAGCGCGTTACATCCATGCGCCAACCTCCTTGCTGATGGGGAACCAGGAGTGGAACATTTCCCCGGATCGTTGCGAGGCCGAAGCCCGCAAAAGGGAAGGTTCGAGAACCGCTAAATCATCTAATTTCATCACCTCCGTTCGTAGCCAATTCTGGAAAGACAAACGAATATTCTCCGGATCCCGGTGCCACTTTTGCTCGACCGAGACAATCCTTTCTGGTAAGCCCGATGCTAGGTTCGTATCAATTCCTCCCTCCCCCAATTCCAATGCTGCTAAATTTTCGTGCATTTAACCACGTGGGTTCATTCGTGGTGCTCTTCTTGCTGCTGCTGGTGCGGCCGTTGGGGGCGGCTGCGTTGGCTAATGGAAATTTCGAAGCAGCGCCATTTTTAACTGGTTGGACGGCCTCGGGAGTCACTACCCAGGCAGGCTTAAATGGGTCCGCGCAGGCGGCTCGCCTGTCGTTTAATACGACGGCCACACTTTCCCAGACGGTCGATGCGCTGGCGAATTTCACGTTCGATACGTATGTTATGGTGGCGGGAAATACGACTGCGCAGTCGTTCCGCATCCTGCTGGATTCTACGGCGGGCAATGCCATTGAGGTGCGCGGGGCCACGGGAAACATCATCCAAGTCAACAATCTGGGCACCTACACCAGCGCCACTTCCCTGGCCACTGGCGCCACGTTTCCGATTGCGACGACTACCGCTGTGCGAATTCGGATCATTGGGCGGAACTTTGGCACGAGCACGGCAGAATATGATTTGGTGTGGTCGGATCCCGGATTCACGACGCTGACTCATGCTGCGGTTGGCTTGAAAATGTTCACTAACACGGCTGCGGCCACGAGTGCTGCGATCAATAAAATTAGGTTTGATCGCAATGACACCACCGCGCATTCGCATTGGTTCGATGATGTTAGTTTCGTCAGTGGCGCGCAGGCTCCGCCCACCGCAGATCATCGCATTGGCACTGCGCCCATCCCGCCGGTGGCGGTGCCTTTGAATTTGAATTTCACGACCAACGCCACTCCCTTCACCCCCGTGCCAGCGGCTGAATGGAGTGTGGTCGGTGGGGCCTATCGGAATACGATTACGGGCACTGCTAACACCAGTATCGCTTCCTTTCTAACGGATCAACTGGGTGGTCTGCCTGCCACTGCTCCGGGGTTTCTGTTGTCGTCGAAATTTACGGTCATCGCCAACGCGAACACTGCGAACACCGTAGGTTTCGGGCTTTTTGGAACCAATGCAAATTTCACCGGCGGGGTCACGCAGCCCTATTATCAAATCGATATCCGCCCGACGACCGGCGGCGTGCGGGTGTCGCGTGTGGGTATCAATACGACGCAATTTCTGCCGGACACGGTGCTGGATGGCTTCACGCTAAACCCTGCGCTGCCGTTCACGTTTGAAGTGCGGGGAGCGTATGAAAATGAGGTCCTCTTGATGACGGTCACCACGCGGCAGGGGAGTAATGAGGCGTCCTTCTTCGTGTCTGATTCGGAGCCATTGGCGGTCGGTTGGTTCGGGTATCGCAATCGCACGAACGGCGGAGCGCTCACCGTGGATTGCGATGATTTTCTGCTACGTCGCGTTTCCACGATCAATTTCACGGCCACGCCTGCTTCCTTCGCCAGAGCTGGTTTGGCCTATTCCAGTAATGTGGGAGCAACGTCGAATGTGGGGGCGGCCGTCACGCTCACCGCCACCAGTGTGCCCGCATGGCTAACCTATGCCGCCGGAACGTTCACGGGCAGTCCCAGCCTGGCCGACGTGGGGGTGCATGAGGTCACACTATCCGCAGTGGATGCAGAGGGCGGGAGCAGGCAGCAGACGTTTCAGGTGACGGTCCTGGAGCCCAGTGGGGTGATAATTTCAGAATTCCTGGCGGAAAATGATTCTGGACTGCGCGATGAGGATGGCGATCAACCGGATTGGATCGAACTCTTCAATGCCAGTGAGACGGCTGCAGATCTGGGTGGTTGGTGGCTCAGCGATGATCCATTGCTGTCGCAGAAATGGGCGCTACCCGCAGGCACCCTGCTGGCCCCCAAAGCCTTTCTGGTGGTCTTCGCATCCGAAAAGAATCGCACCATCAATCCACTGCATACAAATTTCAAACTGAACAACCGTGCTGGCGGAGCGATAACGTTGGCCAACGCTGCGGGGGTGGTGATTTCTTCCTATCTAAATTATCCTGCCCAGCGTGCGGATCATAGCTACGGCGTTTACGGCAACTACACCCCACGCGGTTATCTCCTGAATCCCACGCCGGGAGCACCGAACGATGCGGTTGGTTATGCGGGTTTCGTGGCCGACCCGATCTTTTCCATCCGCCGCGGCTTCTACACCACGCCGCAGATCGTGAATGTGACCTGCGCCACGCCCGGTGCCACCTTGGTTTATACCACCAACGGCTCCACGCCATCCTTCACCAATGGAACCCAAGCCGCCGATCCGCTAGCATTAAATCTCACTAGCACGACCATGCTGCGTCTCTCTGCCTTCGCGCCCGGCTTGGCACCGAACGGCCCGGATACCCAGAGTTATTTTTTCCCTGAAGACATTCGTTCCCAAGGGAACCCTGCTGGCTGGCCCACGGGGAAGGTCAATGGTCAGGTGCTGGACTACGGCATGGATCCCGACATTACGTCCACCGTGACCGCGCAGGCGATGAAGGATGCGCTCACGGCCATTCCGACGCTCTCAATTGTTACTGATTTACCTAACTTGGTGGATCCAGCCACGGGCATCTATGTCAATCCCTACGGGCGGGAAGATTATTACGAATGTCCTGCGTCCGTGGAGTTGGTGAATCCCAACGCCACACCCGGATTCCACATCAACGCTGGCCTTCGCATCCGAGGCGGAGCCAGTCGGGAGGGCACGGTGCCGAAACATAATTTCCATCTCTACTTCCGGGGCGAGTATGGTGCCGCCAAGTTAAACTATCCGTTATTTGGCGATGAAGGAGCAGATTCGTTTGATCGTATCGACCTGCGCACCGCTCAAGTTATGGGGTGGGGGAAGGACGGTTCCACGGCTGCCACTTACACCAGGGACGAATGGAATCGCGCCACGCACGGAGCCATGGGCCAGCCTTACACCCGCAGTCGTTACTATCACCTTTATTTAAATGGGGTTTACTGGGGGATCTATGGCACCCAGGAGCGGGCGGACGCGAGTTTTGCGGCCACGTATTTTGGCGGTAGTGCGGCGGACTACGATGTGATGAAGACTTATGTCATCCCGCATCGCGTCGAAGCGGCGGATGGCGATGCGGTGGCGTGGACCCAACTCTTCAATGCCGCCACCGCAGGCTTCGCCACGGATGCGGCGTATTTTGCGGTGCAAGGCCGGAATGCTGCAGGCCAACTCACAGGCGGCCCGCAGTTGCTGGATGTGGATAATCTCATCGACTACAACTTACTCCGATTCTATGCCGGTGATGATGATGCTCCGATCAATATTGGGGTTGGAGTGCCGAAGAATTTCTATGTGATTCGTCCGCGCGATGGGCGTTTTGGTTTCCAATTCCTAACGCACGATTCCGAGAGTTGCATGCGTGCCGCCGATCCCAATGTCAATGTTTCCGGGGCGAACGCGGTGGGCAATACGCTTTCCTATTTCAATCCGCGCTGGCTCTCTCAGCAATTAATGACGAGCCCGAAATACAAACTGCGCTTTGCTGATCGGGCCCAGAAACATCTCTTCAATGGCGGGGCGCTGGACCCATCAGTGGCGATCGCTCGCTGGCGGGAAATTGCGGCACAAGTGTCCGGGGCCATCTTGGCGGAATCCGCCCGCTGGGGCGATGCCAAGAGTGCCACTCCGCGCACGGTGGCGGACTGGAGTGCGGCGGTCAGTGCGGTGGAAACGAGTTTCATCACTCCGCGTCGAACCACGCTGATAACTCAATTGCGCGCGCGCGGGCTCTATCCCTCATTGGATGCTCCCGCGTTTTCTGTGGCTGGAGGAATTGTTCCTGCTGGAACCGGCGTGACCATCACTGCACCAGCGGCCACCACCGTTACCTATACCGTTGATGGCTCGGACCCGATGGAGCCCACGGCCTTGGCTTACAGCACGCCCGTGGTTTTGAATGGCACGTTAGTGACGCTGAAGGCCCGTGCCAGACTCACCAGCACCGGGGAGTGGAGCGCACTCACCGAAACGGCCTTTACCATCGGTGCCATTCCTGCTGCGGTAGGTAATCTCGCGATCTCCGAAATTCATTACAATTCTCCCGGACCGACGGATGCGACCGAGTTTATCGAGTTGCTGAATCGATCCACGGTGCGCCTCGACCTAACTGGTGTCCATTTGACGAATGCGGTTGTCTTTAGTTTTGGAAACGTGGTGTTGGAGCCTGGCGCGCGCATCCTCATCGTGGAGGACGCGGCGGCATTCCTTGCTGCGTATGGCGCTGCTCCCGTCGTGGCTGGAGTCTGGACCGGAGCGTTGAACAATACCGCTGACACCATCGTATTGGTGGATCGCAATAATCAGGAAATTGAACGTGTCTCCTATGAGGAGGCCGAACCATGGCCGACGAGTGCGGATGGTTCTGGCTACAGCCTCGTGCGGATGAATCCAGGCAGCGTTGCGAATGATCCCAGCAGTTGGCGACCCAGCGTCGCGCTCGGAGGAAATCCAGGTTCCAGCGACAGCGCGATGCCATTTACGGGAGACGCCTTGGCAGATGCAGATCGTGATGGATTGACGGCTCTCGTCGAGCACTTCCTTGGCACCAGCGATACCGCACCCAACGCATCTGCCACCACGCCGCTAGCCGTCGAGAACGACATGCTGACCATCAGCTTCGTTCGTAAGTTGGCCACTGATGATGTGACGTATGTGGTGGAAACGAGTGCTGATCTAATCAACTGGCTGGCGGATGCGATTCGCCTCCAACAGATCAACCATGGGGATGGCACTGTCACTGAAGTCTGGCGTTCCGCGCAAGCTGCGAGCACGAAACGGTTTATCAGGATCAAGCTCACCAAACCGTAGCGGGAGCGAGGGCGCTCTACGCCAGCAGGTCTTTGATAACATTACCGTGAATGTCCGTGAGCCGGAAATCTCGGCCCTGGTGGCGGTAGGTTAGCCGGGTGTGGTCGATGCCCAGCAATTGCATGATGGTGGCATTGAGATCGTGCACATGGACTGGGTTCTCCGTGATGTTATAACAGAAGTCATCCGTGGCCCCATACGTTTGGCCAGCCTTGATTCCAGCTCCAGCGAGGAAGATACTGAAACATTTGGGGTGATGATCCCGGCCGTAATTATCTTCGGTCAGGGCACCTTGGGAGTAGATCGTGCGACCGAATTCGCCACCCCAAACAATCAGCGTGTCCTTCAGGAGATCCCGTTGTTTCAAGTCTGTGATAAGCGCGGCGGTGGCTTGGTCGGTGTCCATGCACTGACCGCGGAGGGCCTTGGGCAGGTTGCCATGATGATCCCATCCCATGTGGAACAGTTGGACAAAGCGCACATCCCGTTCTGCCAGGCGACGGGCGAGCAGACAGTTCGAGGCATAACTGCCGGGGCGCTTTACGTCGGGGCCGTAAAGATCGAGGACGTGCTGCGGTTCCTTGGAGAGATCCAGTAATTCAGGAACGCTGGACTGCATCTTGAACGCCATTTCATACTGCGCGATGCGAGTCTGAATCTCTGGATCGCCCAAGGCCGCATGGTGTTGACCGTTCAGCGTGGCAAGATCATCCAACGTGCCCCTACGGGTGGCAGGATCGACGCCCGGTGGGTTCGACAAATAAAGCACGGCATCGCCTTTGTTGCGAAACTTCACGCCTTGGTGTTTCGACGGCAGAAAGCCAGCGCTCCAGAGTCGATCATAGAGTGGTTGATCGTCGGGACGCCCGCTGCCGAACGAAGTCAGCACGATGTAAGCGGGCAGATTTGCATTCTCACTGCCCAGGCCATAGCCCACCCAGGAACCAATGCTGGGCCGACCCGCCAACTGATGTCCGGTTTGGGAAAAGGTAATGGCGGGGTCATGATTGATCTGCTCGGTGAACATGGAGCGAACGATGCAAAGATCATCCGCCACTTTCGCGATGTTAGGCATTAACTCGCTCAACCAAGCGCCACTCTTCCCATGTTGGGCAAATTTGAAAATGCTGGGAGCCACGGGAAATTTCGACTGTCCCGAGGTCATCGTCGTCAACCGCTGGCCCATGCGAATGGAGGCCGGCAGGTCCTCCGCCCGATGCGCAGCCATTTGGGGCTTGGGATCAAAGAGATCCATCTGCGACGGAGCCCCGGATTGGAAGAGGTAAATGATCCGTTTCGCCTTGGCGGCAAAATGTGGCAGTCCCGGCAACGCGGTAGCGGCAGCCGCAGTGCCATTTCCCAGTAGGGAACTTAGCGCCCCCAGGCCCAGGCCGCCTGCGCTGCGTTGCAGGAAGGTGCGTCGGGTCAGCGCGGCGCGCAAAGCCGGATCAGCCGAGCGAAATTGATGGTCATTACAGTTCATTGGCCTCAGTTATACTGGCGGGCAGCAGTGGCTCCAAGGAAATTTGTGCGGCATGAATATGCGATGTGTCACGACGGGAGGGGCTGCGGACGGGTCGGTTTTAGGGAGTCGGACGGGTGACTTTCAGACGGATGTAACGATGGGCGGCAGAATCGCTGCTGACGGTATCCCGAGCCTTGAGTTCGCTCAAGGTGGGGATGGGCGATGCCGCAGTCCACGATTGCAAGTCGCCTGTGACTTCAAACGCGGTCGTTACGTCTGGTGGACGGATGGGACCGAGCGGATAACTGAGGGTTTGGTAGTGCAGTCCGCTCACCGCATCGAAGGTGTGTTTCGGCCAGATTGCAGGGGAAGGCATGGAGGCATCCAAGCCCAGCGCGTATTCGAGGAGGTCACTGATGCCATCGCCATCGCTGTCCTGATTGGGCGTGGGGAATCCGATGGTGAGGGAGGCATAAGCAGGCAGCGCTTCGCGATAGCTCAGAGCATCGCTGGCAGTCCAGGTGAAGGAATCTGGGCCTTTGTATCCAAGGTCAGGGAAATAGGTGGCAGTGGTGCCACTGATGCCAACGGATCCATGCTGTGGCTGCTGCACAACGCGGACGATCGGCGTGGTGCCGCCGGCGGGCAGGGTGAAATTTGACGGCACCGTATCCGCCAGCCACTTGGCTAGGGCAGTGACGGTGGGGCGTTGATGGGTGGTGGCGTTACTGCTGTTCGTGCCGTTGTGACATTCGTAGCAGCCGACCTCCACGCCGCGTTGCAAATTCAGGGTGCCAAATTTCGTAGTGAGGGCACGATCCCCAAACGCGCGCGATAACACCGTTCCTCGGTAGTCGAGGCCGTGGCATTTCTGACATTCTGCCAGTCCTACCGAACGGGCGGAGTCTGCGTGATTTTTGGCCCATGAAGTGCCCGTAGGGTGCATGCCATGCGGCCCCCCATTGATGGTGCTGGGCATGGAAGTGTGGCACGCGGTGCATTCGGCTAGCACGCCCACGTGGCCCTGCGCGGCCACGCTGCTGAGGTTATCGTTGCGATGGGAGGACGGAAATTCAGCGTGGGTGGAGCCATGGCAGGCGGAGCATTGCAGATTGCCATGGCCCTTAGAGAAGCGAAATAGCGACAACCCAGCTGCTGGAGTATCGGTGTTCGTCGCGAAGCGCGCGTTGGTGGGTTGGCGCATGTGGCCTGGGGTGTCGAAGGAATTTACAAAGCGGATCAAACCCGCATTGCTAACGGCATCGCCACTATGGCACGACTGGCAGGTTGGTTCATTAAGCCAGCCAGTGCGCGTGCTCGCACCAACATCGCTCATGCCACCGTGGCAACTTTGACATTGCATGGCCATGGTGCCATCCGTCGCCACGGAACTGCCCATGGCTCCACGCAGGCATTTGGTGGCGGAGCCGGGGTGGCATTGGTAGCAGGAGTTACGGCTCTGCGATGAGTTTAAAGGAAGGCTATTCGTGGGATTAATCACTGCGGAATGCTTGGAGTGCATGGATCGCGTCAGTGGTGCTACGCCCGGATAACCACCGGTGCCCAACGCCTCAGAAGAGTGACATTTGGCACAGAGCGCAGGTGTCGCGTGATTCACGGCACTGTCATACAAGCCAGCGGCGGAGTAGCCATTGGCAGCCAGGGAGGCCTGGTATAAGGCGCTGCCAGCGTGATGTTCATCGTGCAGCCGCAGGATGTTTAAGCGATTGTCCCGCTTATCGTTAGGCTCATTTACCCAGCCAGCAAGGGGGCGAGCCGCCGGACCGGCACCGGAAGCATGACAGGCGCGGCAATTCATTTCACCGGACACTGGCAACACGACATCGGCCTTGGCCAGCACCGTGCCGCCCGCGGTTTTGGCCGTGAGGCGCATCAGCGCATAGGGATTGGCGTGCCCCGCATCGTCGATGGGTGTGATCGGAATGCCGAGTCCTTCGAACCACCTCATGTTGGCGTCCCATGTCATCAGTTGCGGCGTGTTCGTCATCCCGGGCATGGCCTTGCCACCCAGGCCCGAATCCGCCGCCAAATTGGCCCCAAAGGTCGCATTGACATACTGCCAGAAATTCGTCTTCCCAGCGGAGGTGCGGTTGATGGAACCATCCGGATCTGCCAAGGCCTCATAGGTTAAGGAAATGCCAGCTGCAGCAGGGTTGATGACGAGTTTGCCATTCTGATCGATCAATTGCGCATCTACGGTGTTGAAGGGCGGGAGAATCGAGAACACGGAGTAGTCATCGTCCATGCAGTGCATGCCCAGATTATTCCATGCGGTGAGCGTCCATTGGCCATTGCCAGCGTAACAGCGCAGCGGGCCGACGAGGAACGGAACCAGGGCGGAAATCAACATTAGGGGAACGGATTTCATATGGATTCAATTTAGGGGGAAGTGAGCTGGGATTAGGCTCCCGCTCCTCACTATAATAGCAGCGCGTTGGCTTGCGTTGCATGAGCCGTAACAGAATGGTGGGATTACGGTATCGTCATTTCTGCTGCGCATGGATTCCGCACAACCGCGCAATAGTTCCGAAATGTGACCATCCCGCGCTTTGGCTTGTTGTCCCTGTGGGTGCTGCATCGGCGGCCCTTTGCCTGCGACCAGCTTTTGCTGCGATGTGATTTTGAGTAGGGTTAGACCCCATGGCTGGCGCGGCAGCTTCAGACTAAAGTGCGGAATATGAAATCAACCATCGCACCCGCTCCCTCTCGCCTGATCGGACCACTTACGATAGCGATCTTGCTGGGACTGCCTCCTTTGCTACGCGCCTCCGCCACAGATGATCGCATTGAATCCGCCGCCCAATCGTCCTACGTTTTCAAGACCTTCCTCAGCCATGATCAAATTCTAGCTAAATCACTGGATGGCGTGGTCACCCTGACGGGCATGGTCGAAACTCAGGCAAATTCCCAACTGGCTCAAGCCACCATCGCCAGCCTGCCAGATGTTGTCAGGGTGGACAATCAACTCAGAACCAAGGAGGACAGCCCAAGAGAGCGCTCGGACGGCTGGCTCGCCATCAAAGTGAAATCGGTCCTGCTGTTTCACCGCAACGTTAGTGCTCGTGAAACCAAAGTTTCCGCCAAGGAAGGAATCGTCACCCTGCGAGGCGAGGCTACGAGCCTGGCTCAGTCTGAACTGAGCGCAGAGTATGCTCTGGACGTGGATGGTGTGAAGGAGGTCATGAATGAAATGACCATCGCCAAAACGCCCGCCCAGCAGGGGGAGCGGATCGATGATATGATCGACGATGCCTCCATCACCGCGCAGGTGAAATCAGCGCTGCTCTGGCACCTTTCCACCAGTTCCGTCAAAACGAATGTCGCTACCCAAGACGGGACAGTCACCGTCAGCGGCATCGCCAAAAACGACGCTGAACGCAGTCTCGTCACCAAACTCGCCACCGACATCAACGGCGTGATCATGGTCATCAATGAGATGACGATCGCTCCTTAAAACTCACTTTAATCCTAACCCAAAAAACACCATTATGTTATACACCGTCGCTGTCATTCTCATCGTCCTTTGGCTGCTTGGTCTTGTGACCAGCTACACCATTGGCGGCTTTATTCACATCCTGCTGGTCGTCGCTATCGTGATGATCCTGGTAAACCTCATTTCCGGCCGCCGCAGCCTCTAAACTGCCAGGCCATCACCAACTACCAACACCCCACGACCATCATGGCCGCTGCCAAAAAATCACGCCCCGCAACCTCCACCGACGAACCCTTGGCTGCCCCCAAGATGT
This sequence comes from Verrucomicrobiales bacterium, assembly GCA_031411295.1. Lineage (GTDB taxonomy): Bacteria > Verrucomicrobiota > Verrucomicrobiia > Verrucomicrobiales > V1-33 > JAGNEJ01. The sequence goes on along the minus strand of JANOAV010000083.1, from coordinate 96,857 downwards.
TTGAAACGGAAAACGACCTGCCGAAGCAGCGTCGCAAGGAACTCAATAAATTCATGAATCAACGCCTGGCCGACGCGGTGGACTTGCAACTCCAAATGAAGCAAGCCCACTGGAACGTGAAAGGTCCACACTTCATCAGCCTGCACGAACTCTTCGATAAAGTAGCCGAGGCCGTGGAGGGCTATGTGGACTTGATTGCCGAACGCATCGTGCAACTGGGCGGCACCGCTGAAGGCACCCTGAGGGTGAGCGCCTCGCTCACCCGCTTGGAGGAGTATCCTCTCAGCATCTCCGACGGCCTCGACCATGTCAAAGCCGTGGCTCTGGCGTTGGCGACCTTTGGCCAGAGTGCCCGCAGCTCCATCAATCAAGCCACAGAACTGGATGATGCCGATAGTGCGGATCTCTTCACTGAAGTCTCCCGCGGCATCGATAAATGGCTCTGGTTCGTGGAAGCCCACTCCCAGGCCGCAAAGTAACATTTCAACCAATCAAAACCCATGTCCCATCCCAAGAAGAATCCTGCCAAAGTCAAACTGATCCCCGGTCCCACCAATCCACCGGATCCCAAGCGCGATAACAATTTCTCCCAGTCGCGCGATGTCCGCGAGGACCGCGGCACCCGCAAAACCAAGACCTCCCATAACCCGCAAACGTTCTCGCACATTCGCTAACCAGCATCCTTATGCCGCTCTCACTAGCACCGCCTGCCACCTCCATGAATGCCTTGGTTTACCACGGCCCCCAACAACGCCAATGGCAGCAACAACCACTGCCGACGTTGCAAGCCACCACGGATGCCTTGGTCCGCATGACCACCACCACCATTTGTGGCACGGACCTGCACATCCTCAAGGGAGATGTTCCCACGATCCCAGACGGTCGCATCCTGGGACATGAAGGCGTTGGCATCGTGACTGCCGTGGGAGCTAGTGTGACCAACTTCAAGCCGGGAGATCGTGTGTTAATCTCTTGTATTACCTCCTGTGGAAAATGTTCCTTCTGCAAGCAGGGCATGTATTCCCATTGTCTTGATGGCGGATGGATTCTGGGCAATAAAATCAACGGAACCCAGGCGGAACACGTGCGCATTCCACATGCGGACAACAGCCTGTATGCCGCGCCAGAGGGAGTCAATGAAGAAGCCCTCGTGATGTTGTCCGACACGTTCCCGACCGGCTTTGAGTGCGGAGTCTTAAATGGTCGCGTCACTCCGGGAGACACCGTCGTCATCATCGGGGCTGGCCCCATCGGACTAGCCGCATTGTTGACCGCTCAATTCTACTCTCCAGCGCAGCTCATCATGGTGGATCGGGATGACAATCGTCTGCGGATCGCCCAAGCGCTGGGCGCCACCCACATCATTAACTTCGATCACGAAGACGTCACCAAAGCGGTGCACCACTTAACCAACGGGGTTGGCGTTGACGTCGCCATGGATGCGGTCGGCGTGCCCCAATCCTTCGAGACTTGTCAGGATGTGATCGCGCCAGGTGGCCGCATTGCCAACATCGGCGTGCATGGTGAACCAGTCACATTGCATTTGGAAAAACTCTGGGATCGCAATATCACCTTAACGACGCGCCTCGTCGATACCGTGACCACCCCGATGCTCCTGCGCATGCTAGCATCCGGAAAACTGGCCGCAGAAAAAATGATCACCCATCGATTTACTTTAAATGAAATGATGCACGCCTACGACACCTTTGCCAATGCCGCGGAGAAGCAGGCCTTGAAAGTTCTGCTCCAAGCCCCAGTCGAAGACATCTGATGCGAGAGCCATGTGGGCGTCGCGTGGCATGCGGCGCTTTTTGTGGGAGCGGATCGTGTCGGCGTCCGACTGCCACGACCAGCCTCCAATCTCCTCCATTGAAGTATCATTGGCCGGAGCAGGGAAGCTCTCCTACACTGCCATTCACTAATCCACTTCACGCCCGACCAACACCTACCGCATAGTTTCCCCACCAAGCAGAGCGTTGTCGTTTTGCCCATTGTGGTGGCATCATCAATGGTTGTCCATGCGAGGGTAATAGAGGCCTTCATTTGTATCGGGATTTTGCCGCGCATTCGCCCCAAACCCTGCCTCCCATGGAGCTTGACGTGCAAGATGAAATTGCTTGGCTCGTTGCGGACCTGCATCGTCCCCGGACCATCCAATGGCTATCAGAACGCAGGCTTGATTTCTAGCGTTGGTGAAGTCACAAAACAGCCCGCAGTGAAATATTTCACTGCGGGCTGTAGTTTGGATCTTTCGACTGGAAACTGAAAAGTCTATTCGTCCGCTACAGCACCAACATAGGTGCCACGCTCCCGGATACTGGAATCATTTCTTTCATCCGACTTATCGCGCCTTGGGGCTGTGGATTCATCTGTGGTGCAGATGTCACTTCCGCCTGAATTGGAGAAGATCTCCTTGGCGCGTTTGATTTCATCTGAACTGTCCGTATGCACGGAGATCAGCACGTTTCCTTCCTGGAGTTTATCCTCATAGCGCTTGGCTTCCAGTTCAGGAATGCCGAGTCCAATCAGGCCGCCTGCGACGCCACCCACGGTAGCGCCAATGGCGGCACCACCTAACGCTGCCATAATGGGGCCTGCAGCAATGAATGGCCCTACACCCGGAATGGCTAATGCGCCGATTCCGGCAATCCATCCCAGGGCTCCGCCGACGACTCCGCCGGTTCCAGCGCCCGTGGCGATGCCCTCAGGCGCTTTCGTGTTTTTCTCATGTGCGAAGTCATGAGTGCTGTGCTCATCAGCGAACAATGCTGAAATGTCATCATTGGAGAAATTTGCTGATTTCAGATGCGATACGATGTTGTCCGCTTGGCTGCGGGATGAGGCGATACAGAATACAGATTTGTTTGACATAATAGGGTTGTGTTTTGTTTTTTGTTGTTTGCTTCGATGTCTTTGTGAACATCAAATTATTTATCGGCTGGCTTTACTTCGAGCTCATCAGTGACATGCTCCTTGCTGGCGACGCGCACTGCGATGTCACAGATGATCTTTTTCTCGTCCGCGTTATTGACCGGGCCGCGTAGGGTTACGTGGCCATTGTTAGTGATAATTTTTACGTTTTTAGCGGTGGCTGAGATATTATCCAGCGCTACCACTTCCTTGCGGATTTGGGCGGTGGATTGGATGTCCACTTCGTTATTTCCTTGATCAATCGGAGTCATTTTCTTGTTATCGCGATCACGGGCATTGATGCCCGTGTTGTCAGCTCCGGCGGTAGTGGCCGTCTTTTCTTCGGGAGATTCGCCATTGAGTTTTTGGGCCTTGGCTAAGTGGCCCTTCAGTGCTGGGAGTGTCTTCGTTGCGAAGGCTTTCACGTCCGCGTCATGGCACTCCTTGGCGGCAGCCTCGTAGCTGCTGATGCCTTTTTTGTGGCCTTTAATCATGGTGGCGAGAAATGCTTTGTCAAAATCAGCGGAACTGACGTCTTCTAATTTCTTACAAGTGGCCTCATGCGCTGGGTCTGGTTCCATGCTGAGTTTCACCTCTTTTGTGGCAGCGAGTTCCTTGAGTTGTTCGTTGACCTTAGAATGATCAGTGACCAACATTTCTGCGAAGATCTTCACATCGGCATTGGTGGCCTTTTCTGCGCCCAGCTTTGCCATTTTTACTTCCGCCATCCCAGATTGGGCGGCTTTCTGAACGAAGCTAGTGTCGTTTTGCTCCAGGGGAACTGGATCTGCGGCGTGTGTGACAGGCGCATAAAGCAGGGAGCCAAGGCATGCCATACTTGTTGCAAGGTTTTTAATTAATTGCATTTTCATGATATTTTACTATTAGGGATGATGTTAAGTGACGAAAAGTCGTCGCGATTACCATATGCAATTAATTAATATTTCTAAATGGGGTAAAACCCTAGTTAAGCGCCATTTAGCGTCTCTCCGGCAACGTCCGATTGTCTCACCGAGCAAAGCGAAAGATTTGCGCAACGTCATTCTCACGCCCTAGAAACAGGTCACGAATGATTTCAGCGGCAATGACGCTGAAGGTGATGCCATTGCCTCCATATCCAAGTGCGAAATAGGCATGGGGATGGCGCAGATGAACTCCGATGTAAGGTAGTCCGTCCTTGGTCTCGCCAAAGGTGCCAGCCCACGTGTAGGCCACCTCCAGACTTACGTCAGGAAAGAGCTTGTTGAATTTCTTCACCAAGGTCCGGCTCTTGGCAGAGATCAATACATCCCGATGCTTTGCGTTCACAAAATCTTCGTCCTCACCACCAACGATCACCCGTCCATCAGGCGTTGTGCGCAGGTAGAGATAGGGCATTCCGCTGTCCCAGATGAGGCACTCACGATCCCAGCCTGGCACGGCAGGCATGGGTTCACTGATCAGAGCGTAAGTGCTCTTCAAGGTTCCTGCCTCAGCGTGCAGGAGCTGCTTTGATTCGAATCCAGTTGCGAGCACAACCCGGCGGGCCGTAATCGTGTGACCTTGCTGAGTGATCACTCTAACGCCTTTCCGAGTGTGCTCTAGCTTCGCCATCTCCGTGCGGTCGCACACCTCGAGTCCCATGTTCATTCCCGCAGCGAGCAGGCCGTGCGTTAGCAAGTGTGGATCGACCTGACCACCGGCCTTGGAATACAACGCCGCAGGCCGTGTGAAGGGGAATCGCGCTTGGACCTCCGTTTCCTCAAGAAACTCCAATTCAAGACCCATGCCTTTGCGTAGCTCATATTCCTCACGGAATTCAGCGACCTCACGTTGATAACGCGCCAAGAACAGGCTGGGCTTGTATTCGAAGCCACACTCGATCTTCAAGCGCTCTGCCAGTTGGCCCACTTTACTGATCGCCTCAAGACAGAGCTGGTAACTGCGCGTGGCCGCCGCAGGGCCGACCTTCTTGATCAACTCGCGCAATGGAACATCGATCTCGTATTGCAACATAGCCGTGCTGGCGCTGGTGCTGCCAGTGCCGATATCACGCTTGTCGATGACCAGAGTCGTCACTCCAGCCTCCACCAAATGCATGGCCACCAGCGCTCCGGTGATGCCGCCGCCGATGACGATGACATCACAAGAAACATCGCGTTGCAGAGACGGATAGTTTGCTGGGAGGCCGTTTTTGACGGACCAGAAGGGATGGCTCGAGGTTAGGTTCATGCGAGACTTAGATGCGCACAGAACCATGCTGCTCACCTTCCTTGACGTCTTTTGGGAGGCTCGTCACCATTGCCTTTGCTTCTTGTAAAATGAACTGCCGTTTATAAGTTCCTTCGTTGTCCCAGAATTCCCCTTGCTCGGGGTGCACGTGATGTTGTAGCATGTTTAGCCTGGACGTCGCAGTGATGGCTCACGCTCCCAGATGCGGCCTGCTTTGGCGGCTTTGATGAATGTGCTGATGGCTTTCTCGTTTGTCAGTGGGATCAGGCCTGCGTCTGGCCGGAAACCCGCGCGATCTAGCAAGACCTGGGCACCAGACGTGTGACCCAGCACTTTCAAATGCGCGTAGGCATCGCTTACCCAGCCCACGGCGGCAGCTTGTGTGGCCAGATCATTGGCACCGGCTTCAGAGGCTAGAATGACAACGGCATCGAAGAAAGTCGAAGGCGCGGAAGAGAGCGGAAAATCCGCTTCAACTAACTCGCCTGTCGCGTCCTTCACGCCGCCGACTTTCGGTGCTATCACCGCCAGCACGGGCTGCTCGGCTTTTGCATTGGTGCGCAGTTGCTTCAGCAAGTTGGGGTCGAAGCCGTCAGTGACTAACACCCCTATCTTGCGGCCTTGCAGCGTTGGCTTGGCCTTGGCCATGATGCTTAGCGCTGGGGATGGTGGTAGATCACGCGGTGCTATGGCGGGCGTGATTTTCTCCGCCTGCTCCTTCATGCCCAGTGCAGCCGCTACCTGATCATGCAGTGTAGCGTCGATGTTTGCTAGGTGGCCTAGCATCCGCAGGCGGATTTCCTTGCGCTCCACATGCGCCAGCTCAAAGGCGAACGCACTGATGATGTGTTGCTGCTCCGGCGGCAGCATCGAGTGGTAGAACATGCGCGCTTGCGAGTAATGATCCCCAAATGTCTCCGAGCGCTTCCGCTCTTTAACGCCATCCATGGGTTCAGCATAGCTAATGAAGCCGCGCGTGGGATTCTCTCTGGGCGTGCCATCCACCGAGTTCGGCTCGTAGTTCACCCGTCCCTTAGGCACTTGCATCTGACGCAAGCCATCGCGTTGGAAATTCTGCATCGGGCAACCCTTCGGAGCGTTGACGGGAATCTGGTGGAAGTTGGGGCCTCCCAGTCTGCTGAGTTGCGTATCCTGATAGGAATGCAGCCGACCTTGCAGCAGCGGATCGTTTGAAAAATCGATGCCCGGAACAATGTTAGTCGGTAGAAAAGCCACCTGTTCGGTTTCGGCAAAAAAGTTGTCAGGGTTACGATTGAGCACCAACTTACCGACGATGCGCAGCGGGATGATTTCCTCTGGGATGAGCTTTGTGGGATCCAGGATATCGAAGTCAAACTTATCCGCTGTGGCTTGATCAAAGACTTGCAGCGCCAGCTCCCACTCTGGGAAATCACCACGCTCGATTGCCTCCCAAAGATCACGCCGATGGAAGTCGGAATCTGCGCCATTGATCTTCACAGCCTCATCCCACAGCACCGACTGTGCGCCTAGTTTTGGACGCCAATGAAACTTCACAAAACGCGACGTGCCCGCCGCATCAATGAGCCTGAACGTATGCACGCCGAAACCCTCGATCATCCGCAGCGAACGCGGAATGGCACGATCCGACATCACCCACATCAGCATGTGGCAGGCTTCTGGCGTCAAGGACACGAAGTCCCAAAAGTTATCATGAGCTGAAGCCGCCTGCGGGAATCCGCGGTCTGGTTCCATCTTCACTGCGTGAACCAGGTCAGGGAACTTCATCGCGTCTTGAATGAAAAAGACCGGGATGTTGTTGCCGACGAGATCGTAGTTGCCCTCGGAGGTATAGAACTTCACCGCAAACCCACGCACATCGCGCGGCAAATCTCCCGATCCTGCGCCACCCGCCACAGTTGAGAAACGAACGAACACTTCGGTCTTCACATCGGGGTCTTGCAGAAACGCTGCCTTCGTGATTTCCTTGAGCGATTTATAAACCTGAAAGTATCCATGTGCGCCTGATCCACGCGCATGAACGATGCGCTCCGGGATGCGTTCGTGGTCAAAGTGAGTGATCTTTTCGCGAAGCACAAAGTCCTCGATCAAGGTCGGCCCCCGCCCCCCCGCCTTCAGCGAGTTTTGATTGTCCGAAATCGGCACACCATGGTTTGTGGTTAGCGTTTGCTTCAGATCAGCGGTGCTCTGGTGGGTTTCAGCCGTGGTGGTGGCAGCGTTTGGAGCAGGTTTCTTTGGCATAGTGGTGTCTTGGGTGGGTGGTGAAGGATCTTCCGCAGAAGCTAAGCCTGCGCTGCCAACGAGCATGGATGCTGCGAGGAGGATGGTGAGGGTGTGTCGTTTCATGTCGATGATGTCGGTGTTGGTGCAGGTGGAGCGGACATACATTTAGCGGAGAACCAGGCAGATGCCTATGGGGTGAAACCCTGGTTTGAGAGAGAACGGATGTTATGTTAGTGTGGAATGTCAGCCCTGCGTCTTGCTTAAAATAAGGTTTGCGTCAGCGGCACTACACAGCCATGCTGACACCAGGAGCAAAATTCATTTTGAAATTTCCCCTCACCCGCTCAAGCCCGCTCAAGCCCGCTCAAGCCCGCTCATGTCACCACCTCCCAAAAACCAAGTGCCCTTAGATGCTCAGTCGGGCGCGTGTCAGAGTTACATGCGCCGCTATTCCCATGATCTGGGGAATTGTTTGTCAGCCATTGATCTGCAAACTATGGTCCTCCAACGCAGCGCGGGCATGGCGGAAGAAGGCCCGCGTCTCGCTATCGTGCGCAAACAGGTCGCTTGCATCGTCGAGATGCAGTTGCGCCTCGGGCTGCGGTTTAGGACGCCGCCAGCCACAGCAGTCACTCTGAGTGCATGTGTTGAGCAGTGCCGGTCCCGCCCGCGCATCGCCTCAGCGGAGATCGAGATCGTCTGGTCCTTCGATGGGACGGAGGCTTGGCTCCATGCGGCCCCGGAGGCAATCAGTGTGCTCGTCGTGGAGATCGCGGACCATTGGTTTGCGCACGGTGGCGGCACCATCAAGGTGTCAGCCAGCGACGGCTGTGCCTGCTTCCAGATGCAGCACACGGACGACGCGGAAAGGGACCAGCCATTGATGGAGGTCGGCGTGCAGGAGGAACTCGCGGCCCTTCTGGCACGGCTCGGTGGCGTTTGGGTGGGCGTTGTGAGTGGCACCATTTTAACCGTGACCCTGCCACTGACTCTGGCCGGTGCTTCGTGCTGAGGCAGGGCGGATTTTTGCACGGTGTAAGTTTTTGATTATCAACAGATCATGCGGTGGTGACGCGCTGCTGCGCGTCATTGGACTTTCCCTTTCAGACACGCGCAGCAGCGCGTTACCACCTCCGTGCAAAAATCCGCCGTTGTGCTGAGGACGCACCCAAAGAAGATCCTTGCGCTTTCCCACTCACTGCTTGTATCCTACAATCTAATATTGGATGACGCATCAGTGGACAGTCAACCACCGAAAACACCACCAAGCCCCACGTGAACCACCCTCTCAAATCATCCCCTTGAACCTAAACCCTGATGATTCGGGATTGATCGGCGGCGGATTGCAGGTGGTGAAAAACCACTCACTGGAGACGTGCGCCCCCGGGAGTTCCACATGAGCCAAGTCAATCCAGTCATGCGAGATTTCGCCGCACGTCTCATCGCCCATGCGACGCGGGGAACCCAGTCTGCCGGGACCAACCGCCCCGCGGTCTTTCAGGTCGTCGAAGCTCTACGCCCGCCCTTGTCCACCCTCATGGGCGACGTCGGCTTTAACGCGCTGCTGGCGCGGGCGCTAGTGTTGGCCAGCCCGGAAGTTCCCTGGCTGCGCACGGTGCAGGTCAAACCTACGGAAACTAGGGCCGGGTTGGAGAAAATGGCGGCGCAAGCTGCCCCGGCCGAGCTTGCCGAGGGCCGGGTGGTTCTCGTCGCCCAATTGCTGGGGCTGCTGGTGGCCTTCATTGGCGAATCTTTAGTGCAGCGGTTGGTGCGCGAGGTCTGGCCAGACCTCCCCCAACGAAAAAACGACTTAACTTCAAAGGCAGCAGACAAACCATGAAAAAGAACCATGACGCAGTGAAACACAAACTGCCGAAGAAGGCCGTGAGCCCGCCGGGTAAAGTTGTGATCCGCAAACTGCCGAGCGGCGTGCGCGGCCTCGATGACATCCTGGGCGGCGGCATCCCGGAGTATTCCTTTAACATCATCGCGGGCACACCGGGCTGCGGCAAGACCACGCTGGCGCATCAGGTCGTCTTCGCCAATGCCACGGCGGAGAACCCCGCGCTCTATTTCACCGTGCTTGGCGAGCCCGCGCTGAAGATGCTGCGCTACCAGCAGCAGTATTCCTTCTTTGACGAAGCCAAGCTGGGGAAGGCCGTCCGCTTCATCAACTTGTCCGATGTGGTGTTGAATCAGGATCTGGACGCTGTGCTGGCAGAGATCATCAAGCAGGTCACCGCTACCAGTCCGGGTGTCGTGGTGGTGGATTCCTTCCGCACTGTGGTGCGCACGAAGAGCGGCGGCGCGAGCGAGCTGGAGATGCAGTCCTTCATCCAGCGGCTCGCCCAGTTTCTCACCAGTTGGCAGGCCACCACGTTCCTCGTTGGCGAATATGACCCGGTGGAAGTCCGCGACAATCCGCTCTTCACCATCGCCGACAGTCTCATCTGGCTGTCGCAGGTGGCGGAGCGAAATTCCGTGGTGCGCAAATTGCAGATCGTGAAACTGCGCGGCGTGGCCTCCGTGCCGGGATTACACACGCTCCGCATCAGCGACGCCGGGTTGCAGGCCTTCTCCCGCACCTTGGGATTGGTCCGCCAAAAGGAGAAACCGGCGCGGCGTCCGCGGCTTTCCATGGGCATTCCCGCGCTGGACGAGATGCTGGGCGGGGGCATTTTTGAAGGGGACAGTCTCCTCATCGCAGGGCCATCGGGGACGGGCAAATCGGCGTTGGCCACGCAATTCATCGCCGAAGGAATCCGCCAGGGGGAAGCGGCCATCATGGCGATCTTTGAAGAGCGCCCGAAAGGCTACACCGCCCGCGCGGATAGTTTTGGCTTGAAACTCAAAGCGCCGCAGCAAAAGGGAAAGCTGGAAATCCTATACCTGCGCCCGCTCGATCTTTCAGTGGATGAAACCATGCAGGAGATCCTCGATGCCGTCGAAAGGGTGGGCGCGAAGCGGTTGGTGATCGATTCGCTGATCGGTTTTGAGATGGCGCTGGCGCCCGGCTTCCGCACGGACTTCCGCGAGTCGCTCTACCGCATGATCATGGCGCTGACGGGTGCCGGGGTCACGATTCTCAGCACAGTCGAAACGGAGGACACCTTTGACGCCTTTTCCTTCAGCAACTATACCGTCTCGTTCCTGACCGATGACATCATCCGAATGCGTTACGTCGAAATTGATGGCCAGCTTCGCAAGGTGATGGTCGTGATCAAAATGCGCGGAGGCAACCACAGCAAAGATATCCGCGAGTATGTCATCACCGGAAAGGGCGTGGTCGTCATCCACCCGCGCATCACTGAATACATTGGGTTAACCACCGGCATCCCCACGCGCACCGGCCCGCGCAAGGCGCAGGCAGACGAATCTGCGCCGGAACCGAAGGCGAAGAAGTAGAAACTACATGAATCCCGTGAAACCAACTGACTCGGATGCCCTGATCCAATCGATCGAGAAAATCGAGACCTTGGAACAGAAGGCCAAAGATTTGGGTTGTTTCCTCGAAACCACCCGCTTGCACGTCCTGTCGCAATCAGATCAGAAAATCGAAGCGCTGGAACAACGGGCGCGAGACTTGGCGGATTTTGTCGAGACCTTGCGCAGCCAGGCGCACTTGCAATCCGAGGAAAAAATCAAGGCGCTGGTCGAAAAGGCTGGGGATTTGGCTCACTTCGTTGAGACGGTGCGCAAAGAAACGCGGCTGCAATTCGAGACAGAGATCGGGACGATGGTGCAAAAGGCTCAGGATTTGGCTGCATCCGTCGAAGCCCTGCGCGAAACGGCTCTGCTGGAATCAAACTCAACCCTCGCCAGGTTGGGACACTCCCACGATGCGGCGGTCGCGATGAACGAGGCTTTGCTGCTCGGCTCGATCCGGCAGCATGAACTCACGGCAGCCGCCGACCACTTGAACGCGCAACTGTGCTCTGAAATCGCTGGGCGCAGGCAGGCGGAGGGAGTCCTGCGCGCAAGTGAACAAAAGCTGGACATTGGCATGAGGGTGGCGGGTCTCGCCCTCACGAATATAGATTACACGACGGGGATCAAACACTTGTCCAAAGAGGCAGCAAGGCAGTTCGGCTTGGGGAATAGCGCTGTTTCGCTGCCGCGCGAGCAAGTCCACAAAATCATTCACGCCGATGATGTTACCGAACTGACGCAGCGCATCGCTGAATCGAAGGATCCAATGGGAGATGGCTGGTTCGCGATGGATTACCGCGTGGTCTGGCCCACGGGAGAGGTTCGGTGGCTGCGGGTGCGTGAGCAAGTCTTCTTTGCAGGCGAAAGCGGGGACCGACAGCCCAAGCGCGCTATTCTCGCGACGCTCGACATCACTGCGGAGAAGCTCGTGGAGGAGCGGCTGCGATTGTTTGAAAAGGTGGTCACCAAAATGAACGACGTGGTCGTGATCACCGAGGCCGAGCCGAGCAATGAGCCCGGTCCGCGCATCCTGTATGTCAATCCCGCATTTACCACCATGACCGGCTATACGGCAGAGGAGGCCATCGGGAAGACTCCCCGCATTCTGCAAGGGCCAAAGTCCAGCCGCGTGGAGCTGGAAAAGGTCCGGGCCGCAATGGAGCAATGGCAGCCAGTCAAGGTGGAAGTCACAGACTATCGCAAGGACGGCACGGAGTTTGACGTGGAGTTTGAAATCTTCCCCGTGGCGGATTCGAAAGGCAGTTTCACGCATTGGGTCTCCGTCCAACGGGACGTCACCGACCGCAAAAGAGCGGAGGAAACCCTGCGCCAGAACGCGGCTCTGTTTTCCACGCTCATCGCACAGGCCCCCATGGGCACCTATGTGGTGGATCCGCAGTTCCGCATGCAGCAGATCAATGCCGAGGCGGTGCCGGCCTTCGCTTCCGTGCAGCCGCTCATTGGCCGGGATTTTGCTGAAGTGCTCACGCTCCTCTGGGGGCCGGAATTGGGCGGCCAGATCGCAGGCATTTTCCGGCACACGTTGGAGACGGGGGAACGCTACATTTCACCACCCTTTACGGAGCTGCGCCACGATCTTGGTGCCAAGGAAACCTACGAGTGGGAAATCCAGCGCGTGACCTTGCCGGATGGCCAGCACGGCGTGGTCTGCTATTTCCGTGAAGTGACGGAACGCCAGCGCTCCCTCGAGGCGCTGCGGGCCGGCCAAGTGCGCATGCACCTCGCTACCGAAGCCACCGGCGTCGGCATCTGGGAATGGAACGTCATCAGCAACTTGATCCGGTGGGATGCACAAATGTTCCGCCTGTATGGCGTGCCGCCGACAGAAGGCGGCATCGTCCCCTACGAAACGTGGAGCAACGCCGTGCTGCCCGAGGACCTCCCCGAACAAGAGCGGGTGCTGCAAGACACACTGCGGCGGCAGGGACAAAGCACTCGTGAATTCCGCATTACCCGTGCCAACGACGGCCAAGTCCGCATCATCAAAGCCGTCGAAACCGTGCGCGCCAATCTCGAAGGCAAAACGGAATGGGTCGTCGGCAGCAATCTCGACGTCACGGAACGCAGGCAAGCCGCGCAAAAACTGAGCGAAGCCAAAGAAGCTGCCGAGTCCGCCAACCGCAGCAAAGACCGTTTCCTAGCCGTCCTCAGCCATGAACTACGCACTCCCCTCGCGCCAGTGCTCATGACCGTATGCGCCTTGGAACACGACAAGGGACTGCGCCCCGACGTGCGGGATGAAATGACCATGATCCGCCGGAACATCGAGATGGAAACCAAGCTCATCGACGACCTGCTGGATGTCAGCCGCATCGCCAGCGGCAAGCTGGAACTGCGTCTCGAGCAGCTAGATATCAACAGTGCCGTGCAACACGTTTGTTCCATCTGCCGCCCGCAAATCATCGGGCAGGAAGTGCAGCTCACGTTCGACCTGTGCGACGAAGCGGGATTCATCCACGCCGACCCCGCCCGCTTTGAACAAGTGCTCTGGAACGTGCTCAAGAACGCCGTGAAATTCACCCCGAGAAATGGCAAAATCCACATCACCAGCAAGCGTGTCTCACCCACGTGCGTCGAAGTCCGCATCACGGATAACGGAGCCGGCATCTCGCCAGAAATCTTGCCGCGCATCTTCGATGCCTTTGAACAAGGCGACGCCCGCATCACCCGGCAATTCGGCGGTCTTGGACTCGGACTCGCCATTTCTAAAGCCCTCATCGAACTCCACGGTGGCACCATTCGTGCCGAAAGCCCGGGCCCTGGAAAAGGAGCCACCTTCATCATCCAAGTGCCCGGCACCCTGCTGCAAGAGCCAGCCCACAACCAGCCCGCTGCGCCTGAACCAGCCAAGTCCTCGCCCCTGCGCCTTCTCATCGTCGAAGACCACGCCGACACGCGCAGCGCGCTGAAAACTCTCCTCACCCTAGAAGGCTTCACCGTCACCACCGCTGACGATGTCGCTACCGCCCTCAAACTCGCGCAAACCGAAACCTTCGACATCCTCATCAGCGACCTCGGCCTGCCCGACGCCAGCGGCTACGACCTTATGGCCCAAATGCAGGACATCCAGCCCCTCCGCGGCATCGCCATGAGCGGCTACGGCATGGAAGAAGACATCCGCGAAAGCCTTACCGCAGGCTTCTCCGAGCACCTCGTCAAACCCCTCAAACTACCGCAGCTACTCGCAGCCATCCAGCGGCTGAGCGTGGCTGGTGTATCGTCACGCGGAGATCGTCAAAGATTTCTGGAAGGTGATTTCTGATGGCGACGGAATTTAGGACGTGTAAGCTCAATAAGGTGCAATTCGCAGTGGGGATACACCCCATACCGGAAATGTAACTCCATGGTATGGGTGACCCCTCCAGTGATAACTCATCTGGAAATAACCCTATTACACCTACCAACACATGAAAACTCTCACAGACCTATTCGAATCCGAACTTAAAGACATGTATGATGCCGAAAAGCGCATCGCCAAGGCCTTGCCAAAAATGGCTCAAGCCGCCACTTGTAAGAAATTACAGGCAGCATTTGAAAATCATCTCCTCGAAACCGAAGGCCACATTGAGAATTTGGAGGGAGTGTTCGAGTGCTTCGGCTGGGACCCAAAGGCCGTTACCTGCAAAGCCACCGTGGGACTCCTTGAGGAGGCTGAGGCCCTGATTTCGAATTTCGATGGAAGCATTGCCATGAATGCTGCCCTGATCTCGGCGGCCCAGAAAGTTGAGCATTATGAGATTGCCTCCTACGGCACCCTACACGCCTGGGCTCTGCTGTTGGAAAACGAAAGTGCTGCGGAACTTATCAGCGAAATTCTTGAAGAAGAAAAGGCCACCAACGATCTGTTGACGGAATTGGCGATGGAAAAAAATGAGCAAGCCATGGGTGAACTTTATTCCAGCGGGGTCGGCAGCGATACCGACGACGAATAGGCCACCTTAAACTTAATCTAAAATCAAATCCCATCATGACAAATGCATCTCCCCCATCCTTTCCCCTGCTGAGGGCCGTGATCCCGCTCCTCATTGCCAACACTGTCCACGCAGGCGCACCCGGAAAAACACCTGCGACAGCCAATGCTAATACCGATGTCAGCATCTTGGAGAAGTTCATGCGCCCCGCTTTAGATCTTCGTTACACTTATGACGCGGACATGGATTTCAGCGATCAGCCAGGTGCGCTTTCACTGCAAGAAGCGGAGATTTTGGTGCCGCTCCCAGCGGTTCATACGGATGATTTTTGCCTGCTCGCAGACATCTATTATCGCTACTACCAACTCGATGTGGAATCTAAAGGCCTCACCGAAGGGTTTGACCTCCACACCGTGCGGGTTCCCCTGCAAATGGTCTGGAAGTCCACTGAATCCCCGTGGTTTCTCTACACCTTGTTGCAGCCTGGCGTTTCGTCCGACTTGAACTCCTTCAGCAGTGAGACCTTCGATCTCACTGCGAGCATCAATTTAGGCTATCGCTTTTCATCCAATCTGGTGGTGGCTGGCGGCATCTATTATACTCGGGACTACGGGGATGATGTCGTCCTGCCCAGTGTGGGCATTCTTTGGAGCCCCCGGGAGAACATTTCCTTCCTGCTGAGTGCGGCCGGCGGTGTCCTCACGTATCAATGCAGCGATGACTGGCGGATCAAACTTAAAGCCCTGCCTTATGGCGGACGCTGGATGGTAGAGCAAAATGGGGGAACCAAGCGGGTGGAGTTGATGGGCGGTAAGGTCGGCATTGATCTTGAGCGTCGCATTGCTCAACAAGCCTGGATCAGTCTCGGAGTCGGGGCTAATGTCTTCACGAACCTTCGCGTGGAAGATGACCGCGGGCGCGCTTTGGTGGATCAAGACTTGGACCCCAGCCTTTATGTTACAGGCGGTTTGCGCTGGACATTTTAAGCTTGGGCATGCATGCGCCAAAGGCAAGATCAAGCCCCCATGGTAAAACCCTCGTAGTAAAATGACTCAAATGCGACCGCTTGGGTCGGTCACTTTTACGACGAAATTCTTACCGATGTTTGCGTTTGCCGGATCTCGCTATGCTCCAAAAGAAAAACCAAGGAAGCGCTGGCGTTTTCCTTGGTTTTCGATGTTTTCTCCTTGCTGAAGAAGCTAATTCCTAGGCCTGCGGAATTTGCAGCGAGCGATCCGGGGCCACGTGCACCTCTGGGGAATCGCCCCAGAGGAATAACGCTTTAATGGCATCAAAGAATCCCAGTTCATCATGATGATGACTTGCCAGTTCGTTGACGGCCTTTTGATAGTCGAGGAAATACCGCACCGTGTCCAAATCGTCTGCCAAGGGCGTGGTTGGGAGTTGGGCAAAAACCTTCTCAACCTGCCTTTTTAATTCCACCGCGTCTGATTCCTGGGTAAGCGATAGCCGAATCGAAAGCGTCTGAGCGCAAACCTGCATAATTTGCAACAGCGCTTCGATAGCGCGGGCCAGGGCATTCCATTCCGGGCGCAGCAACGGATCAAGCGACTGCGCTAAATTGCGCACCGTATTGACCGAGGTGACCAATCGTTGATCCTCTGCCTGGATCAGAGCCCAACCCGCCTTGGCGCGGACCAGATACTCGGGTGCGGTGCCCTCAAGCGCTGCATCCATTTCCCCAAATGAGATCTCCATGCGCGTCAGGGTGGCGGCAATTTCCGCCCACTGCTGATCCCATTGTTGATGCCAATCTGCTGCGGGCCCATGCATCCGTCCGAAATCACGGATCTGGTGCAGCGGAAGCGCTGCCTCCTTTTCGAGAGATTTGAGCCGCAGAAGATGCAGGCGAAAGCCTTGCTCCAAACGGTCCTCCAGGGGATTGATTTCAGGGACTGGATTCATGATCATAAATGGGCTAGTCTTAACAATTCGGGTTCAGCTATGGCAGAAAGGCGGGCTCCTAAGATTTATTTGCGCAGCGCATCAATCCGGGCTTTCTCAGCGATGGCTTCTGCGTCAGCCTTCTTCTTGTCAGCGTCCAGTTGGGCTTGCTCAGCTACCTTGTCAGCCTCAATGTTAGCCTTGTCGATTTTGGCATTCACATCAGTGCGCTTCTTGGCGGCATCGGCGGCAGTATCTACGGCGTCCTTCTGATTATTGATGGCATCCTTGGTGGCGTCGGCCTTGGCTTCGACGGCGGCTTTTTGTTTATCACAGGAGGCAAGAAAAATAGCAGTTAAGGCGAGGAGGGTGGTGGCAATGAATTTCATAGTGCTTGGTTGTTTTGATGTGGAATTGAGGCCGACTCATGCGAGGGCCTATTCGAAACTTAGCCGCTGACAAGCCACCGCGCCATGGGGTAAAACCCGCCACTGTCGCGCTGCTCGTTGGGCAGTGCATCAACGGGATTCAGCCCGGCCGCGCGACTGGCGGGCGTATATCCTAAGTGGCCTTCAGTGGACACTTGGATTTCGTCTGCTTCCAACTGCGCATTGCGCTGGGCCGTCATTGACCAGAACGCCAATTTTGGCTATTTTAACGCTGGGCTCATATTTGAGTTCGGAGAGCACGTCTGTTTTTAGATCGGCGCCAGCTTTTTCAGTGGTTGTTTGCATGGTGCTAGTTTCGGTTTGGTTTGACTACGCGCATGAGATCATGCGAGCATGGGGTATTGATTATTGATTTTCGCCAATGGGCGTTAGTTCTGACTCCGCCTCCAGCCAATGCTGGACATCGTTTCCAGAGGCGTAGCCGCTATTCTCGTATTTGGCGTAAGCCCGCGTAGCGACATCACTGATCGAATCAGTTGCTGCTGCGGTGACTGGGACGATGCTGTCCGGGACGGACGTGCGCGATGTAGATTTAGACGATTTGGTTCTCATTATGGTTTGCGTTAGCGTAATGCGTTAGTTGGTGAAGACGAGTTGGTTCCTTCACGTCGACACCATCGCTGCCCACGGATCTACAACCATGGGGTGAAACCCTATTTTCGTTCCAGCAAGGAGCGGGGAAAGCTTCACAGATGACTAATGATCCTTTAAGATTCCGTGGGGTTGCACTTCCCAACTGCTTGGATCAACTCAGGAACATGCGTGATCTCAATGGAGCCAGTGACAACGAATGAGCCACATTTTCACAGCCTGTGTTAGCATAATGTAAGCCGCCAAAGTCAGTAGGATCAGCGGCCAGTAAAGCGAAGGCAACGCTGTGAAGCCAAGGATGGAAGCCAATGGAGAATACGGCAACCAACCCGCTGCCCCCATGATCGCCAGGGTGGTCATGGAAAGTTGCCAACTGGCGCGACTTTGGAGAAACGGAATTTTCTTGGTCCGGATGACGTGGACGATCAAGGTTTGCGTGAGCAGCGATTCCACGAACCAACCTGTTTGAAAGACTGCCGCACGGGCTGGATCCCAGCATCCGAAGGCATACAGCATGATGAAGAAGGTGGTGTAGTCGAAGATCGAGCTTATAGGGCCAATGCAGAGCACGAATTTCTTGATTTCATCGAGCTTCCACGGACTCGGCTTGTCGGTTTGATCCGACTCCACGGTATCGTTTGGAATGGGAATCTGCGAGAAATCGTAGAGCAAATTATTTGTGAGGACTTGAATCGGAAGCATCGGCACAAAGGGCAGGAACGCGCTGGCACCAAGCACGCTGAACATATTGCCGAAGCTGGAACTGGCACCCATGCGGATATATTTTAGGATATTCACGAAAACTTTGCGACTTACAATCACACCATCATCCAGCACCATGAGATCCTTTTCCAGCAGAATCATGGATGCGGCGGCCTTCGCGATATCCACGGCTGAATCCACCGAGATACCTACATCTGCCACATGCAATGCCGGCGCATCATTGATGCCATCCCCCATGAATCCCACAACGTGACCGTTGTGCTGCAGCGCTCGAATGATGCGCTGCTTATGGGCAGGCGAAAGCCTGGCGAAGACATGAAACTTCTCAGCAGCAGCCGCCAGTTCAGCATCGTTCATTGTTTCCACCTTGCTACCGAGGAGGATTTCGTCAGCATTCAGGCCCACGTCCCGACAAACTTTGCGGGTCACCAAATCATTGTCACCTGTCAGCACTTTCACGGTCACGCCATGCCCTCGCAAAGCCGCCAGGGCCTTGCTGGCGCTGTCTTTCGGCGGATCAAGGAAAGCAATGTATCCTTTCAGAATCAAATCACACTCGTCCTCTTTTGAAATGAATTCGTCGGGAGCGAGTTTTTTATGCGCCACCGCCAAAACGCGAAACCCATCAGCATTCAGGTCTTGATAGTGTTTAATCAATTCCTCGGTGCGAGCCGGGTCCATTGGAAATATTTCCCCCTTCAGCTCAAACGAAGTGCAGCGTGGAAACACCGCTTCTGGCGCCCCCTTCGTCAACAGTTGATGCTCCTGAGTCGGCGTGGACACGACCACCGACATCATGCGTCGTTCAAAATCGAATGGAATTTCATCCACCTTGCCATAGTCAGCAATGATCTCCGGACGGGCATCGCGATGCGTTAGCACGGCACGATCCAGAATACTTTTCAATCCCGTTTGAAAATGCGCAATCAGATAAGCGTCACGAAAGACGTCCTCATTTTCCTGACGCATCACATCGCAATGACGCTGAAGGATCACTTGATCCATTGTCAGCGTGCCGGTCTTATCCGTGCAGAGCACATCCATGGCTCCGAAATTCTGAATCGCGCTCAGTTGCTTCACGATCACTTTTTGCTTCGACATGGCCAACGCGCCTTTCGACAAACAAACCGAGACAATCATGGGTAACATTTCTGGTGTCATGCCTACTGCGACCGCGATTGCAAAGAAGAAAGCCTCCCGCCAATCGTGCTTCGTGAACCCGTTGATGAGGAAAACCAGCGGCACCATGACCATCATGAAACGAATCATCAGCCAAGTGAATGACTGCACTCCGCGGTCAAAACTCGTTGGTTCGGCAACACCGGTAATGCTGCCCGCCATACTGCCAAAGTAAGTCTGGGAGCCGGTTGCGAGAATAACAGCTGTAGCAGCACCGCTTTCCACGCTCGTTCCCAGGAAGCATGAGTTCGCGAAGTCCATAGGCGTGATGTCGGGTCGCAACTCAGGCAATGCCGTCTTCTCGACTGGCAATGATTCACCAGTTAGGGTTCCCTGCGAAACGAACAAATCCTTCGCAGCGATGATGCGAGCATCTGCTGGAATCATATCTCCAGCAGAGAGCTTCACCATATCGCCCGGGACAATTTCACGCAGTGGAATTTCCTTGTCCTGCCCGCCCCGCACCACCGTGGCAGTGACGTGAATCATGGCTTGAAGTTTTGCCGCAGCTGCATCGGCTCGCGATTCCTGGGTGAATCTCAGCAAGACCCCTAACAGCACCATGATCAGCATGACACTCCCCGCTCTTACATCGCCTGTTACAAATGAAACACCCGCCAACACCATCAGCAGAATGACCAATGGATTCCGCGCAGCCGTCCACAAACGCATCAGCCCCCCTTGTTGCTTATTCGCAGCCACCACGTTCGGTCCCACCTCCAGCAATCGTTTGGCAGCTTCAGCGCCCGTTAAGCCGTCCTCCGGTGTCCGCATTCTCGACATGACTTCCGGCAACTTCATCACAGCTGCCTCTCCAATGATGGGCGCGAAATGAATAGATGGGTCGGCTGCCTTGCCAGAAGCATGATCGCTGGGCAATGGTGGGAGATGGTTCATTACTGTGACAATTACAACTAATGCTGAGTTTGGCTTGTGACAAGGGCGTCACCTTCAGTGTAATCGAGTCTAGGGGTGCTTGAATTGCCCCATCGCCAATCACGAATCTCCGGCAGATCCAGGCCGTTGGCATTGATGTATTCACGGTGCTCAATGAGTTTGGCCTGCATGTGCTCCTTCAATAGTCTGCTGCTCTCGCCAGTTTCCGGCAGGCGATCAATGGTATCCATGACTAAATGGAAGCGATCCAAATCATTGAGCACCGTCATGTCGAACGGGGTCGTGATGGTGCCTTCCTCTTTGTAGCCTCGGACGTGAAGATTGCCGTGATTTGTGCGTCGGTAGGTGAGGCGATGGATTAGCCAAGGGTAGCCGTGGAAAGCAAAAATGATGGGCTTGTCCTTGGTAAATAGCGCATCGAAGGCATCATCGGTAAGTCCATGCGGATGTTCTCGGGTTGGTTGGAGCTTCATCAGGTCCACGACATTGACGACGCGGATTTTCAGTTCGGGCAGATATTTCCGCAGGATGGATACTGCGGCTAGTGTTTCCAGCGTCGGCACATCTCCGCAGCAAGCCATGACGACATCTGGCTCGTTCACCCCCAGTGCTTGAATTACTCCAGTCGAGACAACTGGAGCCGGCCACAGTCGAGGACGCCCACGTTCCTCATTGCTGGCCCAATGCCAGATACCGATTCCCTCAACGCAATGGCGTTCAGCTGCTTCAATGCTCAGCCATTGCGGAGCGGGGTGTTTCCCTGCGATGACAACATTCACGTAGTGCCGACTCCGTAGGCAGTGATCCATTACCGACAGTAAACAATTGGCATCTGGTGGCAAATACACCCTCACTACTTCGGCGTTCTTGTTCACCACATGATCAATGAATCCGGGATCCTGATGTGATAATCCATTGTGATCCTGCCGCCAAACGTGCGATGACAGCAGGTAATTCAAAGAAGCAATCGGACGTCTCCAAGGCAAGTGGGAGGACGTCTTCAGCCATTTGGCATGCTGGTTAAACATGGAATCCACAAGGTGGATGAAAGCTTCATAGCAATTGAACAAACCATGCCGACCGGTTAATAAATAACCTTCCAGCCATCCTTCACATTGGTGTTCGCTCAGCATTTCCATCACTCGTCCGGCGGGTGCCAGAAATTCATCGCCAGCCACAGTGGCTGCATCCCATTGGCGATTCGTCGCTTCAAACACCGCCCCCAAGCCATTGGATAAAGTTTCATCCGGGCCAAAGATTCGGAAATTGTGATGAGCTTCATTTTGCACAATCACATCCTTTAAGAATTTGCCTAGCACGCGCGTGTCGCCAATTCCAGGCTCTCCGTGAATCGTCACCGTCACGGCGTAATCACGATAATTCGGCAATTCCAAATCTTTCAACAACAGTCCCCCATTAGCGTGTGGGTTGGCCCCCATGCGCTGATTTCCTGCGGGTGCTAATTCTGCTAGATCGGCGCGTAATTTCCCGGACTCATCGAAGAGTTGCTCCGGCTGATAACTCCGCAACCAGCCTTCCAATTGGGCCAAATGCTCTGGGTGTGCAGCAGGATCGGAGAGCGGAACCTGATGTGAGCGGAACGTTCCCAGCACTTGCTTGCCGTCCACAACTTCCGGTCCCGTCCAGCCTTTGAGCGAGGTCATAACGATCATCGGCCAGCGGGGTCGCGTTTTACTGCCACGCGCACGGACCTCCAATTGAATGCGTTGAATTTCTTCAATCACGTTATCCAACGTCGTCGCCATGGCTTCATGCATGAGGTCGTTAGCTTCTTCCTCGACGAAATAGGGCGACCAGCCATAGCCGCGCAACAGTTGATCCAACTCCTCACGTGTAATCCTAGCCAGCAACGTTGGATTCGCGATTTTGTAACCATTTAAATGAAGGATCGGCAGGACGGCTCCATCGGTGATAGGATCCAAAAATTTATTGGAATGCCAGGCCGTTGCCAGTGGGCCTGTTTCTGCTTCTCCATCGCCTATGACACAGGCTGCGATGAGACCAGGGTTATCGAACACTGCACCAAATGCGTGGCTCAACGAGTAGCCTAACTCCCCACCTTCATGGATGGAACCAGGACACTCTGGCGAGGCGTGGCTGGGGATGCCGCCGGGAAAGGAGAATTGTTTGAAGAACTTCTGCAGCCCGGATTCGTCCTGCTTGATGTGTGGATAAACTTCGCTGTAAGTGCCCTCAAGATACGTGTTGCTAGTAACAACCGGCCCACCATGACCCGGGCCGCAAATGTAGATCATGTTGAGATCATACTTTTTGATGATCCGATTCAGATGCACGTAGATGAAGTTCTGCCCTGGCGTGGTGCCCCAGTGCCCCAGCAGCATGTGTTTCACGTCGCTGAGCGAAAGCGGTCGCCTCAGCAGTGGGTTATCGCAGAGATATATTTGCCCCACAGATAAATAGTTCGCTGCCCGCCAATAGGCGTCCAATTTGTAAAGCAGGTTGGGCGTGAGAGTGTTTGTTTTCATGTTTGATTTTCTACGTGCGCTTATTCGTATCCACGGGCATCCAATGCACGCCATGACGCGGCAAGAGCGATATGGGAAACCACGGTGCTTCAGCAAAGAAGCGCATCAGTTCACCAGTGGCGATGGCTCCAGCGCCTGACTCCCGTGCCATGCTGAAGAAGCCAGACACTGCGGCATGAAGCATTCCCTCACCAGCAAGGTAGCAGAGCCGTAAAACTACCATGCCAACAAGGATTGCGAGGATGACGCCCATCTTAGCTAGATTGGCTTCTCAGGAGAGGACACATCTTTACTCCGTAGCACGCCCGCCGATCTTCACCGTCACTTGCCACTCAATAATTTTACCCTCTTCCAAGCGTCCACGAGTCTCGATAACTTGAAACCACCCAAGGTGCTTATCGGATTTATGGGCGTGCTTAATGGCTCTGGCGACGGCATCTTCCACGGATTTGCTGGAGGTGCCGGTGAGTTCGATTTGTTGATAGGTATGGTGCATGATGGTGTTGGTGGTTAGTGTTTGCTGGGGATTCGGGGGGAAGGATTTATTTGAATGCTTTGATGAGCGCCTCGAACTGCACTTGCAGCGATTTGTCGTGTCGGGTCACGGGCGGAACCTCTCAGTCGATACCGAGCAATTGATAGACGGCCATCTGGGCTGCCCTCACTGAATACTCGACGGTGAAGACGACATCATCCGGGATCTCGACGAACTGGCTGATGAAGGCGAAGTTCTTCGAGCCAACAGGCACCGGAAGTGGTCGGTCGCCCTGCTGACGTGGCATGAACATGCTGGTGATGTAGGGCATGGTGCATGGAATGCAGTTGGCGGCAGCGATGATCTCCGGATCAAAGCGCAGATGGCCACAGAGTTCCTGCAGGATTTCCGCGCCATTACACGCCGACATGGGCTTGGCGATAAAGTTGCCGATCCGGTCCGGAAACAACGAATATCCCCAGAACACCTGCACATCGGCAGGTTGGTTAATGAAGTGGGGTTGGTGCGCCAGCACGATGGACATCATCCAGTTGGAATCCTTGAAGGTGACAAGTCCGCCGGTGCCGGCCTCGTTGCCACTGAGCTGGTTCATCAAATCGAAGAACGCCGGGTTCCTTAGTGTCACCGTGAACGATTCCCAAACGGATTGCGCAACGCAGCTATTGAAAGCCGCCGGATTGCCAAAGTGCGGTCGTCCCTCCACCAGCTTCTCCCAAAGGGTCCAGCCACCACTATCGGACTTGGTCAGCCGTTTGGGCGCGCTGGTCATGGAGCCGAGGCTGGAGGAGTCTGTCATGGAGGCGTTTTGCAGAAAGACCAGATCGCCCTCATTCACCTTGATAGCCTCGATCGTTCCTGCCCGCAGACACTGGATGCTGGTAACGGTAAAGTCCCCATCTTTTAACTGGTGGCTCAGGTCCAACACTTTGCAATCAGTGATCAGGTGCACACCGTGGGCTTGCAGCCAGGTTTGCAAGGGCCGCACCAGCGAATCATACTGGTTGTAGATGGTTCGCTTCACGCCCGCCAGCGTTTCGATGCGCGTGAACTCCATCATGAAACGCAGCAGGTATCGCTTGAATTCAACCGCGCTGTGCCAGGGCTGGAAGGCGAAGGTGGTGGACCACATGAACCAGAATTCAGTTTCAAAGAATTCGGGGGAAAGATGATCGGTAATGGCACTGCCACCCAGCGCTGCTTCCTCCGCATGGCTGAGTTTGAACAGCTCCATGCGATCCTGCATGGAGAATCCCATCGAGGTGACAGGCACTTTCGCACGTCGGCGGTCAACCAGTCGAGCCATTGAATGCGCTTTGTGCTTCTCGTTGAACGAGACGGTTTCATCATAAACGGACACACCGGCCGAGGCGAGCGAAGGAATCGTTTTGAACAGATCCCACGTGCATTCGTAGTTGTCGGTGGTCAGCAT
This sequence comes from Verrucomicrobiales bacterium, assembly GCA_031411295.1. Taxonomy (GTDB): domain Bacteria; phylum Verrucomicrobiota; class Verrucomicrobiia; order Verrucomicrobiales; family V1-33; genus JAGNEJ01. Next base: position 71,976 of record JANOAV010000083.1, on the reverse strand, counting down.
GCGTCCACCGCGCAGCGAATAACCCTGCTCAGCATCGCCCGCTCCATCGAGACTTCCACCCATCAACGGGTTCGCCTCGAGGATGATAATGTTGTCGCCAGACACGCCTCCGTCGCGAATCATGAAGGCCGCGGCCGCCATGGATCCGATACCGCCGCCGATGAGATAATGTTTTGCATTCTTGGTCATGGGGAGAGTTTGGGTTAAGGATTTGGAGAATAATTTGGGTGCGGCCCGAGGATCATAATTTGACCACCATCTTGCCCACATTGTTGCCGTTAAAGAGACCGATGAATGCTTCCGCCGCTTGATCGATCCCCGCCACCACGGTTTCCACGCTCTTCAGCTTGCCGGCTTGAAACTGAGCCCCGACTTCCTGCTCGAACTCACTTTGGCGATCGAGCCAGTCACCTACGATCAGGCCCTTCATCGTGAGGCGCTTGGTCGTCATGTTGAAGAGATTGGACGGGCCGGGTTTGGGCTTCTCGTCGTTGTAACCAGATATGCCACCGCAGGCGATGATGCGACCATGCACCCGCAAGGCTGACAGCGCGGCTTCAAGAGACTCACCGCCAACGTTGTCAAAATAAACGTCGATGCCATCAGGGGCTGCGACATTCAGTTGCTCCAGCACGGGGCCGGATTTGTAGTTGAAGGCAGCATCGAATCCACATTCCTCCAGCAGGTGCTTCACCTTCTCATCGGAACCAGCGGAACCGATCACGCGGCAACCACGCAACTTCGCCAACTGACCCGCCATATTGCCGACGGCACCCGCTGCGCCTGAGATGTAGATCACATCGCCCGCTTTGACCTCGACCATCGTCAATCCGGCCCACGCTGTCATGCCCGTCATGCCGAGGGTGCCGAGGTAAACCGATAGTGGTTGCGCAGCTTTATTCACGGCATGCAGCTCCTTGGGTGCTGCGATGAAGGCCTCCCGCCAACCATAGCGGGACGTGACAACATCACCGACTTTGAATTCGCCACAGCGCGACTCGATCACTTCGCCCACGGCCCCACCTTCGAGCACCTTGCCAATCTCAAAGGGTGGCACATACGACTTTCGGTCATTCATGCGACCGCGCATGTAGGGATCGACGGACATGAATAAATTGCGCACCAGCACTTGCCCATCTTGCAGCGGCTGCAGAGCGATTTCGGCAATCGTGAAGTTGCTGGCTGTGGGAACGCCGGTGGGGCGTGAGGCGAGGCGTATCTCGCGGCTGGTGGTCGTGGTCATAAGGTGGATTGGGTTACGGAGCTTGCTTGAGCGAGGCCATGTCGATGACGAAGCGGTATTTCACATCGCCTTTCACCAGCCGGTCATAAGCCTCATTCACCTTTTGAATCGGGATGAGTTCGATGTCGGAGGTGATGTTGTGCTGCCCGCAGAAATCAAGCATCTCCTGGGTTTCCTTGAGTCCGCCGATGAGTGATCCACTGAAGTTACGACGGCCGAAGATGAGGTTGCTGACATCCACGGGTAGCGGCTCGGAAGGCACGCCGACCTGCGTGAGATTGCCATCGCGCCGGAGCAGGATGAGATAGGCGTTGATGTCATGCTTTGCCGCCACGGTATCAAGAATGAAATGGAAACTGTTGAGGTGCTTTTTCATCGCGTTCTCGTCTTTGGAGTGAACGACTTCATCGGCACCGAGCCGCAGCGCATCGTCCACCTTGTTCAGCGACGTGGTGAAGACCACGACGTGCGCACCGAGAGCCTTCGCCAGTTTCACGCCCATATGCCCGAGTCCGCCGAGGCCAACAACGCCGACCTTTTGACCTTTCGTGACACCGTGATGCCGAAGAGGTGAGTAAGTCGTGATGCCAGCGCAAAGCAGCGGTGCCGTGGCAGCGAGATCCAGATTTTTGGGCACTTGCAGCACGAAGGCTTCATCCACCACGATGCTCTCCGAGTAACCGCCAAAAGTCACGCCGCCGCTGTGTTTGTCGGGTGAGTTGTAGGTGAAGATGGCTCCCTTCTCGCAGAACTGCTCCAGGTTTTCCTCACAGCTTCCGCACGTCCGGCAGGAGTCCACGAGGCAACCAACGCCAGCGATGTCGCCTGCTTTGAATTTCTTCACGTGTGCTCCGACGCTGATGACGCGGCCGATGATTTCATGCCCTGGGACGCAGGGGTAAGTAGTGCCCTGCCATTCGTTCCGCACAGTATGCACGTCTGAGTGGCAAACGCCGCAAAAGAGGATCTCGATCTGGACATCGTGATCGCCAGGTGCGCGCCGTTCGAAGTTAAAGGGTGCGAGGGGTTTAGCGGCTGAGTTGGCAGCGTAGGATTTGATTTTCATGTAGATTAGGTTGGGGGAAGGACAGTTAGGCTGGAGCATCAATGGATTCCGTGCGGATCAGTTTCTTGTTAACAAATTCATGAATGCCCAAACTGGACAGTTCGCGGCCATAGCCGGAATTTTTGATCCCGCCGAAAGGTAGTTCCGCGGAGGTCCATGTGGGGTGATTGATGAAAACCATCCCTGTATCAATGCGGCTGGCCACGCGTCGTCCCCGGGCTGCGTCATTGGTGAAAACAGAGCCACCAAGACCGAAATCCGAATCATTCGCCAAGGCGATGGCGGCTGCTTCATCGGCCACCCGGAAGAACAATGCCACGGGTCCGAAGAATTCCTCGCGATAGGCTGGGTTGTCAGGTGCGATGTCTGTCAGAATGGTTGGCTCCATATAAAAACCTGCCCGATGCAGGCGCTTCCCTCCGAGCACAAGCTTGGCTCCGTTCCGCACGGCAGCGGCTACTTGTTCCAACAGTTGCTCCAGAGCAGATTCGGTGGAGAGCGGCCCCAGCGTAGTGGAGTCGTGCATCGGATCGCCTGCCTGCAAACCTGCCAGCAGGGTGCGGAACATATGCAGGAAGCGATCCGCCACGGCTTCGACAACGATGAAACGCTTGGCGGCCACGCAACACTGACCGGTGTTATTCATTTTCGCCCAGACGGCCCACGTTACTGATTTTTCCAAATCAGCGTCCTCCAAGACGATGAAGGCATCGCTGCCGCCCAGTTCCATCGTGGTCTTCTTGACATTCTTTCCGGCCCGGGAGGCAATTCCGCGGGCCGCATCGACCCCTCCTGTTAGAGCCACTCCCTTAATGCGCGGATCGTCGATCACTTGGTTCACCTGATCGTGGGAGATCAGTAAATTTGTATAAACGCCTGGAGGGGCTCCTGCATCCCGCCACAGGCCTTCAAAGGCGATGGCGCATTGGGGCACGCAACCGGCGTGTTTTACCACCACCACATTTCCTGCCATGAGGTTGGGCGCAACGAATCGTGCCAATTGATAAAAGGGAAAATTCCACGGCTGCACTCCGAACAGCACGCCAAATGGACTGCTCTCAATGATGGCCTCACCTGAGCTGGGGTGAAGTTTCTCGCTAGCGAGGAAACGCTCGGCATTGGCTGCGTAGTAATCCAGAATATCTGCGCTCAAAGCAACCTCACCGCGCGCTTGGGCTATGAGTTTCCCCATTTCCAGCGTCGCCAGATTCGCGAACTCATCTTCCCGCGCTCGCAAGAGCACAGCAGCCTTCGCGACGATGCTGGCTCGTTCAGCGAAACTGGTTTCCCGCCATTGTTCAAAGCAGGCTTGAGCCGTGGCCAGGGCGGCTTCCAGTTGTGCGTCGGTAAGTTCTTCGAAGCTTTGCAGAAGTTCTCCGTTGTAGGGATTGATGGTCTGATAACTCATGGTTCTGGTAGGGGAAATGGATGATGCGCAATCAGTTAGACAGCGGGAGCCGTTGAGGCATGGCACCGTGGCGCTAAGCTTCCTGGATTGCGATGGGGTGTATCCCTACTTCGCAATGGGGTTCATCCCGCACAGTTCGGAAACCTCGCGCGCCATCATGAGTTCTTCGTCCGTGTGCATGACCCGCACCATTGACTGCATTTCGCCATCTGAAATGATCTTCTCGGATGCGGCATTTAAGCTGGGATCAAGGCGGATACCAAGAAACTCCAAACCTTCACAGATGTTCGCGCGAATGCTGGGACAGTGCTCGCCTATTCCGCCTGCAAACACCAACGTATCCACGCCACCCAAGGCCGCGGCATAGCCTCCGATCCACTTCTTGGCTTGATAGCAAAACAACGCAATGGCTTCAGCAGCCCGTTCATCGGTGGTTGCCCGTGAAATTAGATCGCGCATATCGGAACTCGTTTCTGATACCCCCAAGAGCCCAGATTCTCGCGTCACCAGCGCGTTCCACTGGTTGGCGGATAAATGCTCCGTCCTCAATAAATGCGTAATCAGCCCAGGATCCAAATCGCCCGAGCGCGTTCCCATCATCAACCCAGCTGCGGGAGTAAAGCTCATGCTAGTGTCGATGCTCTTGCCATTTCGCACTGCGGCCAGACTGGCCCCACTGCCAAGATGCGCCAGAATCACGCGGCCGTTCTTGGCGGCGGGATCGCCCAGCTTAGCGAGTTCCTCCATGAGATAAGCAAACGAGATTCCATGGTAGCCGTAACGCTGCACAGCTTTTTGTTCAAAGCGACGTGGGATCGGCAACATTCTGGCGACGCGAGGCATGGAGCTATGAAATGCGGTATCGAAACAGGCTACCTGCCGGATATCAGGGTGGCGCTGGCCAAGCGCTGAAATCAGATCCAGTGCCTTCGGCAAATGTTCTGGATCATTTAGCGCGTAGCCTTGCAACTCGGCTAAGAGTTCCTCCGTGACTACAACGGATTCCGTATGCTGTTGGCCAAAAACTATCCGATGCCCGACTGCTGAAACATCAGCAAATTCCGGCTGTGCTTCCAACCAACCGAGCAGGGCTTGAATCAATGCGGGGCCGTCACCAGAAATCGCTTCCATGCTCAGCGCTTTGCCGGAAGGGCGTTGCGCAGTGAAGGAGGTATCGGAAAATCCCATGCGCTCAATTTGCCCACTGAGCAAGGGCGTCACAAGAAATGCCAAATCATAAATGGCGAATTTGATGCTGGAGGAACCTGCATTTAACGTCAGCACATGCACGCTTGCCATCACACTTGGAACGGTTAGTGCCTATTCGGTATTGTCCCGAGTTTTCTGCTCCATGGCCCGCACCATTTGATCATGCTCTGCCTCGGCAATGCCTTCTTCGACAAGGCGAACGCTGTCCACTTGCCATTCCTCCTCGTCAGTCGCACTGCCATCAGGCACTTGATGCCCGACCGAGCCTGGGACAGGATTCCACGCATCAGCTTCCGGCTCTGTGCTAATGATATCCGTTGGCTCATCATCCGGTCCCGCTCCGGTCAACTCTCGTTGCGCTTGGTCCAGATCACTGGGCCACGCGTCGTTAATGGCACGCCCATTGATGACGGCCAATTCCGAGGCGCGCTGCCGGACCATTTCAGGACTAACAGTGCCAATACCGATGCCATTTGTCGTGATGTGACCGGATGGTGAAACTTCAGTTTTCATAGCAGGGTGGCGTTAAATTGAAGTAATCGCAGGCTTGACCTCATGATGCTTGGCGGTGTGCTTAATCTGCTCTCGTGAGATGGTGACGAAAACCTTGGAATCATCATAGCTGATGCGTTTGATGTCCTCTGTAGGAATGAGAACTTCCTTGCCGGAATACCAATGCCCGGTCTCCACCACGACGTCGTGAATGCGCCAGTCTCGTTCTTCCAGCAGAAATCCACTAACGTGACCGATGGTGCCGTCAATGGCTTCGATCGCATAGCCTGTCACCGCGTCGGCACTGCGCAAATGCAGTTCACGGTCTTTCACCTGTTGTTTGCGGACTGCAATCTCTGCATCTGTGGGCGGAAGTAGGATGGGATAAGCGCCCAGCCCAGTCAAGGCATCGCCATTCCAATAGGCTGGCCATCCGTAGTAGCGGTAGTAAGCCTCCTCGTATTGGCGGGAAACGGGTTGGTGCAACTCGGTAGGCGGGCTCGCTTCGATTTGTTGCTTCAGTAAGTTGATGCACAGCGTTTCGGTTTCAGGGTGATAGCTGCCGAAACTTTGTGGGGAGAGCAACACTTGGCGGCCGGTTAGCCAGCCCCCTGTGTCCACCACCAGGTAGCGAAGTTCCCACGTTTGATCGTCGAAATAAACATCGTGGATGTGGCCGATCTCACCATTGGTGGCGAGGAGTTTTGTGCCCTTTAGATCTTTGGTGTTGAATAGCATAATTGTAGTTGGTTGATTTGATTTAGGCATTTTTGAGCCGCCTTCATTTTCCCAGCGGTCCAAGACATCCTGCGCGGTGAGTCGCATGGCCATGGCTTAGGAATGGTGATGGAGGGTATCTGGTGCGGAACCTTCCAGAATGCTGCGGGCCTGAGCCAAGGCCTCCGGGGTGCTGTGGGCGATGACGAGGAACTTCCCGGCCTTGAGGGCCGTTTCATATTGCACAATGCTATCTTTTGGAATGCCGATGCTGAAAAGTCCTGCTCCCAGCGCTCCGGCCGCACCTAACACGACTGCGCCCTCCAGCACGCCAACGATCCAACTGACAAGCGGACCAGCCACAAACAGGGGGCCGACGCCCGGAATCATGAAGAAAGCGGAACCAAACAGCAGCCCCCAGATGCCGCCCCAAAAGGCTCCTGCGCTGCCCCAGGCCTTGATGCGGTCTCCGGTGTTGTAGTAGCCAATCACATTTTCCTCCGTGTGATAGCCTTGGCCCACGATGGATAGTTGGGTCATGTCGAAGCCGGAATGCTCCAGTGCTTTGACGGCTGATTCTGCTTCGGCGTGAGTGTGATAGATGGCGACGGTGGATTGGTGGGACATAAGTTGGATCTTTTTTTGTTAAGCCTATGGGACTGTGCGGAGGATCGTCGCTTTCGGCTATGGGGTGTTCACCCCAAACTGCTCCACCGTTTCGTAAGCTGACCGAAAGTGCCCACGCACCTTCAGCATGATTTCCCGTGCGGTCATGATGGCAGTGTCCTCCACGTTGACTGTGCGCGCCTTGGGCCGCAGGATTTCGAGTCGCAGTTGCAGCTCTGACTTAGCATCATCCGGCCCGAAAATTAGCAGGGAGGAAGCGTCTTGAATCTGTGCGATGATTTCCTTATAAAATTGCGCCAGCTTACGGGCGGATGGACCACGTTGCTCGGTGCTGGCCTTGTTCCAGAGCACGGTCACTTGCTCTTGGTGTTTGGCAGCAACGATGATTTCTGCTTTCTGATGGTTTATCCAAAGTCCGATGTTCGTGTTCATGGGTGCCATTAAGCCATAGTGCGTCCGTTCCTGCCATGGGGTGATCTCCCCAATTCCTTCAGCGGGGTCGTCATGGTCGGGTTACACCCCATAGGATCGTGCGGGGCGCGGAGTATTGTAATCGAATTCTCCAGCCGGCTGGCCAGAGTAAACCATCCCAACCTCATGACTATTCACGATAAAACGATTGCCACCTGCGATTCACTCCTGCGGGGTGAACTGGCCGCTATTGAGACCTACAGCCAAGCGATCCACAAATTTCCCGAGGATGCCCGCATGGGTTGCTTGAACACCATCCGGAAGGATCATCTCGCTAGTGCAACCATACTGCGCAGACTCGTCAAAGACGCAGGCGGGGATCCTTCCACGGAATCCGGTCTCTGGGGAGATTTTGCGATGGTCCTGGAGGCGGGTGCTGCGCTCATCGGTGAATCCCCGGCGTTGGCAATCTTGAAACGCGGTGAGGAGCACGGCGTCAGCGAATATGAAGCAGCCCTGGCCAATCCCGAGATGCCGGAGGCTGCAAAAATCATCATCGGAAACGAACTGCTGCCTCCGCTCCGCACGCATTTGTTGGAACTTGATCGAATCAACTAACTGCCCCCACTCACCATACACCACACCAATCTCATGAAATCACTATTTTTGGCTCTAAGTTTCTCCTTGGCGGGAATCGCCCTGGCCGATGGCCCGGCACCCATTGATCTGGGCTCAGCGGCTCATTTCACCATCCTGGCAGGTGCGGCCATCACTACCACCGGTGGTGGCATTATTAACGGGGACATTGGGGCCAGCCCGATTTCCGGAACGGCTATTCATCTGACCCAGGCTCAGGTAAACGGACACATCTACGCGGTGGATGCGGGTGGTCCGGCCGGCTCCATCATTGATGCCGCGCTGTTACTCACAGCCAAGGGAGATCTCAAGACAGCTTACAATGCGGCGGCTGGGCGCATGCCGACTCCTTCTGGACCGTTTCTAAATCCCGGAGCAGGTAACATTGGCGGGTTAAATCTGATTCCTGGGCTTTATAAATTTACTGGAACCACCTTGATAACGGGATCAGACCTGACCCTAACTGGTGGTGCCAATGATGTCTGGATCTTCCAATGCGCGGCGGACCTCCAATTGGGAAGCGGCATTCGCGTGCTGCTCGCAGGGGGCGCGCAGGCGCGGAATATTTACTGGCAGGTTGGCACCTCCGCCGTCATCGGAACCTTCGCCACATTTAACGGCACCATCATGGCCGACCAAGCAATCACCATGGGAACTAGCAGCGCCATGAATGGTCGGGCGCTGGCGTTTACCGCTGGAGTCACTTTCAATGGCAATGGTGGAGACCTGCCTACGCCCGCCAATCCATCCTTCACTCACATCTCTAGAAACACGCTTGGGGAGGTGTCCCTGACCGTTAAGACCACTCCGTTTTTTAAACTAATATTGCAAACAAGCATGGACATGAATGCGGACGTGTGGACCACGGTCACGACGGACACGCCAAGCTTGGATTCATGGTCCTACACGCATCCCGCGAGCCAGGCCACAGGGCCGAAGAGATTCTATCGGGCCTATCTAACGAATCTTTAGAGGTGCTCCTTTGTTGGCGCTGCCACTTCATACCCTGTAAAGGCGACTATGGGGTGCACCCCAAGTAGGTTCTCGACCGGATACGCTGGTCAGAAATGCCGCTTGGGAGATAAAAGTTCCAAGCGTAGTAGCAGCTCAGATTTAGCCTCATCTGGTCCGAATATGAGCAGGGATGAAGCATCCTGAATACGATCAATGATTTGGTTGTAAAACCGGACTTCGGCCCCGCTGGTGGCTTGGCTCCACAGCTGGCTGACGTTTTCCTGATGCCTTGCGGCAACAATGATCTCCGCCTTCTGATGACTAATCCACAACTCCCCAATGCGATCCCTGGTGGGTGAAGACCCCATAGCGACGATCATGCCGCAGTGGTAGCTTGGAGGTGTTGGCGGTCCTGTGTCCCCACGTTGGGGTAAGGTTTCGAACTACCTTGTTTCTCTAATCCAAAAAATACAAACCATGAAATCACTCTTTTCTCCCGCTCTGGCTTACTGCGCCATGACGGGATTACTCCTAGCCGACGGTCCCGCCCCCATTGATCTGGGCTCAGCGGCTCATTTCACAATTTTAGCGGGCGCAACGATTACAACGACTGGCGGCGGTATTATCAATGGCGATGTTGGAGCCAGTCCCATTTCTGGAGCTGCCATTCACCTAACGCAGGCGCAGGTAAATGGACACATCTACGCGGTGGATGCAGCGGGGCCAGCAGGATCCATCATTGATGCCGCGTTGCTGCTCACGGCTAAGGGAGATCTCACGACAGCTTACAATGCGGCGGCGGGGCGCACCCCGGTGCCCTCAGGACCCTTCCTGAATCCAGGGTCGGGCAACCTCGGTGGCTTGAACTTGGTTCCTGGTCTGTATAAAATCACCAGCACGACTCTGGTCATTGGGGCCGATCTTACCCTGACTGGTGGAGCTAATGATGTTTGGATCTTTCAATGTGCCGCCGATTTGCAGCTTGTCAGCGGGATGAAGATCCTGCTAGTAGGAGGAGCTCAGGCGCGCAACGTCTTTTGGCAGGTTGGATCCTCGGCTGTCATCGGCACCTTTGCCTCGTTCCAAGGAACCATCATGGCGGATCAGGCGATTACCATGGGAACTAGCAGTAACATTAATGGGCGGGCGCTGGCGTTTACCGCGGGAGTCACTTTCAATGGCAATGGTGGAGACCTGCCGACGCCTGGTAATCCACGATTCACAGCAGTGTCGAGGACGAACGCAGGGGCTGTCTCGGTCAGCGTCAACACCACTCCGTTCTTCAAATTAATCCTGCAAACGAGCACCGACATGAACACCGACATTTGGACCACGATCGCGACGGATACGCCTATCACGGACACTTGGTCCTTCACGCATCCCGCCAATTTGGCCACCGGGCCGAAACGATTTTATCGAGCCTATCTCACAAATTTCTGAGCGGGCTAGATTGCTGAACTTGGAGTGGATGCATTCCCCCCAACCCTGACCACGTGTGCATGTAGCTCCTTGGTCAGGGTTTCAACGCGTTCCGTCATTTGCTGCGTCAGCTCAGTGAGTTGGGTGTTTTGCTCCAGGAGTTTTACCATTAGAGCGGCTTGCTCAGCCGCTTGGATCAGACGTGTTTCATTGGTTTGGGCCAGATCCTCGCGATGCAGGGCATCTGCTTCAGCGTGGGCTTTGTCCCGATCTGCTTGACGCGTCTGGGCGAGTAAAATGAGCGGTGCTGCGTAGGCTGCCTGAAGGCTGAACGCGAGGTTTAACAAAATGAACGGATAAACATCGAAATGGAAGACCCCGGACGCATTCAGCGCGATCCACATCGCAACCGCTAACGTCTGTGCGCCGAGGAATAACGGCGTGCCGAAAAAGCGAGCGAAGGCTTCGGCCTTGAGCGCAAACCAATCTGGACCGAAGACTGGATTCAGATGACTATGCGGTTTATGGAAACGAAGATGGTGATCCTTTGGCGGCGGGGTGGCGGAGGGTGGAGTTTTCATGCAGGTTACTTCATTTTCTTTCGATTGCTAGACGCCGTGGATGCTGCGCTCCCGCTTCAGAGATTCATGCGCCAGATGGTGAAATTGAGCACTGCGGCAAAGGTGATCCATGCCAGATAGGGCAGCAGCAAGAGCCCGGCGGAGCGACGAATTTGCCAAAATACAAATACAGTCAGTGCGACCATCAGCCATAATAGGACCATCTCAGCAAAGGCCAGCCCGGGCTGATGCAGACCGAAGAACAGCGGTGTCCACAATGCATTGAGAAACCATTGTATGAGAAACAATATCAAAGGGCGTCGTCGCTCGCGCCACCCGCCTTCTCTCCAGATCAACCATGCGGCCACCCCCATCATCACATAGAGCAGTGTCCAAGCAGGTCCGAAAACCCATGCGGGTGGATTCCATGTTGGTTTATGGAGGCGGGCATACCATTCCCCAAGGGAAATGAACACCCCTCCCAACGAGGCCGAGAGGGATAATAGTATCCATCCGACTAGCGCCATGGGCTGAGCGTGAGGACGTTGAACGATGGGAATGGTGGCGCTCATGAATCTATTGGTGGTTTGGTTGTGGTGGCAGCGTGATCCAACGCAACATTCAATGTTTCCATGAATTCCGACACCTTGATGGGCTTGGTGAGGTAACGGAAAAAGCCCGCCGCAATCCCATTCTCAATGTCCTGCGGCATGGCATTGGCGCTCAGAGCTACAATGGGAATGTGCTGGGTGGTCGGATCTGCCCGGAGGATCTTCATGGCTTCGATGCCATTGATGCCAGGTAAATTGATGTCCATGAGGATCACCTCCGGTAAATGAACTCGGGCCAGGCTAATGCCATCGCGCCCGTTCTGGGCGGTGAGCAAGCGCATGTCCGGGCGACGCGCGATGAGTTGTTCAATCAGCTTCAGATTGGCTGGATTATCCTCCACGTAGAGCAGGAGTCGCGAGCGGGCGGCGGTGGTCGGCAGAGCCCCCACGGGTTGCGCCAGTGCGGCTTTGATGTAGGCGGCGTGGGGATCATTTTCCACCACCAATTCAATCCAGAAATTACTGCCTGCATCCACCGTGCTTTCCACGCCAATGCGGCCCTGCATGAGTTCGACCAGGCGTTTGCTAACTACTAGCCCGATGCCGGTGCCCTCCTCGCCCCCTGCCTCCTGTCCCAGTCTGTTGAAAGGTTGAAACAACTGCGCCAGATTCTGCGCGGACAGTCCCACTCCCGTATCTTTGACGCAGAGGCGAATAAAGCTCTCGTCACTGGGAATGCAGGTCAGGGTGACGGAGCCTCCTGTTTTGTTATATTTAATGGCATTCGACAGTAGGTTGATGAGAACTTGCTTCACCCGCGTGTGGTCGGCCTTGATGTAGCAAGGCTTCGCAAACTTGGGAAAGGTTATGGTAATGCCGCGCTTGAGCGCTTGGGGTTCGATCATGGCTTGGCATTCGAGAATCACTTCCGGGAGCGAAACCGCCTCCAAGGAAAGTGCCAAGCGCCCGGATTCGACCACCGCCAAATCCAAAATTTCGTTAATCAACTCCAGCAAATACCATCCGGCATGGAGGATCTGATCGATGCTGCCCTTTTGCGTGCTGGTGGGTGGCGGTTCGTCAGAATCCATCAATTGCGCAAAGCCCAAGATGGCATTGAGCGGAGAGCGCAACTCGTGACTCATGCTGGACAAGAAATCTGACTTCGCCAAATTTGCTTTCTCCGCGACCGCTTTGGCGGCTTCAAGTTCCAGGGTGTTCTCGTGCAACACACGATCCAAGTGCTTGCGCTCAGTGACATCACGGGCGGCTGCGAAGACCCCTTGAAGGATGCGATCCCGATCATGGAAAGTTGTAGCGTTATAGGACACGGTCGTTTCCTTCCCATCCTTGGCTCGGGCCGTGAGTTCATAGTCCGTCACTTTGCCCTTGGTAAGGACAAGGTTGATGCCTGCCTCTGCTAGCGCTGGATTAGTGAAGTAGTTTTTGAATGGCGTGCCGATCAATTCAGTGCGGGAACGCCCGGTCAGTGCTTCCATCTGCTGGTTCACGTCGGTGATGATTCCAGCAGGGTCGGTCGTCATTAAGGCGTCAATATTCGATTCAATTAAAGAGCGCGTATAGAACTGCTGGTCGTGCAAGGCCTGGTGGGCCGCGTATTCTCCGGTGACATCCCGAAACACCAGCACCGCCCCGATCACCGCCCCCTCGCGGTCCCGAATGGGGGCGCAACTGTCTGCGATGTCACACTCGCTGCCAGTCCGTGAAATTAGGACCGTGTGGTTGGCCAAGCCAACGACGGTGCCTTGTTGCAACGTCTCGATGACAGGAATCGTGGCGGGCCGACGGCTGGCTTTATTGATAATGTTAAAGATCTCGCTGACCGGGTGCCCGCGGGCTTCCGCTTGCGTCCAGCCAGTGAGCTTCTCTGCCAGGGGGTTCAATAGGGTAATGCGCGCATCCGCATCGGTCGCGATGACGGCATCACCAATGGAGTTTAGCGTAACGCCAAGCTTCTCTTCGCTAATCTGCAAGGTCGCGTTGGCCTGCCACAGTTGATGGCTCAACAACTTCTGCTCTCCGAGTAGGTGCAGGGTTTCGAGATGAACCAGGTTCTTCAGCTGATGCCGAGTGTCCCGATAGGTGAACCAAGCGAACAACAATGCTAGCACTAGCGTGAGCAGAGTGGCCAGCACAATGGTAGCTAGGAGGTGGCGGAGTTTTTCCTGAAACTCAACTTCACGCTGAGCCAATGCAGCCTCCTCGATTTGATGGAAAGCGCTCATGTGCTCACGGATGGAGTCCATCAGTTCCATTCCTTCTCCCTTGCTGACCAGAGCGACCACCGCCGCAGAGTTATTCTGCCGTCGCTGCTCAATGACCTTTGCCATGTGCGTCAATTTAGCCGCTATCAAGGGCCTCACTTCGTCCAAATGGGCCTGACCCTGCGGGATCATCGTCAGGAGACGCAAATCCTCTAGATTTTCCTGGAGCCCGCCTTGCACCTTAAGATAGGGTTCTAGAAATGCCTCGTCACCAGTAATGGCATAGCCACGCTGCCCGGTTTCTGCATCCTTGATCTCAGACAACAAATCCTGGGCCTGACTGATGATAACGTGCGTCCGCTGCCTCAGCTCAGCGGCACCCTCGATCTGCCGATAAGCCCGGAATAACGCGATGGTTCCTACCGCAACCAGCAGCAGTGAAACAGCCAGGGTGAGCCAGACTTTATTTGCTGTTTTCATAAGTCTTGGCTTGCTATTGGCTGACGCCGCGGTCGGTGTTGATCGCTTGTTTCGCATGGGCCGTCTGTTCTGCGTTTTCTAGCGCGATGCTGAGTGTTTCCAAGAACTCCGGAACTTTGATGGGCTTCGTAAGATAACGGAAGAAGCCCGCCGCAATCCCCTTCTCAATGTCCTGTGGCATGGCATTGGCGCTCAGAGCCACAATGGGGATATGCTGGGTGGTCGGATCCGCCCGGAGGATCTTCATGGCTTCGATGCCATTGATACCAGGTAAATTAATGTCCATGAGGATTACCTCCGGCAGATGGACGCGGGCCAAGCTGATGCCATCCTGCCCGTTCTGGGCGGTGAGCAAACGCATGTCCGGGCGACGCGCAATGAGTTGTTCAATCAGCTTTAAATTGGCTGGATTATCTTCCACGTAGAGCAGGAGTCGCGAGCGGACGGCGGTGGTTGGCGGAGCCCCCACGGGTTGCGCCAGCGCGGCCTTGATGTAGGCGGCGTGAGGATCATTGTCCGCCACGAGGTCAATCCAGAAGTTGCTGCCGGCATTCACGGTGCTTTCCACGCCAATGCGGCCCTGCATGAGTTCCACCAGTCGCTTGCTCACCACTAGCCCGATGCCGGTGCCTTCCTCGCCCCCAGCTTCCTGGCCTAATCGATTGAAGGGCTGAAATAACTGCGCCAGATTCTGCGCGGACAGCCCTACTCCCGTATCTTTGACGCAGATACGAATAAAGCTCTCGTCGCTTGGCGTGCAGCTTAGCGTGACGGAGCCGCCCGCGTTATTATACTTAATGGCATTCGACAGGAGGTTGATTATTACTTGCTTCACCCGCGTGTGATCGGCCTTGATGTAACAAGGCTTGGCAAACTTGGGAAAGGTCATGGTGATGCCTCGCTTGCGCGCTTGCGGTTCGATCATGGCTTGGCATTCGAGGATGACCTCCGGCAGGGAAACCGGTTCCAAGGAAAGCGCCAGGCGGCCGGATTCCACCACTGCCAAATCCAGGATTTCATTGATCAACTCCAGCAAATACCAGCCCGCATGGAGAATCTGGTCGATGCTGCTTTTCTGGGCGACACTGGGCGGCGGCTCGTCGGAATCCATCAATTGAGCAAAGCCCAAAATGGCATTGAGCGGGGAGCGTAACTCATGACTCATACTGGACAAGAAATCTGACTTCGCCAAATTTGCTTTCTCCGCGACCGCTTTGGCGGCTTCAAGTTCCAGGGTGTTCTCGTGCAACACACGATCCCAGCGCTTGCGCTCGGTAACGTCTCGCGCCGCCGCAAAGACGCCTTTGAGCACCCCATCCCGATCATGGAAATTGGTCGCATTGTAGGAAACAATCGTTTCCTGACCATCCTTGGCCCGAGCGGTCAGTTCGTAATCCGTCACTTTGCCTTCACTGAGAACCAGCTTGATCCCGGCTTCTGCACGGACGGAATCTGTGAAGTAATTTTTAAAGGCGGCACCAATCAATTCCTCGCGGGAACAACCAGTCAGGGTCTCCATTTGATTATTGACATCCGTGATGATCCCCTCGGGATCGGTGGTCATGAGGGCATCGATATTGGATTCGATTAATGAGCGGGTGTAGAACTGCTGGTCCCGCAGGGCTTGTTGGGCGGCATAATCTCCGGTGACATCCCGGAAGACCAGCACCGCTCCGATGACTAATCCATCACGGTCACGAATGGGCGCACAACTGTCGGCAATGTCACATTCACTGCCCTGCCGGGAAATGAGCACCGTATGATTTGCCATGCCTTGAATGACGCCTTTAGCCAAGGTTTCCAGCACCGGTATCAGTGCGGACTCACGGGTCTCCTTGTTGACGACGTGGAAGATTTCACTGACCAAACGCCCCCTAGCCTGCGCCTGAGTCCAGCCGGCGAGTTCTTCGGCCAATGGATTCAGTAAGGTTACGCGGGCCTCGGCATCGGTGGCAATGACTCCGTCCCCAATGGAGTTCAAGGTGACTGCGAGCTTTTCCTCGCTAAGCTGCAAGGTCACATTAGCTTCGGTTAGTTGTCGATTTGTCTCTGCCTGCACGTGCAGCAAATGTTGCCGTTCGGCTTCTACTTGCTTCCGTGCCGTGTTGTCGGTTCCGATTAAGAGGTATCCGATGATGGCCTCAGCGAAGTCGCGCAAGGCGGTCACGGAAACCACGGCGGGGAACCGACTGCCATCTTTGCGAATGTAGGTTAGCTCATAGATGTCCTCGATCCCACGGGAAGCTTTAAATACAAGTGCTTCAAAGCCGGGCGCAATCTTAGTTCCCAATTCCAGACTCAGGGCTTCAGCCCGCGCAATCACTTCCTGTGGGTCTGAAATTTCAGCCGGAGTGATCTTGTTGAGCACTTCAGAGGCGGCATAGCCCAGCATCCGTTCCGCCCCCACGTTGAAGAGTTGAATTACCCCCTTCTCATCCGTCGCGATGCTGGAGAAATTGGCGCTGTTGAGGATGGCTTTTTGCAGGGCTCCGGTGATCAGGAGATTTTCGTTGCGCTGCATTTCGGTCATGCCGCCGAAGGGAGGCGCGTCGGGGGACAACGGTTTGGAGGGATCACCTCTTGGGCTAACGGGAGTGGGATTATTGATGATGGATAGGGAGTAATGGGTTGGTAACGATTTGAAATTGATTTTGCCCCATGCTCCCGGACCAGAATCTAAGCGAGGAGGAATGCGTGCGAGCGCGTAGAATGCGGGTTTTATTCGAGAATGGTGATATGGACGCTACTTTCAATGACCCCGGCGGCAATGGCGTAGCGCGTTAGGCTGGCAGTGTCGTGGATATTGAGTTTCTCCATTACTTTCTGGCGGTGCTTCTCAACGGTTTTAATACTGATCTTGAGTTCGTCCGCCGTTTCCTTATTCGCTTTGCCCTCAGCAACTAGTTGCAACACTTCCATTTCCCGAGCCGTCAGCACTCCTGCTCCAGCCTTGGGGAGATCCCCTTGCGCTTTGGCTTTGCGTTGATGGTGGAAGCGACGACTTGAAATGCTGGGGCTGTAGAAGCGCTTCCCTCGGTGCACCTCACGAATCGCATTAGGCAGCACGCTGGCAGCCGTCTGCTTGATCAAATATCCCGCTGCGCCTAGTGCCATGACTTTCTCTACATAGCCATCATCGCCATGGGCTGACAGAATGAGAATCCTCGTGGCAGGGGCGGCGTGCAGGATCTGGCGCGTAGCCTCCAATCCATTGAGCAGTGGCATGGCAATGTCCATGACGACGACGTCCGGTCGGAGTTGGCGGGCGAGCGCCACTGCTTGCCGACCGTTCTCAGCCTCCCCCACAACTTGAAGATCCGATTCCAAATTGAGCAATGCCCGGAGCCCCTCCCGAACGATTTGGTGATCTTCGGCTAATAGAATTGTAATATCACTCATGGTTGATGGTGGTGGAGATGGGTCTCGGTAAGGCGTCACCTTGGTGGACGTTGCGAATCGCGTTGGGGAGGAGTTCCGCCGCAGATTTTTTGACGACGTAACCGGCTGCCCCTAATGCCAGCGCATGCTCGATGTAGGCATCCTCATCATGCGCAGAGAGCATGAGGATCTTGGTGGAAGGAGTCGTCTCTAAAATGAGCCGGGCGGCTTCCAGTCCGTTCAGTAACGGCATGGCAATGTCCATCAGCACCACATCAGGGCACAGTTTGCTGGCGAGGGCGACCGCTTGTCGGCCATTCTCCGCCGAGCCGACGAGCGCGAAGTCTGATTCCGCCTCCAACAAGGCCTGCAAGCCACTGCGGATGTCCGGGTGGTCTTCTGCTAGGACAATCGTAATGGGGTTCATAGGCTAGGTTGGGTAGGTAATTGGTGCGGGTGTGAGCAGGGAGCCGTTGGGATGGCGACCGTGACGGTAGTCCCCTCCTCCAACGTGGATTGAATGAAAAATGAGCCGCCGATCATTTCGATGCGTTCCCTCATCCCAAGTAAACCGAGGCGGTTGCTTGGCTTGGCGCACCCGTTGTCCTGGAGGGCAAACCCCTTGCCATCATCGGTAATGGTCATGGTAATACAAGTTTCATCCCGGCTGATCTTGATGGCAACGGTCGTCGCTTTGGCATGGCGCGTAATGTTCGTGAGCGCCTCCTGAGCCACGCGGTAGAGCGCGGTGCGCTGATCATTGTCACATTCCTCAATCTTAGCAAACGTGGCCAGGCTGACCCGGATGCCGGTTTCCTCCAAATAGGTCTTCAAATAGGATTGCAAGGCGGGGACGAGGCCCAGATCATCCAACACGGAGGGCCTTAATTCTCGAGCGAAGCGATGGACGATATCGACGGATTGCTCCACTGTGCGCTGGGTTAGGGCAATCTTTTGCTGAAGCTCCTGGGTGCTCGCATTGGAGTTGGTCTTGAGGGTGGCGAGTTGCACCGTGATTCCGGTGAGCGTCTGGGCAATAACATCATGCAATTCCCGACTGATTCTGCGACGTTCCTCTTCCTGAATGCAGAGCAGTTGCCGCGAAAGCAGACGAAGTTCCTCCTGCATGGTGAGCGATTGCGCTAGTAAGGAGGCAGCTCCCTTCTCGCTGGCGCGGAGGGAATCCTCGATCTCCTTGCGCAGCAAATTTTCAACCCGCAGTTCCTCGTTGGAAGCTGCTAGTTCCAACGTCCGATGGCTCAGGGCCTTCACGATTTGATTCAAATGGAGGTTCGCTTCCCTGGCGCCTCGATGCGTCTGCTCGATGGGCGTCAGCGCCTCCGCGAAGAAGATCCCAGCCCGTCCAAGGATCGATTTGCTCAGGGCGGCCGCGCCCAAGACCGTCCCCCGAGCTCCATCCGCGATCGTGGCTACGGTTAGCACAGCGATCTCGTGAATTCTCGCCAAGTCCAGTGTGTCAAGCTCCAGCACGACCGCCTGCCGTCCCAAATGCCTGGCAGTTTCCAAGTCGCCCTGAGGATCGCTGGCAAGATAAGCCTGCAACGCCGCCTGGTAACACAGTGAGAGTTTGGAGCGTTTATCGGGCTGGTGGGGCGCTAAATTCATGGGCGAGCTGCTTGATTAATTTTACGGAACCTTCGACGAGGCGCTGAATAATAGCGATGTCTTTGTTCAGATTATCTTGGTTCAGGGTAACCGTCTTCTTTAAAGCCAACATGCGCATGTTAATACCCAGTAAAGTTTGGGCCAGTTCATCGTTGAGGCGCAAGCTCATGTTTTTGCGCTCAGCCTCATTGGCCGAGAGAATTTGCCTGGCCATGGTCTGGAGTTGCTCCTCCAGCAGTCGAGAGTCAGTTAAGAGCTGACTGGATTCCCGGTTTTTTTGATTCAAGGTGTCGGTGGCTGCGAGGCGTTCGGCAGTTTGCTCCTTCAAGGCACGGTTTGCTTCCGCGAGATCCGCCGTGCGCTGCTCCAAAATTTCATGGAGTTCGTTTAAATCGGCCTGCCTTTCCTTGGCGGCCGGATGGGTTTGCTCGACAGGGCTGAGCGTCTCCCGGAAAAACACCGCAGCAAGCTCAGTCAATTTTAACCGTTGCTCTGTGGTCATTCCAGATGGCAGCAGAAAGGCCAAAGCATTGTCGTGGAGTTTCGCCATGATCAGGGTGTCCAGCTCCAGCGCTGCCGCACGGCTCCCCAGCTCCAGCGCCTGGGCTGGAACGGGAGGTTGGGACTGTTGCAGGAACTGTTGCAGTGCGGTGCGGTAGTCCCCTGACCAAGTAGCAAGTTTGGTTGAGTTCATGAGCTGATTTCAAATGGGGGATTCAATGGAAAGAAATATCAGAGGCCTCAAGTGAATGCGCCATGGGGTAAAACCCCACCTTTCAAAAGCCAAGTAAAGAGAGGGTTTCACCCCATGGAATAGCCCACGCCGATGCTGTAGCGTGAGGCTTATTCGATCAATGGCCATCGGCTAGTGAACCTATTGAATAGCAAAAAACCCAAAAAACATACAATCATGAAATTATCCCGTTTAACTTTTCTGGCCACGCTGTCGTGTGCGATGATCGCCCTTTGTTCCACCGCTACAGCTTCCGACAAGGATACCCTGCCAGCCAGTGATGTGAAATTCGTCAAACATGAAGCCGCCGCCGGCATGGCCGTGGTTAAGATTGCCGACCTAGGCGTCAAGAAAGCCAAGAACACCGACATCAAAACTTTTGCAGAAATGTTGGTGACTGATCATACTGGTGCCAATGCACAACTCGCAGCCCTGGCGAAAACCAAGGGAGTGGAACTATCCGCCGTGCTGGACCCAGGCCATGCGGAGACCATCCAGAAGCTGGAACAGCGGGGCGGTGATGACTTCGATAAGGCTTTCCTGGCCGAAATCGTCAGCGGTCATAAGAAGTGCATTAGCAATTTCGAAGACACCGAAAAATCTACCAAGGATGCAGATCTCAAGAAATGGGTCGGCACGATGATTCCCGTCCTCAAAGCCCACTTGGAAAAGGCCGAGGCCTTGGCTCCTAAATGAGTTCACAAGGGTGAATCCGCAACGATCCGCCCTCCCGAACTTCCCCCAAAAGCAAGCCTCATGTCCGACCTAGGCTTGGCCGTGGCAGGCGCATTTCCCCCCCTGCACACCTGCCACGGCACTGGGCTTCCCAGCCCATTAGATTCACCTTTTACATCCTCACTCCATGTCACCACATACTGTTTTTTGCATCGCTCCCTCCCATGATTCTGCGAATCAAATGGTGCAGCAACTGCGGGACTGTTATTTTTTCAAGAACGACATTTCGGTGCTCTTTCAAGATCAAACCAACCGGCGCAGAGCCAAGGCTGCCAACTCCAACAACTTGCTCGGGGGGCCGCTCGGCTGGATTGCTGAGGTGGGTGCGCTGCCGATTCCCGGAGTAGGTCAATTCATTGCCGGAGGCCCCATCAAGGAGGCCATGCACAAAACGGTGCACACGTCCGGCCCCGACACCATTACCGACGGATTGATCACCTTGGGCTTGCCGTCCCCTGAGGCCAGCGAATTTGCCCACAAAATCAAAGCGGGGCAAATTTTCTTAGCCATTCATCCCTACGCAGCCAACGAGGCCGCACGGGGTGAAGAAATCATCAGTGCGGCCCAGGCGCGCAATGTTTACACCGCCACCCGTCCGCCCGTTGCATCAGCGCTTGATGCTTACGGCTATGTCACGGTTTAACACCTGCTTACCAAAACCCAATTTCACCATGAACCAAAACCCAACTCCAACTCCAACCCCACCTAACACCATGAACCTATCCACTCAAGCCATCGGTAACGATCTCAAATCACTCGCGGACCATGCTCGCGAGCTCCTTTCCGCCACCGCCGATGTTGCGGGAGACAAAGTTGCCGAGGCCCGCAAAAGCCTGTCCAGCGCCTTGGAAAGCGGCAAGGACATGGCCAGCCATGCGCGTGACAGCGCCCTGCGCAGTGCCAAGTCCGCTTGTGACAGCGCCCGCGCCCATCCCTACCAGGTCCTCGGCATCGCCATCGGCGTCGGGGCACTGATTGTCGTGGCGACCCGCCTGTGCACCTATCGTCGTGACTAACGGACTAAAGATGGACACCTCCCCCGTCAGCATGAAACAGCTCGTATCCACGACCAAGCAATTGGCCCGGAGGCTGCTGCCCATCGGAGCCAATCGGATTGAGCTGATAATGCTGGAACTGCAGGAAGCGCGTAAGTGTTTCCTGCAGTTAGTTTTTCTGGCTTGCGGAATTATCCTCTGTGGTTTGCTGGCCTGCATGACGCTAACCGCACTCGTGGTGGTGCTGTTCTGGGAAGTGGCTCCCATTGCGGCATTGATTACCCTAACTGTGATTTACCTGATGAGTGGATTCTTCCTCTGGAAACGCCTGTCCGCTGCAGCGCAGAATATCCCAGCGTTCAACGCCACCCGCAGCCAATTTGGCAAAGATCGGGCGGCCCTGACCTCCTTCATCTCATGATGGCACCAAGCTCCAGGAAGGAGGCCCTCATCGCAGAGTGCGAGCGTCAACGTTTCCATTTACTGCAAGAAGCGGCGGCATTAAAAGTAGATGTCCAAGCCTTCACCCAGCGCACCCAAAACTACGCTCTAGTGGCCATGGCTGCGGTGGGGGTGTCCCTCGGGATCTGGTTGGTGCTGCGAGCCCGCGCGAAATGATTCGGTAGGGACCGCGGGCTAATTTGTGCTCGATATCGACCCAGGGCCGCGCTGTGCTTGCCTTGGCCTTGGCCGAAGGGGACCCGCACGCCGACGCACAACTGACGCACTACTGACGCAGGCCGTCCACCGAGAGGATTTTAACGGCCTTGCCCAGTGCCTCATTGAACTGGCCCATCGCTTCCATTTTTTCGGATCGGGCATGAACTCAGCGTTTACGCTTTTTCCGCCGTGATAAACGGGGATTATCAGCATCGTGAATTGCATGTTATTTTTCTTTGTTGTGGGTTGGGATTGAGTAAGGGTGGCGCGCCACCACATATCGACTTTCCACCCTTCGCTCTGGGTGCCACACGTCGAGGCCAACTCGAAAGAAGAACTCGTGAAATGGGCGCAAAGCTGCCCTGCGGACCCGGGCGACGTGATCGGAATCCGCCAGATTTGGGACGAGGCCGATTTCGAGACCAAAAATAGGAGCGACCATAAAACGCATGTGCCCGCTATGTCTCATGACCGCCGTCCTAGTGAGTGCTGGCACGACGTCGGTGGGGGCGCTGGCCACCCAAACACACCCGGATTCTCGTTCACTGAGGCGGTTTCGTTCATGATCGCCTGCGCAGACCAAGCCGAGATAGACCGACTCTGGGCGGCACTAGCTCCAATGGCGGCTCGGAGGTTGGCTGTGGTTGGCTCAAGGACCGCTGGGGCGCGCGCAATGGAAGCGATGACAAAGATGATCAAAATCAACATTAGCGAGCTAGAACGCGCCGCCGATGGCGCATAAGAAGTCTGCAACGCCCCCTGCCCAATAGCAAATGCCATGAAAATTTTCGAATTTTCGTCACAGACATCGCCCGCGCCTGTGTCTTTTAATGCGATATTCATGATCTGAACGTTGTGGTCCAATAGCCGCCGAGCACTTCCTTGGCTTCAATGTCGGGGCCGTCGGTCACGGTCGGTTTGCCTTTGCCGATAGCGACGCGCGCGCCGGTGGCCAGGGGATGCAGGCCGTTGAGTGAAATGATTTTAACGGCTTTGCCCAATGCCTCATTGAAATTGCCCATTTCCTCCATTTTTTTCGGATCGGGTTCAAAGCCCGGGTCCACTTTTTTACCGCCTTGGTAAACGGCGGGGATCATTAGCATCATGAATTGCCCCGCCGCGCTCGGTTTAGATGATTTGTCCGAAGTCTTCTAGGCGCTGCTTGGCGTGTTGGATTTCTTTTTCATGTGGGTTTGTATTTGTTGGTTAAGCCAGTGTGGATGGTGTCGGCATAGGAGTCAGTCCACGATCGTGCCGCAGGAGATGTTGGCGACGGTTGCCGTCATCGGGCTGGCGTAATCCGATGCCATGAAGGCTGCGACATTCCCCACTTCCAGAAGGGTCGGCGTTCGCTTCAGTAGCGTCAGTTCCGCAAGCTCCGCCGCGATGGCTTCGCGCTTCTTGCCGAGCGGGGCTCCGCCCTCAGTCGTCTCCGGGAAAGATTCGGGCGAACCGGCCGAGCGCAAGCAGATGACACGAATGCCCTGTGGCGAAAGTTCGCTCGCGAGGGAGCGGCAGAGGCCTTCGATGGCCGCGCCTTCGACTCCGAAGCTTCCAGTCATCGGAAAGGCCATTCGGGCTGGCGTGGCTGTAATCATCAATATCACGCCCGATCGCTTTTCGATCATGTGGCGGGCGGCGGTCCGCGCGGTCAGGAAGTTTGTCGCCAGACGATTGCCGACCGGCTGGCTGATGGCGTCAGGCGATAGTTCGATAAGCGGCGTTCCTTGAATGCTGCCCTCAATGTCGATGGCATTGAAAGTGACATCAATGCAGCCTGCCTTAGCGACCACGGCAGCGGCGTGCTTCTCGACAGACTGCTCGTTGAAAGCATCGACCTGTGCCGTCTCAGCCATGCCTCCGGCAGCGGAGATTTCCTTGGCGATTTTGTCCAGCGTAGCGAGCGTGCGACCAGCTAGGAAAACTGTCGCCCCCTCGCGGGCAAAGGCGCGTGCCACTGCGCCTCCGATCGAGCCGCCTGCTCCGTAGATTATTGCGTTCTTGTCTTTGAGTAGCATATCGAGTTTCCTTTGTTTGATTGCGGCAGCGGAGGCAGCACTTTCGTCATACTTCAGTTCTCCGAGTTTCTCGTCCTTGGGCCGTGAGCGAGACGGCAATCAGAACGAAAGCGATGCCGTGGAGGACAAACCGCAATGCATGACCTGTTTCCCACTGCGTTCGCCACGCAGTCCAATCAGGAGGGAGAATGCTCGAGGTGGTCGCTTGCAAAAAGGCCGCATTGGCCGGTGCAACGCGCCAGAAGAAGACCACGGGAAAAGCCAGCAGCAGGCAACCGCCTGCAACCAGGGTGAGTCGAAAAGCCGCGCCGTTTTTACTGACGAGCAACGCCAGGATAAACACGGCGAGGATGGCCGTCGGCTCAATGAATCCACCGACGCTCGGCGGCCCCCAGTGAGCGTATAGCGAAGTCTGGAGCTGGACGTAGAGTGCGCCCTCGTATTTCAGCTTCGCGGGCCACTCAAGGACATGCGCGAAGGATGTGCCCAGGAGCAGAGCTGTCACCGTGGTCGTGACTACTTGCCAGATTCGTTGCATACGTCGCATGTTAGTCGCCATCAATCTTTGGTGAGCCGTCAGTTAGGCTACATTGTTACATTGTTACGGTGCGGTCGGGACTTCTGAATCTCCAGACGGAGGATACCTATCAAATTTTGGCAACGCGGGATTCATTGGATCCCACGGATACGCGTCTGATGTCCACACATCTACTTGCAGGCTAAACCAGCTCGGATCATCCAAGCTTGCTGTTCTGATCGCGACAGACTGAGGGACTGCGTCGGGCTTGACCACAATCGGCGAACCACAGTCAGTGCAAAAGCCCCGACGGGTCATACCACCCATCTCACTGGGCGAGGCATGGAATCGCGGTGAGCCTTGCAAGAGCTTGAAAGCTTCCGTCGGCACGATAACGAAAGACGAAAACGGACCTCCGCTGGATCGTTGGCAATCACGGCAGTGACAGTGAAGCATCATAACCGGTTCGGCTGTGGATTCGTAGCGGATCGCGCCGCAAGCGCACCCCCCTGAGAAGGGTATGGTGATTGTTGTCATGTATTATTTGTGGCTTTTGGTTTGAATGTTCAGAGGTGAGATTGAGGCCGTCTGTGATGGGAATGAATACCGTTACTCTTTGCATGCCGTGACTCCGATCATCCAGCGGAGGCCGAAACGGTCGGTGACCATGCCGAAGCGCGGCGACCAAAATGTCTTTGCCATGGGCATCTTCACTTGGCCGCCGTCAGCGAGTGCGGTGAAGGCGAGGTCGGCCTCGGCTTCCGTTGGCGGGGCGAGCATGAGGGAGAAGCCGCCGAAGCCCGCATCTTCCTCGCATTCGTCGGCCGCCATGACAGTCGAGCCACCGATGCGGAAGCTGGCGTGCATGACTTTCTCTTCAAAGCCCGGCGGGAGCTTGCCGGGTGGCATCGGCTCGGGGCTGTCTTTGTAGAACATCATCATCTCGATCTCTGCGCCGAGCACAGTGCGGTAGAATTCGAGCGCTTCTTGGCAGTGGCCACGGAAGGCCAGGTAGGGTTGGACGAGTGTGGTTTTCATGGATGTTGGTAGGTCCATTGATTTCAGATGCGTTGGCGGCTCACTTCGTTTTGTGTCCGGCTATTACTTCGTCTTTATGCGCTGCGAAGGCCGCGAGGACTTCTCCTTTCTCAGCCGCAGGAACTTTGGCGAAGCCAAGACTGCGGCCCAGCTCGGCTGCTACCTCGTCGAATTCTTCTGACGAGATTTTGAGGTCACGATGCGCCTCCTCCAGCCCCAAATGAGTTTTACCCGGCTTGGTTGGGGAGAATTTGAACGGCCCGCCCGTAACCTCGCATACCCAAAGGGTCCGCATGAATTTGAGGCCGGGCAATCTTTCCAGGCTCTTCGTGTGCCATTCCCGGAGGGCTGGGTTTTGCGAAGTTTTTCCCACGATCGGGTTCTGCACCAACGCGTCGCTAAAACGGTCAACGACTGCGGAGATGGCGAAGACGCCGCCGAGTCGTTCATACAGGCTTTTTTCGTCCTTCGGGGCGGCTTGCAGCGACAGTGTCAGTGCCACGGTGAATAGAGACAGAGTTGCGATGAGTGATTTCATGTTTTGTAGGTTTCTTTGGTTTGCGGTTGGCGGGTTCCCATCCGTCTCCATGACGGATGAAAATGTTCGATTGAAAAATGTGCGCTCAACGGCTTAACGCTGTGAAGCTGCCACACACGCGATCATCCACACCGCGCACGCCGGACTGCTTCGCACAGTGCGCACAGCAGAAAAATTTTCCATTCGCCTCCGCGCCGTGGCCGATCACCTTGCAGCCGCAATGCGCACACGTCGGTGCCAGCGCGTGGATGGCGCATTCAAAGCTGTCGAACCAGTGCGACTGGCCGTCGATGGTGATTTGCATCGCCTTGTCGTAATTGTTCCCGCAGGTTTCGCATGTGTTCATGGCTATTTGGTCTTTGGGAAAAGTTGTTCCAGTTTGTCCAAGTTGCTGTTCCAGCCTTCCGCGTGATTATCGCGCGACTGCTCGCTGGGAAGGTTTTCGTGGGTCAGTCGAAGTTCCGTGGTGGCGTCGTCTTTCTCGTGGAATTTGACAGTCACCAAACTCTCAGGGGCGTCTGGTGAGATGTCCTGAGTTCCGACCCAAGTAAGAACTAGTTTTTCGCCCGGCTGCACTTCGCGATAAACGCCCTCGGTGGTGGTTTCCTCGTCCTCATCAGTCGTGCTGAACACCCAATGGAATGTCCCGCCGACTTGGGCGTCGGTGATGAGTTCGTGAGTGGTGGTGCCTTCCGGCCCCCACCATTGTTTAGCCAGCGCGGCATCGGTCCAAACGGCATAAACGCGGCCGTGCGGTGCGTTGATCACGCGGGTGAGTTGCAGAGTGGTATTCGGGGATGCGTTCATTGAGTTACTTTAAGGTTCAGGATTTGATAGGGTGGGACTGGGGCTTCATGTAAAGGAACACAGCCGCCCCGGCTGTGTTCCGCTTTGGCATCCCCCGGTGGTTACTTGCGCGTGTAGGTGAGCTCCATGGTCTTGGAGTTCTCACCTTTGCTCATGTCGTGCATTTCGAAGATGTGCTTGTCATTGCTGATGATGCGGAAGACCTGCTTCATCGGCGTGTCTTTGCGCCCCGTTTCCGGGCAATGGAACTTGCCTTCAAGGGTAATGATTTTGGAGTCTTCAGCGGCCTGGCCTTCGCTGGTGATTATAGCCGTGGACATGTCATCCACCCATACGCTGGTAAACATCTTCTTGGTATTGTCGTAACCCATCAGGCTCATCCCATGCAATGGCTTGCCAAAGAACTCGGCAGTAAAATCTTCATGAAGGAAGCGCCCATCCAAGACCCATTTCGTTGTAGCGGTTCCTGTGGTCACCATCCGTGACCCACCGGGAGCCGACCAACAGTGCACCTCGGCAGTCCATTCTCCGACGAGTGGTTCCAGCGCTTTATGGGCCGCTCCGGGCTTGCCAGCGACTTCCATTTTCTGCTTCATCTCCTCCGCTTTGGGGCCGGCGGCTTTGGAATCAGGTTTATCTTCAGCCAGCAGGAAGGTGGTGCCAAGCGCTGCGGCGGCGAGAAGGGTGAATGCACTGGTTTTTAATTTCATATGTTTAGTTGATTTGGATTTCGGTTTTTGGTTTTTTCGGCGCGGTCAAAGCCGGTGCCACCGCAACACAGATCCGGAACGGCGAGAGTCGCAGCCAACGGGTGATTTTTGCACAAGAAGCTGGCAAGGGACATGGAGTGAAACCCTACTGCGAGGGCTCGACGATGGAGTCCGGGCCGACTATAAAAATCGCGGTCGCATGGAAGCGGCTGGAGAAATTAATTATCCATCAACCCTCCTAGCGGAGTTTAGAAATGACGAGCGACCTCGAACCGCCCTCCAAAAAACAGACATTTTCTCGTCGCAGTCTTGCGTGGCGATGATAGTATCGGTATGGATTTGTCTCTGCACCCTGACTCATCACGCTTCGCGCATCGCTCTGCGGGGGGCCTAAGCTCTCATTCCAAGCCCGCCCATGGCAACTCCTCCAGAAATTCATTGCTCCAAATTGCTAACAGACTCTGAAGCTTTAGCGCACAACCGCTTCAAAATGCAACATGCGCCCAATGAAGATTGGAAGGACGGCCTGCCCGGCATGGCTGCTGAGGTCGGGGACGAACTAACTTCACTGCTAACTCGCTATGGCGGCACTCTCATTGGCGGAGGACGAGGGCCTGAACTCGAAGTAACTTTCCCCATCGTTGAACATAAAACAGCCCCTGCAACCACAGCCGGCTTCTTTTCTCAGGCGGACTATTGCCTTTTCCCGAGATACCCCAGCCCACCCTCGTCACCATGATCTCTTTCCTTCAGCACCTCTTCGATACGAGCGGCTTTCCACCGCGCTGGCATTGCGGGCAATGGTCTGACGGGCACGGCTGGCTGCACATCCTTTCGGACATCGCCATCTTCGGGGCGTATGCGGCCATTCCGCTGACCCTCGCTTATTTCATCCGGCGGCGGAAGGATCTGCCTTTCCTGCCGATCTTCTGGCTCTTCGCGGTCTTCATCGTCGCGTGCGGGCTCAGCCATCTCATTGAGGCGACGATTTTCTGGCATCCGTGGTATCGCCTCTCGGGCTTGGTGAAGCTGGTCACGGCGGTCGTTTCGTGGATGACGGTTTTCGCCCTGCTCAAGGTCCTCCCCAGCGCGCTCGCGCTGCCGGGCATTGCGAAAATCAACCAGCAGCTCAGTGCGGAAATCGCCGAGCGGAAGCGGGCGGAGGAGGCGCTGCGCGAAAAGGAGCATTTCCTCCAGCGCGTCATCACCATCTCGCCGAGCGTCGTTTACATTATGGACCTCGCGGACCTTCGCATCACTTGGGTTAATGCACAGGTCGCCACCGTCATGGGGTATTCAGTGGCGGAGGTGCTTGAGCTGGGGCCCGCCTTCATGCCGCGTGCCATGCACCCGGATGACCTTTTGCGGATGCCTGCGCACTTCGAGCAGCTCGCCCGTTCGCGCGATGGCGAGTTGGTGGAAATCGAATACCGGCTGCGCCACCCCGATGGCACCTGGCGCTGGTTCGGTGGCCGCAAGACTCCGTTCTCTCGCGATGCGAAAGGCAACGTGCGTGAAATCATCGGCACCTCCTCCGACATTACCGAGCGCAAGCGGGCGGAGGAAGCCATGGCGCGGCTGGCGGCCATCGTCGAGTCCTCGCAGGATGCGATTGTCGGCAAGGATCTGTGCGGGACGATCACGAGTTGGAATCAGGGCGCGGCAACGCTCTTCGGGTATTCCGCGGAGGAGATCGTGGGGCAGTCCATTCTGCGCGTGATCCCGCCGGAGCGACGCGACGAGGAGGCCGACATCCTGGCGCGTGTGGCGCGGGGGGAAGGTCTGCGCCATTCGGAGACCGTGCGGCGGCGCAAGGACGGCAGCCTGGTGGAAGTATCCATCACGGTGTCGCCCATCAAGGACGCTGCGGGAACGATCGTCGGCATCTCGAAAGTGGCGCGCGACATCACCGAACGGAAGCGGGTCGAGGAGTCGCTGTGGCAGAACGCGGCGCTATTTTTGACCCTCATCGCGCAGGCCCCCATCGGCACGTATGTTGTGGATGCGCAGTTGCGCCTCACGCAGGTGAATGCCCAAGCGATGCCGGCCTTCGGCTCCGTGCAGCCGCTCATTGGTCGCGATTTCGACGAAGTGGTGAAGATCTTGTGGGGACCGGAGTTAGGCGGCCAGGTCGCAGACGTCTTCCGGCACACGCTCGAGACCGGGGAACGCTACATTTCACCGCCCTTCACCGAGCTGCGCCACGATCTCGGCATCAAAGAAACCTACGAGTGGGAAACCCAGCGCGTGACCTTGCCGGATGGCCAGCACGGCGTGGTCTGCTATTTCCATGAAGTGACCGAACGCCAGCGCTCCATCGAGGCGCTGCGGGCCAGCCAAGAGCGCATGCGCCTCGCTGCCGAGGCCACCGGCGTCGGCATCTGGGAATGGAACGTCATCAGCAACTTGATCCGGTGGGATACACAAATGTTCCGCGTGTATGACGTGCCGCCGACAGAAGGCGGCATCGTCCCCTACGAAACGTGGAGCAACGCCGTGCTGCCCGAGGACCTCCCCGAACAAGAGCGGGTGCTGCAAGACACACTGCGGCGGCAGGGACAAAGCACTCGTGAATTCCGCATCACCCGTGCCAACGACGGCCAAGTCCGCATCATCAAAGCTATCGAAACCGTGCGAGCCAATCTCGAAGGCAAAACGGAATGGGTCGTCGGCAGCAATCTCGACGTGACCGAGCGCAGACAGGCCGCGCAGAGATTGAGCGAAGCCAAAGAAGCCGCCGAGTCCGCCAACCGCAGCAAAGACCGCTTCCTCGCCATCCTCAGCCACGAGCTGCGCACCCCGCTCACGCCGGTGCTGATGACGGTCGCAGCCCTCGAACACGACCCGTCTTTACGCACCGATGTGCGTGACGACATGACGATGATCCGCCGCAGCATCGAGATCGAGACCAAGCTCATCGACGACCTGCTCGACGTCAGCCGCATCGCCAGCGGGAAGCTGGAACTGCGCATCGAGCCGCTCGACCTCAATGGCGCAGTGCAACATGTGTGCTCCATCTGCCGCCCGCAAGTGCTCGGCCAGGAAGTGCAGCTCACGCTGGACCTCTGCAACGACGCGGGATTCATCCACGCGGACCCGGCCCGCTTTGAACAAGTCCTGTGGAACGTGCTCAAGAACGCCGTGAAATTCACACCGCGAAAGGGCGCCATCCACATCACCAGCCAGCGCCTGTCGCCGACCCGCGTCGAAGTCCGCATCACCGACAACGGACCGGGCATCCCGCCGGAGGTCCTGCCGCGCATCTTCGATGCCTTTGAGCAAGGCGACCCGCGCGTCACCAAGCAATTCGGCGGCCTCGGCCTCGGGCTCGCCATCTCCAAGGCACTCATCGAACTCCACGGCGGCAGCATCTGCGCCGAGAGCCAAGGCACCGGGCACGGGGCGACATTTATTATCGAAGTGCCGGGCATCCTGATGGAAATCCCTGCCACCGAGAAGCCCACATCTTCCCCACCTCGCGATACGCCTTCACTGCGCCTCCTCGTCGTCGAGGACCACGCGGACACTGCTCGTGCGTTGAAGACACTCCTCACGCTGGAAGGCTTCATCGTTACCACCGCTGGTGATGTCGCCAGTGCCCTCGTTTTGGCGGGGAGCGAGACCTTCGATCTCCTCATCAGCGACCTCGGCCTGCCCGACGCCAACGGCTACGAATTGATGGCCCAAATGCAAGACATTCAGCCGCTGAGCGGCATCGCGATGAGCGGCTTCGGCATGGAAGAAGACGTGCGCCAAAGCCTGGCCGCAGGATTCTCCGAGCACCTCGTGAAGCCCATCAAAATCCCTCAGCTTCTAACCGCTATCGGAAGGTTAAGTGCGTCGTCACGCGAAAAGCGGCCATGACCAAGCGCGCCGAACCTAACGCACCTCCAAAGCAGGTGCAGCAGCCGTTGAAGCCGAGATCGAACCGTCGGGAGCGATGACTTCTTCGTCCAAGGCCGCCAGCACGCGTTCGGGGCTCATCGCCTGTTGCAGAACGGCAGCACCTGAGTCGAGTCTTTTTTTCACGTTGGGCAGGTCACGCCGCAACTCCTCCATCAGGTCAATCAGCTTGGCAGTCTTTTGTTCGATCAACAGCGTCACCTTCAAATCCAGATGATCGCGTTGTTCACTGAGTTTGGAGATTCGATATTGTTTGATCAATACCACGACCGTGGTCAGCAGCGCAGCCAGCTCCAAGATGCCGTGCAGCCCAACAAAAGGCGGTTCGTCGAACATGGGCCGACCCCAGCGGTGCAGAGCCAAGTTGATACCGATCCATAGGACCACGAACAGCAGGATAACGACCAGAAACGCAGGCCGCCCTACGAAGCTACCGATGTTCTCAGCATGTCGCTGTGAGGCGCTGCGTTTGAGTTCTTCGCGCGCATAAAACTCGTGCACAGCGCTGATATTCTCGCTCACCTGCGCGCTATCGGCGCTGGGCATCTGGCAGGCAGTCGCCTCTCCAGATCCGTGGACGGTGGATTTTTTATTCTCAGGCAACATGTCGAAATTGGTTCCTCAGTTGGGCGGATATCGGGGATTGCGCCGGTATCGAGCCTGCGCAGTGACACTCAAGACTGCATGAGCTGTTCAGCCTCACTAAGCGCAATGGCGATCGCTTGTTTTGGGTTCGTGACCACTTTGTCGGTCTTGCCGGAGTGAAGTTCTCCTTCTTTGAACTCATGCATCACCTGCGCAATCTTCTGCTTGGCTGGCGTGAGCGGTTTCTTGGGTGATGGTATGGTTTTCTTTTTCATGGGAAAGTCAAAATGGACTTCAAAGGAGGTAGTTGCAGAACCCCAAGTAATCGGGCCGTTCCCTGCCCTAGTGCCTTGAGACAAGCGTCGCCTTCTTGGAAAACGTAACCCCGGAAATCGCCCGATGGCGATTCCCGAGCCACGCGTGCTTAGCAGTTGCAATCCTTGCCGGATCCCTTGAGGGCTGCTTCCACCGCTTCACGGGTCTCCCCAGTTCGCTTTTGGATTCGGCCGATCATTTCCTCCGCCTTGCCTTCCGTGTATTGGAGATCATCTTCCGTCAGTTGAGCCCACTTCTGTTTGAGCGTGCCTTTGATAATGTTCCAGTCGCCTTTGATTTCGAGTGTTGTCATGTGGGTGGGTAGTTTGTTTTTATGCTGATTTTCTTTTGCAACCAGCGAGCGCACACTACACACAAAAGCTTCACTTCTCAATGGGGTGAAACCCGGCTGTGGAGCAGCAGACGGTCAGCCACGTCAGGAATCCGCATTTGAAGTGGGCCGTGCCGCTACCGTTTGAGTGGAATCTCGCTCGCAGTGGGGATAGACCCCATAAACAAAGCGGGCTCACGCTGTATGCTGGAAAATCCAAAAGCCATCAGGTCCAGGACTCAACATAACCAAAATACAATCTGAAATGAAAACATTAATCGAACTTTTTCAATCCCAACTTAAAGACATGTATGATGCTGAAAAACGCATCGCCAAGGCTCTACCAAAAATGACTAAAGCCGCCACCTGCAAGAAATTACAGGCAGCATTTGAAAATCATCTCCTCGAAACAGAAGGGCACATTGAGAATCTTGAGGGAGTGTTCGAGTGTTTCGGATGGTCTCCAAAAGCAGTTACTTGCAAAGCCACCGTCGGACTCTTGGAGGAGGCGGAGACCTTGATTTCGGACTTTGATGGAAGCATTGCCCTGAATGCCGCCCTGATCTCAGCCGCCCAAAAGGTTGAGCACTATGAGATCGCCTCCTACGGCACCCTGCACGCCTGGGCCTTGCTGTTGGAAAACGAAAGTGCCGCTGAACTGATCAGCGAAATCCTTGAGGAAGAAAAAGCCACCAACGACATTTTGACCGATTTGGCGCTCGAGAAAAATCAAGAAGCCATGGGCGAACTGTATGCCACTGGAGTCGGGAGCGATACCGATGACGAATAGTCACTAACAACCCGGTCCTAAAGCAAATCTTAACATTTACTTACCATGCAAAGCACGTCCATACCCGTTTCCATTTCTCGAACCGCAACCAAACAAGTCCCGCCCTGCGCGTCTAAAATCAGCTGGCGCGCTATCCTGGCTGGAACCACCGCCACCCTCGCCATCCAAATCGTTTTGATGATGCTGGGCGCTGGCTTGGGCTTGGCGATGTTCACTCCGACCACGAATGACCATGCCATCGCCAGTTTCGGAACTGGGGCGGCTGTCGTTCAGGGTATCACCGCCGTTTTATCCTTGTGGGCAGGAGGTTGGATCGCAGGCCGTTTCCTGAGAAATGCTGGTGAAAGAGCCGGGCGATTGCATGGCTTCATGGTTTGGTGCGTGGGGACTGTTGTGGCAGTGGCTATGCTCACCACGAGTGCAGGCTGGGCTCTAGGAGGACTGGGCAAAATGGTCGGTGGTGGTTTATCCATGGCGGTGAAACCAGCCGTAGATGGCGCAGCGGAAGTAGCCAAGAACACAGCTGATAATAACAAGACAATGTTCGGTAGTTACACGGAGGAAGGACTGAGTGTGCCACCCCCAGGCAGATCCGTAGCGGATGGAATTCGCGCTAAACGAGATCTGACTTATGCGGTCACAAAACTGTTCACCGGAGAGGACAGTGCCCTGGATAATAACAAGAAGACCGTGATTGCTCTCCTTGTGCAGAATCAAGGCATGACCGAGCCAGACGCCGCCCGGATGGTGGAAGGCTGGATGGTCTCCTACCAAACTGTGAAGACGGACGCCGAGGCAGCCATGAAGGCGCTGGAGGAAAAGACCAAAGCAAAGGCAGAAGAGTCCGCTAATGTGCTAGCGGTGCTTTCCCTCTGCTATTTCGCAGCCTTTGTGCTCGGAGCGGTAGCCGCAGCTTATGGCGGCACACACGGTGCTCTATGCGCGGGTCGCCATCACTGCAAAGCGAGCGGACCTACCGTCTGATCATAAGTTTCAACCCATGAGATAATGACGCACAGCACCAATTCCCCACGTTGCTAAGGCCAATTTGCGATCTCCTTATAAGCGGAGACAGAGCTACTCGCTCTCCTTGCCGACTGGCGTGCAGCCGCAGGCAGCGAAACCTTATAGCAGGCACTACCAGACGGAATTGAGATCGGCAAAGCAATCTCCGCCAGACTTCAGGTGATCATCGCACGGTTGCAGGATCGCCCCCCCCCCCACAACGATCATTCCTCCATGCTTAAAATCTTCGATGATAGCAAGCGCAACAGTTCCACAAGTTCTGACCCCAGCAAGCGGGACCAAGAGATCGTGGAGTCCTCCAGAGCAATCTACAGCATTCTGGCTGAGAGTTATAACCATTGGTTGCTTGTGATTCCTAACTAATCATCACTACGTCGGAAGGCTGGCGGGTGGTGAGCACGCCCTCAGGAGTAGGAGAAGACCCCATTGGCTGCCTCTCCCACTGCATGGATAATGCGCCCTGAACACATTTTCTGTTCTATCATCACAACAACTAACACACATCAATACCATGAATACATCCACCCTTGATCCTAAACGCGAAATTGGAGCCCTTGCCGACGACGTCCGTTCCGTGGCCCACACCGCCGCTAACTATGTTGGAGAGAAAGTCGACTCCGCACGTCAAGGTCTCAACTCCGCTGTGGAAAGTGGCAAAGACTTGGCGGCCATCGTTCGGGATAAAGCCGTCGAAGGTGCCAAAGCTACGGGCGACGCTGTCCGGGACAATCCCTTCTATTCCGCTGGCATCGCCTTCGGACTCGGAGCCCTCGCAGGAGCCCTCGTCACAGGGTTAATCAACCGCCGCTAGGCCTCAACCCTTCACTCTCCGCGCAGGTTTAAACAGATGGCGGGTCGTTGCTAGACCGTGAGGATCAAGTCCTCGCGCCTAACGTGTTCCGCCATCTGTTTGCCTGATAGGAGATGCCATATCCTCTCCCTAAACCATTAAGCATCATCTCGCCAGTGCGACGTCGCTCCGGACCTTGCTATTCTCCAAAAGAGCGGCAAGCTGGAACTGCGCATCGAACCGCTGGATCTCAATGGAGCTGTGCAGCAGGTGTGCTCCATTTGCTGCCCGCAGGTAATCGGGCAGGAAAGTGCTCTGGAACGTGCTGAAGGGAAGTTCGGAGGCCTCGGGGCCCGGACTCCCTATTTGCCAAGCGCTCATCTCCACGGCGGCACCATTCGTGCCGAAAGCTCCGGCACCATCAGCGCTGCTTTTCTTTTCGGAACATGCCGAGTGCTTCGAAGGGCAATGACAATCCTTCTCGCAGCACACCAGTGCTGAGTTTCGCGGAGCCTGTAACCACGGTCTTGGCCGCGCCAAAAGCGCCCAGCGGTGACACGCTGATGTCCTCAAATGGGCCGCTCACCTTCATCTCCAACAGCACCACACTGACTGGTGACAGGGCGACTCCGGCTATGCCGCGCAAGTTGGCGCGGGCAGTGCCATCGACCTGACGATGGTTCAAGTCCACCTTGCCGCTGGCAGTGACCACGACAGACTGCCCAAGCGCCTTCATTTTCTCAATCGTTGCGATACCCTTCGTCATGGAGAAATCGACCGCCACCTCACCCATGCCTTCGGGATGCTCGCGCGGTATGACTTTGGGAAACAAGAAGTAGGCTTGGTCCAGCAGCGGGACATGGACCACGGGCGTATGCGTCAGCGCCAAGGAGCCGCCGCCGGTGGAATGGATCGGTTCGTTACAGATCGCTCCTTGGTAAGTGAGCGAGAGTTCCGAGTCGTCAAGACCGCTGCGCAGCTTGCCAACCCAGGGGGACAACTGGGCAAGATGCACCTCGCGAATGCTGATGTCAGCATCGCTGAGCTTGCTGCCGTCGTAAATGGCGGCTAGGGCGAACTGGCCGCCGAGCAGACGGCCTTTCACGCCTTCCATGTGGAAGCTGTGTTGGTCATAAGACAGGTGGCCGGTCAGTTCATCAATGTTCACCGGATGCTCCCGCACTACCACGTCGAGCGCTGCCGGGCTGCGCAATTGCAGGCCAGCGAGCGACCAGTCCGTCTCCTTGCCGCCAATGTGCAGCACGAAGCCAGTGACCGCGAGATCGGGAAACGTCGTGACGTGGACATTGGCAGGCAGTTGCGCTGCGATGTCCGGCACATTGTGCGCCAGTTCCAGCAGGTTCGCATTCCCCTCCAGACGGGCGATAGTCAGGGTTCCCTTGTCTCCGAGGTGCCTGCCTTTGAAGGAATCGCTGTGCCCGGAATCATCGGTCAGCGTTCCTTCCAACAACAGCGGTTCAGTCTGCCAACCATCGCGATTCAGAGCAAGTGTGGCCGAACCTTTCGTAAATTTGACGTCGCCAGTCAACACGAGTCCCGTATCTGCAAGTTGTGCCTTCAGTTCGACTTCCTGCAACGGCAGCCCGCGCCATTCGACTTGCTTGCCCGTGCCCTGCAACGATGCTTTCCAAGTGGACGGCGTCTGGCTTAAATCCATTGCCAAATCGCCCTCGATAGTGAATGACCCAGTGCCTGCCTTCATGCCGATCGCTGCGAACACCGCACGCAGAGGTTTCAAGTCGAGTGCGATGGGTCCAGGTGGCTCGTTCGTATCGGCAGTGGTGATGATCTGCCCAGAGAGCACGAACCGCAGCGCGTCGTGATTCGCTTCGAGACGGGTGATTGCAATGGTGTTGCCGCGCACTTCGCAATCAAGGGTGAAATGCTCGATGCTGAGGGCCCCGTCGGCATCCGTCAGCGACAGCGCAGCATCATCCGACTGCCAGCGCGTGGCGACCTTGTGCTCATGCAACAACTCCCCCCAGAGCACGCCCACATGCAGCGCGCTAAGCTCGACCAATGGCTGATGAACACCATCAACGTGGCGCAAGGCGGCGTCCTTGAGAACGATGCCGCCCAAGAATGACCACGACTCGCTGCGGCTTTCCAGGCTAAGCCCGCGCGCGGCCAGTTGTTCTCTCAATTTCTTCTGCCCGGCACTTAACAGCGCATGATACGCCACCCAGCCAATGGCCCAGATAACCGCCAGACTAACGAGAGCCAAGCGAAGGCGACGATGGCGCGGAGGAGATGCGGATGCAGTCATGGGGATAACATCAGTGTGGTCATGCGGGTGCAAATCCCGCTGCTGCCAGGGACGCGCGCAGCTTTGCTTTGCCGTCGAAATTAATGACATCACCGTGTCCGACGATGACCCGGTCGAAATCCCAGGCAAAGATCGCAGCCAGCGAACTCTGGAATGCAGCCTCGTCCTTCACCCCTGCCTTGAACGGGCGCGACATTCCCGGATGATGCTGGCCACCCACGGCAACGCGCAGCAGCAACTCCGTCCAGAGCGGCTCGTGGTCTCCGAAATTGAAGACCAGCTCGGTGAGGATCAACGTGCGCGATGGCACATGCAGCAGCGCAGTATCACGGGCCACCGGTGCGCCCTGAATTTCCAAAGCCAAAAGCTCGTCGCCCCACTCGACTGGCACTGGCACCATCAGCTCAGTGGGGAATCCGACCACTTCCGAAAATCCCTCTGGAGCAAGATATGGAATGCCCGGAAACGCCGCTCGCCCTTCCTTGGCAAAAGTGTCATGCCGCAAAATGCCGTCCAGTAGCCAACCAGGTTCGCCCAGTGCGCGGATGGCCGTCACGTCCTCTTGAGTAAACGGAGCCGTGGAGTGAATCACCAGCTTTCCTGAGTGGAGGCGGATGATTGTAACGTTGCGCCGCAAGTCAGCGCCCAGCATTTTCAAGGGATAGGCGAGCAGCCAGAGATTCTCCGCCAGCGGCTGTGGTTCGGTGTGTGGGTTCATAAAGTTTACGTTTTTGTTATTTCGGGCGTGGCGATTCGAGATCGTCGCCTGGCGGCTGGCGGCCTTTGCGCATTTCCGTTACGGCAGCTATCAGCGTCAGCACAGCGTTCGTCGCTTCCACCATGAAGGCTGTGTCCCGATCCAGCGCCTCATGGCTAGTAGCATACGGCTCGTAGTAGCCGATGAAGCGATCAAAGACCGCCGCAGCTCCGGCGGGCACGAGTTCCATATCCGTCAGCCAGTCGTGCAGGTTGCGCCGCAGACTTTCGATACCAGACGAGTCGCCATGTGTAATCACAGAAAAAATCCGACCCTTGAGATGCCTCGGAAAATCCCAGCCCTTCAGTTCGATAGCCTTAGCCTCCGCTGCCTCTTTGCCATGCGTGCTCGTTGGATCTGGATTGCCACCGTCCGCGCAGACGAGGCGATCCATCATCAACTTCAACACGCTCGGCGCTTGATACCAGTGGACCGGCGTCACGATCATCACGCCATGCGCGGCAACCCAACGCGGATACAGTTCATTCATCCAATCGTGAATCTGACCCATGTAGTGATTCGGGTAACACGAGCACGGCCAGTGGCAGAGCGGCATGGCTGTCGAGACGCACGCTTTGCACGGATGAATGTGGCGACCATATTCGGAATTGATCTGGCTCAGGTCGAGGAAGTCCACCTCGAAGCCGTCCTCCTTCTCAATGCATTCGCGCAACTGGGTCGTGACGCGGAACGTTTTCGCCATCTCGCTCGGGCACGTTTCATCGGTGCGTGGCGAAGCGGAGATGAGCAGGATGCGCGACTTGCCGCTGCGATCCTCGAAGCGCCGCTGCGCAGCCTGGATGGCCGCGCACGTCTCCAGCCATTCGACCGAAAGTTCGAACTCGGGATCGGCAAACCCCGGTCCGGCTTTTCGCGTGTGCGGGCTTTTGCGACTGTCGGCATAAGCCTCCCACGCGATGCCCGTCAGTCGCTCGACTTCTGGCTTCGCTGCGTCAAAAGCGGGATCCACAAACTGCGCCCGGTAGCGGTGCTCGAACTCTTCGCGAGATAATTTGGTAGAACCTTGTCCGGTGCGAACTTTAGGTATTTCACTGCTCATAATTAGAATTCTCGTTGGCGTGGTTGGAATGATCGGGAAGTGCCGGCATTGAGAGTTCCTATGGTTTAGTGTCGAGAGACGCCTTGCCGCTCTCCATGTCGAAAGGCACAGAACTGTGCTGATGCGTAATCAGCCATTTGCCCTCAATGCGTTGGCAGCAGATAGTCGCCCGCCACGACATATCGACGGGCTGTCCGTCGGTCGTCGTTCCGTTGACATGGTTGAGGCTATGACCAAAGGCCGTGGCACCGCTGACCGCCACGCTGAGGTCGTGAATCTCGTAGTCGAACGCGCCTTGCCACGAAGAGAACCATTCCGCCGCCCGTTTTCCCACGGCCTCGGTTCCGCGATAGCTCAGCGGATTGACGAGATCGAAGGCGAGCACTTCCGGCGCGTAGTTGGCCGTCAATGCGCTGGAGTCTTTGGCTCGGCAGGCTTCCACCGTATTGTCGATCAGCGCGCGGATTTCGGCTTCGTTAGCCGCTTCAACGGTTTCCGTTCCGAAATAGACATCGACATGCTTGAGCTTTTCTCCGTCGCTGGTGAAGAACTCGGTGTTCCGAAATTTTGCCCCATTGTTTTGTTCCGCTTCATAGATAACAAAGGCATGGTTTCCCTTAGCGTAGAGTTTCTCGATGTGAAAGGCGCGAAGGTGCCCGCTATTCGGCCAGCACCGCTCAAAATATCGTTCTCGGCTGATGTTGTCATCAAGGGGACTGCTGAAGGTGAGGTCGTCACTCAGAAGGGCTTCGATTGCCCCACGGTCTTTCGACTCATAAGCGGCGAAACATTTTCGGACGAGGTCTGAGATGGGGTTCATAGAGTTTTCCTTTTGTGAATGCCGATCATTTCCTCTGCCTTGCCTTCCGTGTATTGGAGATCATCCTCCGTCAGTTGAGCCCACTTCTGCTTGAGCGTGCCTTTGATGATGTTCCAGTCGCCTTTGATTTCGAGTGTTGTCATTTGGGTGCGTAGTTTGTTGGTATGCTCATTTTCTTTTTCAACCAGCGACGGCACACTACACACAAAAGCTTCACTTTTCAATGGGGTGAAACCCGGCTGCGTGGCTCCAAGTGTCCGGGCGGTGCCCGCACTCAGGAACGGATGTATCCAAGATGAATTCGCTCCTGCAAGGTCATCTTAGCCCACAGAAATTCTTCCGTAGCATCAATCATGAGCTGATCGAGAAAAGCGTGCAGGGTTGTTGAGATAACCACGCGGACAGGCAGTTCAAGCTCTCGATTTTGATCGTCAAAGATTCGCAAATGCCGAATGATGATGGCTCTGAGGTGTTTAATCTCGCGCAGCATTTCGCTGAGTTCGTAGCCCTGCTCCATTCGTGCCGCGCCATGCTCCTCGGCATCCTTGCAAGCCTGATTCGTGGCGGTCACGCTGCCGATACGCCTAAGCGAAGCTGTGAGATCGTTAAAGATCTCGGGGAGGTGATTTCGGACAGCGACCGTGTTTAGAATGTTTGTCGCACTGATGGCAGGGTCGGCCCGCACCCGTTCCATCCATTCGGAAAGGATGCTTTCCTTCTGCTCGTGAAGGTAAGCAGAGACTCTGACATGGGCGTTACCAAGAGATGCGTTACCAAGATGGGTTGCTGTAGTGTCCATGGTGTTACTGGGAAGATGTGGATCTGGGTGATTTCATAAGTGCACTAATTGCAAATTCTACAGATGTCCAGTTCGCCTCGCTTGTCGATGGGGTGAACACCTACTTCCACCCACGCTGAGTGGTATTCAGTGCAAAGTTTTGGGGTGGTGCAGGTCCTGACATCTCCAGGCTTTCATCCGTTCCCTCAAGTCCAGGAGTCCACGGCGGATATTCGCTTTCACAGTGCCTATCGGTTGACCAAGCGCCACAGACACTTCCGAATGCGTCAGCCCTGCCAGAAAGGCAAGTTCAATGGCGGTGCGTTGTTTGGGGGGAAGGCATTTGAGAGCAGAGCGCAACTCCGCAGCATCCTCCCGCTGCATGTGCTCTGTTTCTTGGAATGGCCCGCAGGGTGCGGTGATAACACCTTCGCTCGTTTGCTCTTGAAATATCCGGAATTGCTTCCGCCGGCGGTGGCGATCAATCGCCTTATTTTTGGCGATCCT
The DNA here is from genome assembly GCA_031411295.1 of Verrucomicrobiales bacterium. Classification (GTDB taxonomy): domain Bacteria; phylum Verrucomicrobiota; class Verrucomicrobiia; order Verrucomicrobiales; family V1-33; genus JAGNEJ01. The sequence goes on along the minus strand of JANOAV010000083.1, from coordinate 30,274 downwards.
GATCGCCCAGTTAATAACCTTGCCGCGCGTCCCATCAAAGCTGGCAGCCTTTTCCCAAATCTTGAGAAATACTTCTTGTATGACATCTTCCGCCTCAGCGTCATCTTCTAGAATCTCTACTACGATCACAAACAGCGCGCGTGACATCTCTCCATAGAGCGCGTTGAATGCACCGAGGTTTCCGTTGGCCACCAGGGTTATCAGTTGGGCTTGGCGCTGGGCCCGCTGGTCTGCCGTGAGCAGATGCGAGGTTTGCTGTGACCTGGCTTTATGGTGTGGCATCGGTGACAGGCGTGAGGCGTCAGCAGGTGCCTCAGCGGGGAGTAGTAAATTCATTAAATTAAAGGTAGGAGAAGCTAGAGCTTCGCCTAAAAGGAATCGTGTGAAAATGGGGCCAAACCCTACGTCGGTTCTTTCGTAGGAATGCTAGGCCGGGCCAACATCCGGCGGAGGCAGGAGTTGGGCATCGCCCGAGGAGTTCTCTGGCAGCCAACTATCCTTCTCACTGTTAGCAATGTCCGCCTCGAAAGGACTCAACGTCGGATCCATAGGAATGGGACTAGCGGTCGGGGTTGGCAGCGGCACCGGCAACGGCAACGGCGTTGGTATTGGCGGCGGAGTCAATGGGGGGATCAGTGGAGGGATTGTTGGCGGAACCGGAGTCGGAGTCGGCGGATTTTGATTCATGATGGAAATTTAGATAGAGTGATCAGAACTATGGACGCAACGAGTTCCATAGTGCAGGCTGGAAGTCGTCACAAGCCAGCCTCTTCGTGAATGCCAAAGCTTGCTATGGGGCTTAACCCTACCTTACGCCCTCAGCTATCCTCGTTCACGGTAGCATCTAGGCGTGAGCGCCGCGGATGATCCTGACCTCCAGGCCACACCGTGAGCTTTGTGCTCGTCCCGTAAGGAATGCTAAGCGGAAATGTGCCACCTTCCATCGCCTTCCAGTAGGAGCACTCGGTCATGATACTGGATCAGCGTTTCGCGATGGCCCACGCTGATGAATCCGATTCCAGACTGGCGAATCATTTCATAAATGTGGCGTTGATTATCCTCATCCAAGGCGCTGGTAGCTTCATCCAAAAACACAAATTTCGGGAGACGGAGGAAAAGTCTGGCGAAGGCCACCCGTTGTTGCTCACCCAGTGATAGCACATTCGTCCAATCGATCACCCGATCCAAATCTCCATCCACTCGGGACAGCACATCGGCCAGATTTACCTGCTCCATAATTTCTCGAATGTGGTTATCTTCATCTTTTCGATTCTGATCCGGGTAGCGCAGTTGGTCCCGTAAATTTCCCGTGACCATATAAGGACGCTGCGGGAGAAACATCAGTTGGGCCAAGGCCGGGCGTTCCAGTAAACCTGAGCCACTGGGCCACAGACCGGCAATGGTTCGCATGATGGAGCTTTTGCCGCTGCCGCTAGCCCCCATGATGATGAGACTTTGGGTGCCGCTCAATTCAAACGACAGCTCCGTGGCCAACTGTTTGGCCCCGTCGGGTGTGAGGACATTCAGCTTCTCCAATTTCACTTTGGTGCTGGTTTCGTTCAGTTGCTGCAGGCTCTCGCGGGCGCTGCGTTCTTCTTCAGCGTCGAAGTCATCTAATTCATCCCACAGAATTCCCAACCGTTGCACCCCCGCCAAATAAGCGCTGAGGCCTTCAAAGTTGTTGGCCACGAGCGAGACGGCGCCAAGCACGGCGGCAAAGGCTTCCAGCGTTTGTGTCACCACTCCGAACGGCATTTCACCACGCATGAACATCGGAGCCACGATCAGGATCGGCACCACCAGCGCGAGGTAATTGTAACTGTTGCGGAAGAAGCCGAGGTTTCTGGTCCACACGATGATGGAGCGCATATTCATCACCACGGAAGCCACCCGTTGGACCAGATCCAGATGCTCCCGCTTCTCCCCACGATAAAACGCAATGGATTCCGCATTGTCCCGGACCCGCACCAAGCCATAGCGAAGATCCGCCTCCTTCTGATACTTGTCATAGTGGAGCCTGACTAATCTCCGGCCAATCACGAAGCACAGGAACGTGCCGACAATCGCGTAGACTACGGCCACCCCGACCAAGGCTCCCGAAATACTCCATAGCACGCCCAGGAAGCCAACCAGGGTCATCACAGAGTTCACCACCATGAGCGCATAGCCCAAGGAATCTTGGGTGAAATTCCGCACATCTTCACAGATCCGCTGGTCCGGGTTATCAATGTTTTCCGAACCGCGGAGCCGGTAGTAGGCGCGATTGTTGAAATAGCGTTTAATTAAATGCTGCGACATCCATTCCCGCCAGAGCAGGGCCAGCGATTGTTCTGCCCAGCGATACCAAACGTTGATCAAGATCGCCACGACGAAGGTGCCCAGATAGCGCCACATGGCACTGCGATAGGCTGCCCCATCCTTTTTCTCAATGGCCGTAATGAAATCCCGCCCCGCATAACTCGTGAGCACCGTCACCATGACATAGGCTACCGAGAGAACCAGCAAGAGCACCAACAGAACGCGTGCGCGCTTCCGACGCTCCGATCTGAAAAAGGCCTTGGTGATGGCCCAGAGTTGGCCGAAAGTCTTGCCCAGCTTTTCTTTGGCAGTGTTCGTGTTATTTTCTGCCATAGCTTATGGGTGGGTTCGTTTGCACGATCTACGCTACGCTGGAAGAGAGTCGATCCCAAACGTTATTCGGACATGGTAGGGAAAGACCCCATACGGACCAACCCCACCGGGCGTGGTCGGGTTTCACCCCATGGCGCATCACGCGACGAACGTCTAGGTTGCCATCTATGAATGAGCAATCACCACCGGCAACCGCACCACTCAATTTCTCCGTGCGCGGAGTTTGGGACGAAATGAAAGACTTTGCCCATCGGGAGCCGCTGACCGCGATCGCAGCTGTGGCCACGGTGGGGTTGTTGCTCAAACTCCTGCCCAACCGTTGGTTAGTGACCACTGGCAGCGTCGTGGGAGCCGCCTTGGTGCGTCCAGCCATCTTGTCGCTAGCCGTGACCAAGGCCATGGAAATGTGCTTTCCGCCGGCACCGCAGCAACCGCCTGAGTCCTAGCCTATGGACCCAGCAGCTTCCAATAATGTCCCCGCCGATCCTGCGGTGGAGGCTGCTGAAGTGCCGCCGACCAGAGTCGAGTTTCACGTCCCGCTGGCGACGTTCGTTAAAGTATTCGCTGCGATCCTGATGGGGATGGCGGTTTACAAACTTTGGCCCCTCCTGCTACTCGTAACGCTGGCGATTCTCCTGGCGGTAACCCTGCACTCCATGGTGGCGTGGCTGATGGCGCACAGACTCTCACACCGGATGAGTCTATTTATCGTAATCGGAAGTTTGCTCACTATCATTGGGCTTGGGGTGGCCATCGTGCTGCCAGCCTTGGCGGAACAATTGGGTGCGTTGAGCGAACGGTTGCCAACTCTGCGCGCAGAACTACTGGGGCGATTCTCCAAAGAGAGTCAGGTTCGCCACGCGCTTGAAGCCATGTTCGACAACTCCGGGCCAACCGATCTGAGTGCGTGGTCCGGTAAATTCCTCACCATGGGCAGCATGGCTTTTACTGGCATCTCCCAACTGGTGTTGCTCTTAATGATCGCGCTCTATTTGGTGATTGATGGGGGCAAAACGTATCGCTGGCTGCTGGCGTTCTTTCCGCCATTCACGCGGCGGAAAATGTATCACACCGCAGAGGAGACATCACAGGTGATCTTCGGCTATGTGGTGGGTCAAGCCATCACCTCCGGGTTGGTATTGCTTTACACCTTTACCGTGCTGACTTTGTTGCACGTGCCAGCCGCGCTCATGCTCGCCATCGTGGCGGCCCTCTTGGATATTCTCCCCATGCTGGGATTCTTCCTGCTCACTGCCCCGGCGGTCCTTTCGGCCCTAACGGTGTCTGTCCGCACCGCCTTGCTGGTGGCAGCACTTTATTTGATGTATGCAGCCATCGAGAATTATTTCATTGTGCCGCGGGTTTATGGTAAGAGTCTCCGCCTCTCCCCACTCTCGGTCCTGCTGGGCTTGCTGGTGGGAACCATTCTGGCGGGCATTCCCGGGGCCATCGCAGCACTGCCGGTGGTGGCCTCGTATGCTGTCATCGAGCGCATCTGGCTCAAACATTACCTCGGTGAAGGGGTGTCTGAGAAGCATGAACTGCAGAAAGACAAGGCCTTCGGGGAGAAGACTTAGCGTGGTGGGGTTACACCCCATGGTTGATTGCTGGTGGTTACACTATAATGCCAATCTATGAAACACTTAATTCTATCTCTCTTAGCCGTTGTCAGTATTTGCTCCACTTCAAGCTGCACCACCGTGGAGCAAAAAGCGCCTCCGACGCACACCAGCACCACGACAAGCGAACAAACGACGGTAAATCGTCCCTTTTCCACCACTGTGGAAACGCAGACCACGCGATCCAACTAGGAGCATGGTTTGCATTTCCCGAAAAGGCGGTCCAATGCAGGTTGGGCCGCCTTTGGCGTTCTCAATAGCAACTCGAAGTAGGGTTACACCCCATGGTGATCCTTCCATGCCACAGCGATAGTGGGTCCTATGACAACACTAGAAATCAAAGGCGACTGGAACATCCTTAAAGGGAAACTCAAACAGAAGTGGGCGCAACTCACTGACGACGATCTGCAATATCTGGAAGGCCAACAAGATGAACTGGTCGGCCGAATTGAAAAACGCACCGGGCAAACCCGGGAAGCGGTGATCGATGCGATCAATGCCTTGGAAGCCCTGGAAGCGTAAATTCACCCACTCTGCAAATCTAACATTAAAATCATGAAAACACCAATCAAACGCATCGCCCTCCTGCTTCTCGTTTCCACCATCTGGAGTATGGGCACCAGCAGCTGTCGCAACACGGTCCGCGGCGTCGGCCGTGACGTCGAGCGAGTCGGAGATCGAATCGAAAATGCGGCTACCAGGTAATCGGCAGCAATGCTTGGGAGAGCGTTACCGCGCTGAAATTCAGGCGATGGCGCCCTCCCAACCACTTCCCACCTGAGCATTTAAAATCCCCAGACTCATCCGACTTATGTTATACACCGTCGCTGTTATTTTGATCGTTCTCTGGCTCCTTGGCCTCGTGACCAGTGCCACCATGGGTGGCTTCATTCATGTGTTACTCGTGATTGCCGTCATACTTTTGCTAGTTCGTCTGATTCAAGGCCGCAGGATTCTCTAGCTTATTTCCCAAATCCTTGCTCCCATGAAACTGCTGCTCAATCTACTGGTGATCCTCCTGCTGGTGATCGCCCCCACGCCTAAGGCCGTGGCACAGGAATCCGTCTCGATGGATTTCTTCTATGACAACCTGCAACCCTACGGGACCTGGCGTGAGGTCGGCTCGTATGGCTATTGCTGGCAACCGCGTGAAGTGGACGCCGATTGGCGGCCATTTAGCGAAGGTCGCTGGGTTTACACAGATGCTGGCTGGACGTGGGATTCCGACGAAGCGTTCGGCTGGGCCGTCTATCATTACGGGCGCTGGGCGAACGTGGATGACATGGGATGGATCTGGATCCCCGGCATGGAATGGAGTCCCGGCTGGGTTTCCTGGCGCCACAACTCGGATTACATCGGCTGGGCGCCCCTGCCACCAGAAGCCCACTTCCGTCATGAGACTGGTTTCCGGGGCTGGGTGGACGACTACTACGACATCGGCCCCCGAAACTACTGTTTCGTGACCGCGCGTGACTTTGGTGCGCGCAGATTGCGATCGGTCTTTATTGATGCGCGCCAGAATCTGACCATCATTCGCGAGACGACAAATATCACCAATATTTACTATGAGAACAACCTGATCCACAACGACGGCCCCCGGTATGAATCCCTAGCCAAGGTAAGTCGCAACCCCATTGCTCACTACAAATTGGAGCGTCGGCAACGGTTTGAAGAGGATCCCCGGAACTGGCGCGAGGAACATGGGAGATCCAGAGTTTCAGATGATTCGTTCAGCCTGTTTGCCCCGTCGTTTAAAGAGCATGGTAAGGAAGGTCCACGTAACACAGGAGTCAAATTGGAGCGACCCCAAGTGAATCGCGGCTGGCAGCACGCCGGCTCCGAGCCTGAAGTGGACGAACTCCGGAAGGCCATGCGCAGCAAAGTCAAGCCGCCGGAGGATCTGCCACGGCCACCAAAATTTCCTAACCCTGTGGAAAATTCCAAGCCTAAGAACGATCCTCGCGATGCCAAAAACGAGGGGCCTTCCAAAATCAAGCCGAACCAAGAGCAACCACCCGGGGTGCGGGATCATCCACCCGTGACGCCTGAAGAAAAGCCGAAGAAGTCCGAGCGCCCACCTGGACCGGATTCAGATAAAGCAAAGCCAAGGGAGAATAAGGACCCATCCGAACCTGCACGTCCCCACAGCAACGACCGTCCACCCGAGCCCGAGATTCGCAAGCCGCGCCCCGCAGAACCTAAAGCAGAGCGCGTGGAACCACGGCGTGAACCGGAGGTGCGCCAGCCTAAATCAGAGAAGCCGCAAGCTGATCCCCGGCCTAAACAAAGACCTCCCGAGGCCAAACCGCCCCAGCGCGAGCCCAAGAGCGAACCAAAACGCGAACCACAGAGCGAACCAAAACGCGAACCACAGAGCGAACCAAAACGCGAACCACAGAGCGGACCAAAACGCGAACCACAGAGCGGACCAAAACGCGAACCACAGCAACCCGAAGCCAAGCCCTCGCAAGGACCCAAGAAGCCCGATACCTCGGATGAGGAAAACGATCAGCGTAAGGGCAAAGGCAAGAAAAAAGATAACACCACTCTATGAAGCACTCACTCTGTTTATTACTCCTCCTGCCGACTCTCCTAACTGCCGCTGGCAAGGATGAAGCCGGCGGCACTTTCAGCATTTACATGGAGAACGATTTGTTCGCTGGGACGGATCGTTACTACACCAGCGGAGTGAAACTCAGCTGGAGTTCCCCGGACTTGGAAAAATACAGCGATACGCCGTATGCCAGTCCGTTGCTGCCCCTGTTTGATCTGTTGCCTTACATCAATGAAACGGGATATCAAAAAAATCTCGTGCTAGCGTTGGGGCAAAATATTTACACCCCTGACAATACGGAGACCACCTCCTTGATTAAAAATGACCGCCCTTACGCGGGCTGGCTCTATCTGGGCACGGGCGTGGTCTGGAAGAATGCGGAAGTGCGCAACACCCTGGTGCTGGACATCGGCGTCGTGGGGCCGTGGTCCTACGGCCAGGAGGCGCAGCGCTTGATTCATGATCTGCGCGGGCTGGATCATCCCAACGGCTGGGACAATCAACTGCATAATGAATTGGGCGTTAGCCTGGTCTATGAACGCATGTGGCGCTGGCCCAAGCACGAACGTCGCAGCGGGTTGGATTGGGAGTTGCTACCTCATGCTGGTGCGGCTCTCGGCAATGTTTACACTTACGCCAATGCCGGGGCAGAGTTGCGGGCCGGGCTGAATTTGCCGGATGATTTCGGCACCGCGTCCATCGGCACTGCGGCCACCACTTCCACTCCCGTGGATGGGAGAATGGGGGCGGATCGCAGTTGGTTCGATCTTGGCTTATATGCCTTCGCGCGGGTCGATGGTCGTGCGGTCGGACATAATATTTTCTTGGATGGCAACACCTTTGGCGACAGCCAATCCGTGGGGCACAACATCTTCGTGGCTGACCTCAGCGTGGGCGTGGCCATCAACATCAAGAATACCAAACTGGCGTATGCGCTAGTCTATCGCACCAAGGAATTTCGCGATCAACAAGACGCGCAAATTTTTGGCACTGTTTCTTTCAATTGGACATTTTAACCTAACGCACAACAAAACTTATGAGAACACAATCCATCGTCGGTATCCTCCTGATCGTCCTGGGCGTCATTGCCTTCGCCTACCAAGGCTTTAGCTACACCACCACGGAGAAAGCGGTCGATCTGGGTCCCATCCAAATCAACACCGAGCGGGAACACACGTTTCCATTGCCTCCGGTTGTTGGAGGCATTGCCCTCATTGGCGGCATTGCCCTGCTGGTTGTCGGCGGGAAGAAAGTTTAGGCCACCACCTTGTGGAGGGCGAGGTTAGGAGACCAGGAACACGCGACGTGAAGTTCACTTGCGTGATGCTGGTCTCGTTACCTCGCCCTCCACGGCTGCCTTAACAGCCTGGAGCTATGGCATTGCCAGAGGGATCGAGCAGGGCGGCTAGTAAATCATCCAGCGAGACGGTGGCTACTGCGGAAGCAGTGTCACTCATGGCGTAGGGAAGGATGAGGTTACGGCCGTGGATCATGGAGCCGCAGCTATAAACGACGTTCGGGACGTAGCCCTCGCGCTCACTGGAGTCCGGGCAAAGAAGGGGATGCCGCAATCGGCCGATCACTTTGGTAGGGTCGTTTAGATCCAAGAGCGCTGCGCCAATGCAGTATTTCCGCATGGGACCAACGGCGTGGGTAATGACCAGCCAACCGGCTTCGGTTTCGAGCGGGGAGCCGCAATTTCCGATCTTCACGGATTCCCACATTTCCACCGGGCGCATCAGTAATTGCGGGTCACTCCAGTGATGGGGATGCTTGGAGAGCATGATGAATAAATTTTCGTCATCCTGCCGTGAGAGCATGGCATACTGGCCATTGATGCGACGGGGAAAGAACGCCATGCCTTTGTTTTGCACGCCATTGCCGTTTAGCGTTAGCACTCGGAAATGCAAAAAGTCCTGGGTTTCGATGAACTGCGGCAGGATGGCGCGTCCATTGTAGGCGGTATAGGTGGCGCAGTAGGTCACGGTGCCATCGTCATCGGTGAATTTGACGAAGCGGGCATCCTCGATGCCATTGCTCTCGTTTGGTGAGACGGGGAAGATGATGCGCTCACTGAGCGCTTGTTGGGGAGAGAAGCGCAACTCGTAGTTGGAGTCCGCCAGCCACCGAATGCATTCCGTGGCCCGACGCAGGTGTCGGCTGATGGGTCGCGAGAGCTTCCGCACCCGGTGCACGCTGTGGTCCAGTTCCTCCAGGGTAAAATTTTCTCCCAACGGCTCCATCACCCCTTGGGCATAGTGATCCTCGACTCCCATGTCATGCAGTTTGCGCACGAACCGCGCTTTGCGGTAGGAAGGATTGGGCACGACTTCTGGAACCGTGACAAAACGCGATACAGGATCCACCTTCACATCTCCTTCTGGGGTGAGCGTGCCCGTGCGGAACTCGATGGAGGAAATGTGTCCCTCTCCGGTCGCACGCAGACTCATGATGAAGCGCAGGCAGCCGTCAGCAAGGCCAGTTTGATCTGGATGCGGAACGATGGATGGATTGAATAAAGCCGCAGATTCCAACGCATACTCTCCAGAAAACAGAGCCCCGATCAGCAACTGCCTCGCGCGGGACAGCGGCTGGGCGGGGACGATGAAGCGACGAACTTTATCAAAATGTTTAAGCAGCGCGCCTTCGATATCGAAATGCCGGCTCGCGAAGTCATCATGCAGATTTGCCAATTGCGCAGCGGCATCGTCATCACTCAAGGCCAACGCGCGCCGAATGATGTCCGCCACCAGTTGCGGGCGAGCCGGGATAAATGGACGAATAATGACCCGCTCGCTGGCGGGTTTGAAGGTCACCCCATGGCGGCGGAGTCGGATGGAAATCATTTCGTAGAGTTAGGGTGGACGGCAATGGGATGTTCGGCGTAGTTCATTTCTGCCAGGGAAAGATGGAAGGCCAGCGACGATTCCGCGCCTTGATTATGGTTAATACGATCAGCATGTAATCCGTCACTGCAGCCACCCGTGGTGGAATCATAGAGTGGAAGTCCGAGATCATTCCGCCCCAGAAACCATTCGAAGGCGCGCTTGGCTTCGCGCGTCCAGGCATCGTCCTGCGTGGCGCGAAAAGCCTCGAGACAAGCTGAGACCATGGCCTGAGCCTCTACGGGTTGCTGATCAAAATCAGCCCGGGCACCATCGCGTTGGTAAAATCCATTGCTGCCGATGGGACGAAAGTGACCCGCTTGAGTGCGTTGAATGGAAGCCAGCCAGCGCAGGGACTTGAGGCCGATCTCCAATGCTTCTGCATGAGGCATCCATTGGCCACTGAGGATCAGCGCCTGACAGATACGGGCGTTGTCATAGGTGGCACAAGGCTCAAACCACGGCCAATCATCCGTCGCGCAGGCATGCCAGAGTTGCACTAGCTTATCTGTCAGCACCTTGCGCATGGCGTGGGCCTTGGGCTCATTAGGGAAAGAGCGCAAATATTCATGAATCCCCAACAGGGTAAAAGTCCAGGCACGTGGGGAGGTAAAGAGTGCCACTTCCGTGAGCCCGCGTTCGAAGAGTTGGGCCGAGAGTTTGCGGTGCCCTTCATTGCGAGATCGACCAGCGCCCGTTCCCACCGCCCACAGCGCCCGGGCGTGGCTGTCCTCACTGCCAGCATTTTCCAACCACTGGCGACTGTGACTCATGAAGTTGCGGAAACGTCCGCTGTTATAGTCCAAAGCGGCGGCAAGGAACGCCAAGTAGGTGGTCGCCAGACGATCCAAGTTCTCCGTAGGTCGTGGCCCGCCCAGCTCGTCCAACCAGTTGCAGAGAATGTAGGCGCGCGCGGTGTCGTCCGTGCAATAGCCCTCATGGAAATTCGGCACATTGAAGATCGCGTGCTGGAAGATGCTAGTGCCATCGCTCATGCGAATGATGTGATCCAACCGCAACGGTGGCAGCTCGTAGGGGCGGCTCGCCAGCGTCCATTCTGCGAAGGCTGCGCGCGGTGTGGCTTTGCGATCCGCTCGAGCATGTTGGAAGGACTGCAGATATTGTTGTGCCACCGCCGGCCAGATCATTTCCCGGCCCATGGCATAGGCCTGATGTCGGATCTTCTCGAGACGGGCCGGATCATCCAGCAGGCCGCAGACACCGGCCGCCAAGGCCGCAGGATCGCGAAACGGCACCAACACGCCTCGGCCGTCCGCCAGTAACTCTTGCGCATGCCAGTAAGGGGTGGAAACCACTGCCTTCCCTGCGCCAAAGACATACGCCAGGGTGCCAGAGGTGATTTGCGCCTCGTTGAGATACGGCGTAATGTAAACATCCGTCGCCCCAATGAATTCCTTCAAATCATCCAGCGAAACAAATCGATTGTAGAAAATCACATGTTCCTTCACCCCGCGCTCTTCCGCCAAGCGTTCCAAACTAAGCCGATAGCGCTCACCCTCCCGCGCCACGAGATGCGGGTGCGTGGCTCCCAGCACGAGATAAACCACATTGGGATGCTGCCGCACAATTTCCGGTAAGGCTTCGATGACATGCTCAATCCCTTTGCCGGGTCCCAGCAGACCGAAGGTGAGCAGCACGCTGCGTCCTTCCACCCCAAACTGAGCCTTGAAGAAACTGGACTCTTGAAATGGCACATCGTGAATCCCGTGCGGAATGATGTCCACCTTGGACTCGTGCACGCCATAGGTCTCCCGTAAAATTTCCGCCCCCTTGCGCGCCATGACGACCACCCGATCACTCCGCCGCACCAGTTCCTGCATCACCTTGCGCTGGGTCGGATTGGGATCGCTCAGCACCGTGTGCAAGGTGGTCACCACCGGCATGCGGACTTCCTTCAACAATGCCAGAATGTGGCTGCCTGCGGCCCCGCCATAGATCCCGAATTCGTGCTGCACACAAAGCACTTCCGTGTTGTTGAAATTCAGAAAATCAGCCGCCCGACGGTAAGAATCCAGATCCTTTTCCAAAAGTTCAAAATGGACCCGCGCGGGATACTTGTAACCTTCGGCGCGATCATTCACCGCTCCCGCAATGCATTCCGAGCTGGGCGCAGCTGCGGCTACCGCTTCACATACATCATGGGTGAAAGTGGCGATGCCGCACCGTCTGGGCTCGAAGCCCCCAAGGAATGCGATCCGTTTTGGCGGGGTGGTGTCTATGTGGTTGAACCTCTCATACCTCAACTAGGGACACGCCCCCAGATAAGCAACCCCCTAGTTCACCCCATACGATGCAAGCGCGACTGGGGTGCAGGTGGACGGGCGAAATGTTACTGCTTCGGTGGTCCGTAGCCTTCCACTGGCTTGCCGGCATCGTCGAGTTTGCCGCAGGCCCAGAGCAGTCCGCGCGTTACCAGATCAAGGTAAACTGGGTCGCTCATCGTTTCGTTCCCGTGGCCCAGCGTAGTGCCGAAGACTTTGGCTTTGCCGTAGGTGTTCACCCAAATGACGTTGTGATCTTTTTGCGTATCTTCGCCAAAGGCTTTGGCCAGGGGGACGAAATTCGGATAGAGGACTTCGTTTTTGTAGAGTTCGTCCTTGGCGTCCAGCCACTCGGTGGGAAAGCCTTTCATGACCGCGTGTTCAGGGGCGATGTTCTTGACGTGCAGATCGCGATTCTTCTCATGGCTCATGCTTTTCTGACCGACACACTTGCGCCATTCATCGGTGGCGGCGGCACGATAGCTGTGAGTGGAGCAATGCAGCATCACAGCGGGCACACCGTCTTGGTGGGCCTTGGCGATGCGCTCCACGAAGGGCACATCCGTCACTCCGCCGAAGCATTCATTGTGCAGCACGACATCGTAGCCCTTGGCCCAATCTGCTTTCTCGTAAATGCTGATCTTGTGCTCTTTGTCGGATTTCCCCTTGGGGCCTTCCTCATGCACAATCGTAAATTCCACGTTGGCCCGACTTCCGATGCCTTCTGCGAGGATCAGTTTCTGCTTCTCATAGTCATGGCAGCACCCGCCTGTCACCATCAGGACCTTGAGTGGTTTCGTAGCAGCAGTGGTGGTGGGGTTCTGAGCCGTGAGGACGGCGGTGCAGCAAAGGATGGCGAGGGCGATGAATTTCATGGAGATGGAAAAAGGATTAAGCTTTATTTTGGCGGTGGCCGCATCGAAATCAATCCGCGTCTAGGCTAAAACGCGGGACGAAATTCTCAGCGTGACCAGCATTTTGCAGCAGCAGTCCAGCGGACTGCTGCCACACTCGGATCCGCAGGTCGTGTTGCTGCAAAAACGCCTTTACATGGCGGTTGCCAAGGCATTGAATCGATTGCTGCCATGAGGGCAGCAGAAAAAAATGTGCCCTTCCATCACCCTTCGTTCCACTTGCTATAACCATCAGAAATTTGTGATGGAGTGCCTGGACAGCGTGGCGGATCAGGATTGCGGAGGCTTCGAATGGATCATCGTGGATGACGCTTCCACGGATGGATCGGGCGAGATCATTAACGATTGGTTGTGGCGCAACAGTGCCAAACTTCGCGCCAAAGCCATCGCAGTGGAGTTCATCCGTCACGACCGAAATATTGGTTTCGCAGCCACCCTCAACGAGATTGTGCAACGAGCGACCGGGGATTGCCTCTGCGGGATCTCCTGCGATGATCGTTTGCTGCCGCAGCGGATTTCGACGGTCCGGCGGACCATGGAATCGCTGCCCCCGGGCTTCGTCGGGGGCTATGGGGATGCCTTCTTGATCGACGCCACCGGGGAGCGCACGGGAGCTAGATTTATCGAGAGCCACCGCACCACTCCCGTGATCCCCCAGCAGCCACTCTTCGAGACTCTGCTCGCAGGAAACTTCATCCCTGCGCCCTCGGTGGCCTTATTCCGCGATGTTTTGCTCGAACTGGGCGGTTACGACGAATCGCTGCCCTACGAAGATTATGATCTCTGGCTGCGCCTGTCCAGGCGCTACCAACTCGAGCCCACTGATGAGCCCACGTTGGAGTATCGGATCCACGGGGGGAACTTCCACCTCAAGTTCCAGGACTGGCGGCAAGCCAACTATTGGATTTATCGCAAACATCTCGACCTCCCGTCAGGTGCCGCACGCTTTCTGGGGAACCTCAAAGGCATCCTCAAGCACCAGCAACTGACTGCGCAAATTCGGGACGATGTGCTGAACCTACAGCCACATAATTTGCCGGGCTGGGAGAAGACGCGGCAGGCTGTTTGGGAGAGCGATCCAGGAAATCTCACGGCAGCGCGAGGACTTTAATTTGCTCAAAGGATCGTTGCGTCCCCCTAATTATTAGAATACGAGCCTTTCCCCTCTTTAATTTGTAGTTCCCGCATGCTCCAGCCAGCTCCATATGTCCTAAATTTTGCCCCCACCGGCATGGTTCCCCAGCGGGCGGATTCGCCCCACGTGCCGCTGGATCCGGTGGAGATCGCTGAGCAAGTCTCGGCTGCCGCCGCGGTTGGGATTACGATGGTGCATTTGCATGCTCGCGCGGAGGACGGCACGCCTTCCCAGGACCCTGCTATCTACGGTGATATCATCGCCCGCATTCGTGCTGACCATCCAGAACTGGTGATTTGCGTTTCGCTCAGTGGCCGCATCCATGCGGAGTTTGCCGGTAGAGTTGCCCCGCTACGACTTGTGGGGAACTTGCAACCAGACATGGCCTCCCTGACCCTTTCCTCGCTTAATTTTAGTCGGGAGGCCAGTGTCAATAGTCCTGAAACGGTCTCCCTGCTCGCGCGTGAAATGTTGATCTGTGGCGTGATGCCGGAGCTGGAATGCTTCGATACCGGGATGTTGAACTACGCCCGTTATCTGGCGGATCGAGGCTTGATTCGCCCGCCCTTTTACTTCAACTTTATCCTTGGCAATGTCGCCTCGGCGCAAGCCGACCCGCTCAGTCTGGGGCTTATGACTACAGGGCTGCCGCAGCCTTCCCTCTGGGCCGCCGGGGGCATCGGTCGAACCCAAACCACGGCCCATGCACTTGCTTTGGCAGCAGGTGGGGGCGTCCGCACTGGGCTGGAAGACAATCTCCATGCCGACTACGCCCGCACGCAACTGGCGACCAATCTTGAGCTAGTCCAGCGGGCGCACGCCTTGGCTGCCCTGCTGGAACGCCCGCTCATGACTGCGGCGGAATTTCGCAGCCAGATGCAGCTTCGTCCCGGTGGGGTTGCAGGCTACGGTCGGAATCCGATTACGAACCCTTAATACGCGGCCTGTTACTCATCCTAATGCCTATGAATCCCCATGCTGAAGTCGTGCTGTATGCGGTTGGTTCGCCTATCGTGGTGGACGTCGAAGAAAGCCTGGCTTGCGCTGGCGGAACGTTGGTGGCCGGTATCCGGAATCATGCCGGGGACTCATTTCTACTGGATGGGACGAAGGTGGTTGATGTCGCCAATCTCACCCCGGACATCACTGCGCGGCCCTTTCTCGTGCCGCTCTTCACGCCCTCAAACCGCCAGCAGGCGGCTCAGGAAGCACGGAACGCAGGGTTTGCCACCGCCCATACCCTGATCGATCCCAGCGTGCGTGTCCCGCGTTCGTTTGTGATCGGTGAGGGTGGGTATATTAATGTCGGCTGCAGTCTGGGCGCAGCGAGCGAACTGGCAGAGTTTGTCTTCATCAATCGAGGCGTCTGTCTGGGCCACCATGCGCGGCTCGCCAAATTCGTCTCCATTGGCCCTGGAGCAGTCATCGGCAGTCTGGTGGATATTGGCAAAGGAACGTTGATCGGAGCAGGGGCAGTGGTGCTGCCAAAAATCCGTATTGGCGAAAACGCCATTGTTGGAGCCGGGGCAGTTGTCACGAAGGATGTGCCCAGCAACTGTGTGGTCGTGGGCAATCCCGCTCGCGTCGCCAAAGAAGGGATCGCTGGCTACGGTGGTGCTGGGGTGGCGTAACCGCCCCACGCCGGATTACGGATTGGCTGGAATCGGGACATTGACGCGGAGGAACTGGCGGACGTTAGGCGTCATGGGGAGGGTGACGACGATCTTGTCGATGCCGGCTCCGAAGCCGTCGTTTTCGATGGCGATTCCGGTGCTGACCGTGGACCACGTTCCGATGGTGAGGTCGGTTGATTTCTCGACAATGGGGGCCAGGTAAGCGGCGGTGTCGGCACGACGGAAGGTGAAGAGGAGGTTGCCTCCGTCCGCTACAATCGAGGGCAATTCATCGCCTGTGTTGTCGATCTTGGGATCACTCGCGAAGAGGAATTCCAAGATGTTGGGAACACCATCTTTATCGAAGTCGTTGGCCGGGGCACCATCGGTGAGTGGGTTGAGGCCGAACCCGTTGGCCCAAGAGGCATATGGGGTGGTAGTGGAACTGACAATGGCGATGGCGGTTCCTCCATTGTAAGCATAATCGATCGTGTAGCCAGCGGGCAGCCCAGAGGTGGAGGCGAAGGTGCCGGTCAGCGATGCATAGTTCGCAATGACGTAGGCGGTCTGGGCGGCAGTGCCAGTAACGGTCACTTGGAGGATGGCTCCGCTGATGTCGAGGTTGGCGGTGGCGGCCAATTTATCTGCCTTGAGGGTCGTGGTGTCATCGATCTCGATGGCAAGCTTGGCACCGTTGGTGATGGCTGCGGCTCCAACGACCGAGAGGGTTCCCACACTGGAACCGGGCGCGACGGTGGCTCCTGCGGTGCTGGCGGTCAGCGTGCTTTGCAGGGTGCCGTTGCCGCCGATGGTGCCGGCGGCTCCTGTCGTAACTGGGGAAGCGTAGTCACCATTTACTTGGAGCGTGCCGCCATTTACGGCCGTGGGGCCGGTCATGCTGGCATCCCCTACAGCCATGGTTCCAGCTCCGATCTTCGTCAGTCCGGCAGGGCCGGAGCCGAAGTTACTGGATTGGTTCAGCAGAGCCGTGGCAACAATGAGATCTGGAGCTGCCGAAGCGGTGGCATCACTGACATTGAAGATGGTATTGGCATCCAAGTTGATTCCGGAGGCGCCTGTATTGCTGATCGTGGAAGCAGCGGCCCCACCGACGGTAACCGACCCTTTGAGCTGCCAGAGGTCACTCGCGCCTGCACCGCTGCTAGTAAGCAAGCCCGCGTTGAGCACCAGCGCACCGAGCACGTTGTTGCGGGTCGTGGCTAACGTGGCCGCATTGACGACGGTGGTAGGCAAGTTGGCATTGCCCACGCCAGTGCCGAGCACATTCGGGGCCGTGAGACTAATCGTGGTGCCAGCATTGGCCGTGATGGTCCGGCCAGCGGTGGACGGGCTGCCGAGTCCGCCATTGGTGTTGACGGTGCTGCTGGCAGTGGCTTCCAGGGTGCCTTCATTGACCGTGATTGGTCCGGTAAAGGTATTGAACCCACCCAGGGTCAGCGTGCCCACACCCTTTTTCACCAGTCCGAGATTTCCTTGGAGGACGCCTCCGGTAAAGCCAGTGGTGGTGCCGAAGGTATTGGCGGTGGCATTGTTGACGGTGAGGGTGGAAAGCGGAACCGCAGTGTTGCCGATGCCGCGCGTGTTATTTGCGGTTCCGACTACGTGGGTCATGCGGGGCACTTCCTGATCGAATCCATTCAGATCCAGCAAAGAATTGTTCACATCCGCCTGCCCAATCGATAGCGGGGCAGTGATTGGCAGTGCATTGCTGATGCCTAATTTAACAGAGCCCGAACTAACCACGCTGGTTGTCGCCCAGGAATTGCCGGTGGAATTGATCGTCCAGACGGCGGCATCGGTCTTGGCGAGAGTGGCACCTGGCATGGTGATCACGCTGTTCATGGTGCCGGTTCCCGTGCCTCGGATAAAGAGGGTTCCCGTAAAGCCGCCCCCGCCAGCGGTGATAGGCCCGTTGAAGGTGAGGCCAGTAGTAGCGTTCGCACTCAGTTGGATGACGTTGGTGCCGTTTACAGAAATAGGACTGTTGATGGTCGAACCCGCCACACCGCTCACGATCTGTGAGCGATAGGAATTAGCTCCGCTAACGGCCGAATTCATGACGATATTAACGGCAGGGGGAAGGGTCTGGCCGTTGAGAACGATGCCTGTGGCTTGGCCAGCGAATACCGATGGTGCCAGCGTAATGGTCCCCGCAAGGTAACCGGTAGCGGCCCCCAAATTCAGGGTCGTGGCCCCGGCAACCGATGCCCCCACCGAGTCCACATTAATGTTCCCCGTCATATTCGCCAAGCTTCCGGTCAGCGCGAAGGTAGGACCACTCGTATTTCCAGCAGTGAAATTCAGATTGCCCGAGCCGGAAATGGCTCCGGGAATGGTTACGGTATAAGCGGCGGCGGTGCCCCCAGAGCTAAATGTAGCCCCATTGGCCCCCACGGCCACCGTGCGGTTGACTCCCAGATTCATGGTGGCGGTGGAAATGAGCTTTCCTCCGTCCAGGCTTAGGTTGTTGGTGGCAGAACCGTTGCCTAAGCCGTCCGTGGTAGCCACGGAGATCCCTCCGCCCGTGATACTGATCGGACCAGAGAAGGTATTGACTCCAGCCAGGGTGAGGTTGGTGGTGCCAGATTTACTGATGCCGCCCGCGCCACTAATAACGCCAGTAAGGGTATAGGCCTTGGTGCTGGTATTGACGGTAATGCCCGTAGGATTGATCACGCCGGTTAGGGTGACTCCAGTGGTGGTGCCGGTGTCATCAAAGGTCACGTTGTCATAGGCGAAGAATTTGTCCGCGTTGGCGTTCCAGTTGGCGGTATTGTTGAGATCCCATGCTGCACTGGCTCCACTCCAGATGAGATTCGCGCGCGTCAGATTGAGCACGATACTGCTCCCGTTATCCACAATGGTTCCACCTCTGATGTTAGGTGCGGGAATAGTGCCAGTTCCGGTCTTGGTGGTGTAATTGACCAGCGTGATGCTGGTAACCAGCGGACCGGGGGCCTCAGTGAACTCAATGGTGGTGGTGCCATTCAGATTGAGCGTGCCAGTGGTGATCGCTCCCGGGGAATTGGGATTCACCGCAAGGGTTGCTCCAGTGGTGGCTCCCAAGGTTAAGGCGGTCACAGTGGGTTCACCGCTGATGGAGGCACCGTCAGCCACCGCCAGGGAGGAAGTGGCCATCGTGGCGCTGGGTAAAGTTAGCCGACCCGCAGAGACAACCGTGGGGCCAGTGTAGGTTTGCGCATTGACCACGGTGGTGGTCCCGAGGCCAGCTTTATTGATCGTAGCGGTGCCGGCCAGAGTCGAGGTAATGACTTGGAGGCCCGTGCCCGTGCCAGCGTTAGGGTTCAGAGTAATTGTGCCACTACCGGTCGTCGTGACCGTGCCAGTGCCGTTGAGGTTCTTGCTGAGCACGAAGGAATTGGTAGCTCCGTTGGTATCCAAGGTGGCAGTATTGCTGGTGTTGATAGGGGCATCGATGGGCACCGCGAGGTTGGCTCCCGTGCCGGTGCCATTGCCAGTGTTGTCCACCTTGATCGTTCCGCCGCTGAGATTGAATTCAGCCGAGACATTCCGTTGGATGAAGCCGTAGGTGCTCTTCAGGGCCAGCGTGCCGCTGCTCAGATTGTATTGGTCAATCCCGGTTGGCATATTGGCACCGGCGGGGGTGTCTGTGCGGTTGTCCAACACCACCCAGTTGGTGGAGACATCGCCCGCATTGTGATTGAAGATCCCGGTGCCATCATTGCCCACATAGATTCCACCGCCGACGATGGCCGCAACAGCCAACGTGTTCAAATTGTTATCTCCATTGGCCGCAGCTCCGCCACCCGCTGCGGTGGAGGGAGAATTCAATGAGTTGGCTCCCGTCAGATTCACGCTGCCGCCGTTCAAGTTGTAAACGGACGTTTCCGTGCCGAAATGACCGACGCGCAACTGCCCAGCGACATTGACCGTGCCGCCGGATTGTGTGACGACGCCACTGCCGCTGGCGACTTCCCCCACAGTGAAATAGTTGGCGTTCAAGGTGGCGCCCGCATTGATATTGAGCGCGGAACCATTGGCTGGCGCTGCTAAGGCGGTGTTCACGGTAGCGACGTTGACGACCGCCCCGTTATTGAGATTGGTCGTGGCCAGCACAGCCGAGCCATTGCGCAGGATGTTGCCAGTCATGGCTCCATCGACGTTTAGGATCGCGCCTGCACGGGATTGTCCCACCCGGAGCTGACCGCCGCCCGTGGCACTGGCTACGCCAAGCGTGATCGCCTTGCCGTTTTGGGTGAAACCCGCCCCCAGTGTATCGAAATCAATGAACGTGCGCGCCAGATTGCTGCCGCCACCAGTGATGGTTTGTTGCAGGGTATAACCATCGGAACGGTCGAAGCCCAGCACGCCATTGGCGCCATCGCCATTCAGCGTTACCGCACCCGAGCCCAAAGTTCCAGTCGTGCCGCCATTGCCGATGTTGACTCGCATGGACGAAACGCCTGCGGTTTGCGTGTTGCCGCCACCGATCGTGGTGGCGCCATACGAATTGGTGCCGGTTAGGATGGTGGTATAGGGGAGATTATAGTTGGTAATATGAAACTCCAAATTTCCCCCGGTGATATTTCCAGAAATGGTGCCGGTGCTGTTGTGTGAACCAATCCGCGCTCCCCCAGCAGCCACCGTGACAGGTCCGGCCCAAACCGCATTGCCATCAAGCCTTAGGGCTCCGATATTGGCGCTGGCATCCGTATAGCCGATCCCGCCGATGGTTAACGCATTGGTAAAAGTCGCTGCACTGACAAACAATTGATTGCCCGGCTGCACCGTAATCACTGCGGAACCCAACTGCGCAGGGGTGGGAGTCGAAAGCCGGGCGGTGCCGGTGCCGACAGGCGAGAGCAGCTTCAATGCTCCACTGAACCCGACGTTATTCCCGGTGATACTAGCAGCTTGGGCCGTGGGGACTGTTCCAGCCGAGTGGGGATTAATTTCCACCGTTCCATCGCCCGTCAGCGTGCGACTGAACGCGATCGCCCCGCCATCCCGCGTCAGACGCAGGGTGCCGTTGGTATTGATGAATACGACGCTGGTGCCAGTCAGCACCAGGTTGTTGATGGCGTCATGATCCAATTCCAGCACCCCTTCATCAATGAACGTGCTGCCAGTATAGGAGTTGACCGAACGCAACACCGCCGTGCCATTGCCGGTTTTCGAGAGGTTGGTCGTGCCAGTAATCCCGATGGCGGTCGCTGCCGCAATCGTGTAGGACGTAACCGTCGAGTTATTGATGGAGACATTGGATGGATTAATGTTCGTTGCTAGGGTGACCGCGCTCCCACCCGGTCCAGTGGGATTATCAACGAAGCTCACGCTATCGCCTTCCAGATAATTGGTATCGCTGCCGCCCGTGGTCTTCCAATTGTTCGTTGCCGCAATGTTCCATGCTCCATCCACCGTGCCATTCCAGCTGACTCCCTCATTGGCCGTCACTTGCAGTGAGATGGCGGAGTTGGCATCCACCAAGGTTGCGGTGGCATGGCCAAAGGGAGCTAGGGTAAACTGACTCAGATTAGGAGGCGTTCCAGTGTAGTTGATCAGTGGGTAAGTGCCCGGTGCCAGCACTGCACCGTTTTGAACTGGTTGCAGCGTGACGATGCCGCTTCCAGTGGTGACCGTGCCACCGTTGATCGTATCGTTAAGGGCCCCAACTTTAACCCGGACGGTCGTGGCGGTAGAACCAAAATTCAGCCCCGTGGTGGTTAGCGTTCCCGCATTGGCTACAGCGAATTGAGATGTGGCCAAGGTGCCTGCGCTGACCGTGAGGGGCACCGAGGAAATAACATCTTTCAGCACCAGGGTGCCTGCTCCCGCTTTGGTCACCCCGCCAGTGCCGGTTAGATTCGCCCCGCTGATGACCAGATCATCCGGGTGGAGGGTATCGGCTACCGTGATGTTGCGATTAGCACCATTCATTGCCAGCGTGCCTCCGGCGGTGGCGGTGATGGGATGAGAGACGTTCTGGGTGGAATTGGAAATGGTCGTTAGATTCCCGTTTAGCGTCAAGGTGCGGCCCCCTAGCGTTACCGTGCCGATGAATTGGCTGGCGGCGGTGGTATTGCCCAGGCTCAGAGCGGCCAGAGTCTGATCGAATCCACCGCTCACGGTTGCCAAGTCCAACGTGGCGCTAGCGGAACCACCTAGGGTCAGGCTAATTCCGGTGGGCATCCCATTCGTAGCGCCCACCAGTGCCGTATCCGTGACTGAGAGCGTTCCGGCATAACTGCCGCCCCCAGCATAGATCACTCGGCCAAGGCGATGATTCATGCTGGTGGCCCCGCCGGCATTAATGGGGCCTAGCACCACCAGTTCATTGCCTACCGCTGCGCCCCCACCCAAGGTTCCTCCTACCGAAGTATTTCCCGCCATGGTAATAACGCCGCTGACCATCGCTTGCCCGGTGCCAGTTTGCGAGAGTAACCCAAACCCCGTGGACCCCGTGATACCCGCATCCACGCTCACTGCGTTAGGGATGGTCACACCACCCAGAATCAGTAACCGTCCCAATCCAGCCGCTGGGTAATTCACCGGCCCAGTCCCCAGCGCGTCATTCGCGCTCGCTTGTAGGGTGCCAGCGGAGATCGTCGTGCCACCAGTATAGGTGCCAGCGGAACTCAGAATCATCGCTCCAGTTCCGGTCTTCCTAAGTGATCCCACGGAGCCAGCCACGGATCCCAGGGTAAGGGTTGTCAGCGCCTGCGGAGCAAACGTCGCGTTTCCAGTGAGCAAGGTGGCACCGAAGACCAGATTACCCAAAGCCGTCGTGCCCGTAATCCCAGCGCCCCGAAGGGTAGTTAGGGTGTTATTGCCCATGCTGAGGGTGCCCAAGGTGTGAGTGGTGGTCGTGCCCGCAGCAGTAGCGCGATTCGAGGTCACGCTGGCATCTGCCAGCACCGTGGTATTGGTGCCAGTGAAAGTGGTGCCAGCGTCATTGCGTAATTCAAGATTTCCGCCCGTGATCGTCAAGCCTGGTCCCGTGTTCGGACCAAACGCCCCGGCCACCACCCCACGCAGGGTGCCCGCGGTCAAGTCCACCCCGCCCGTGAAAGTATTCGCCCCACCCAGATGCCAGAGACCCGCGCCTTTCTTCTCCAGCTTCAGCGTGCCAGCCCCATTCGTGATTACCCCAGAAATGACGTTATCGCCCAGACTGGAACCATCCAAGGTAAGGGTCTTGGCCCCCGCCGAGGACAGCGAAACCCCATTGACCACCGTGATGGTAGCGACCCCGGCTGCTGCTGCGTCACTATTGGACCACGTCTGCGCAGCGCTCAGGCTGAGACTCACATTTTCCGCCGCCGTGGCTGATCCGATGGTGGCCAGGCCCGAATTATTTTTCGTGATGCCGGATGCTCCCAAGGTTAGGACGCGCACCGCGCTACCGCCGGTCAGAGTGGTTGCAGTGGCCAAAGTGAAATCCAATCCAGCGACACTGCGATTCGCATTGAGTTTCACGGTCTGGGCCGTCGTTACCGTGGTGGCACTGAAGGTGGCCACATCACCAGTGCCTGGAATGGCAGTGGCAGCCGTTAGACCATCGGTATCCAACGACCAATTGGCCACTGCGGCCCAGTCATCAGTAGCCGCTCCACCCACACCGTCCCAGAAAATCGGAGCCGCCGTGGCCCGAGTCCAGGGAAATGTCAGACTGGCCAGCGCCAACAACTTGATAGACAACGCGATTTCACGATTAGAGGAGGATTTCATAGGGAGCGGAGGGGTTGAGACAGTTAGGGTGTGTAGCAAAAATTTTGCACCGAGTCGAAATATATCCGCCTGGCGCACCGCGCTTTTAGCAAATCCCGGCACAGCAGGGCAACGTTTTTTTAGCGAAAACTTTGTGACGAATCGGCCACTCGCGGTAACAAAACTTCCCAAGCGGCCCGCAAATTTCCCAAAGGTATGGCAATTTCAGAAGGTGGTTCGAGGGGCTCCGTCCAACCAATCAAAACGCAACAATGAGGCCAGTTGAGGTTTAAATGGAATGTCGTGGCCTCAATCGCAAGAGTCCGATCTTTAGGGTAATGCCTTGTGAGGAATTGGAAGGATCTGGACCGCGCTAGCGGTTGCGGACGGTAGCCGTGGGCTTCAGCCCACGGTCCAGGAGTGATTATTCCACAGCGGATGTGCTTTCTAGCGCGGTGGAGCGAGGCTGCGCCCGAGCCTTCGTCTGCTTGCATTCAGAGGTTCGCTCAAGCACTTCCTCGCGCAGATCGACCATCGCTAGGCAAGTGCTTTTAGAGCAGGGATGCATAAGCTCACGACTGGCTCGGGCTCAGCCTCGCGCCACCTCCCTTTGCTGTGGAATAATCACTCCTACCCACGGTCCGTCCCGCACGGAAAAATGTCGCGTAGCGACATCGGAACTGCCATGGCGTGGAGCAGGCATCATTGGCTAATCAGGGCGAGTTCCGCTGTCGCTATTCGACAAAGTTAATGACTCCGCGCACCGCAGTCTGAAGCCCACGGCTACCGTCCGTGACCGCTAGTGCGGTCCAATACCTAAGAGTATTAGCCTTTAGGGCGGATGGGAGGATGCTGGGAGGGAGTAGAACGAATTCAGTTTCGGCGGGATGTCCAGAAAATGGAGATGCTAACGTCATGAACCGTCAACGATTCACGACTCCGTCTCCTAATGCGTCGCTGAAAGAGAGTCTTGCGAAATCCGCCATCCCTGAGTATAAAAAGACCTGTCCCAGATAGTAGATGCACACCTCATGAATAAGAAGAACCTTCGCCCTCGCCCCCCCATCGGCACTGTGTTCGGCATACCGCTGCCGAAAGGTGGCTTTGCCCACGTCCTACGCACAAATTTCAGTTCTTTCTGGATTTTCAATTTTGTCACCTCCGCTCTGTGTTGTGATGGTTCTTTGTTCTCATCCGGACGGTGGCTGCAGCGCTATTCACTGCGGGACGAAGGTGTGGGTAGCAACACGACAGACGAACTGCTGCTACCGCTGACCGAATCTGAACAGGAGCGCACCCCTGTTTGGGAACGACGGCATCCAAACCACATTGCTGCTGATAATAAATTCCCGCCGC
The DNA here is from genome assembly GCA_031411295.1 of Verrucomicrobiales bacterium. GTDB lineage: Bacteria > Verrucomicrobiota > Verrucomicrobiia > Verrucomicrobiales > V1-33 > JAGNEJ01. The sequence continues at coordinate 5,575 of JANOAV010000083.1, read as the reverse complement.
GCCCCTACCGAGTAGAGGACCCGCGTTATGATGATACGGAGCAGCGCTTCTTCAATGTTACGGAAGAGGAGATCAAGCAATATTCAGGGATGGAGTTCATGATGTTTACCCCGAAGCAACTGGTGGACTACATTGAGAGCAGGCGCGCAGAGCTGGAATTCATCACCCTGCGGGAGGATCAGACATTCATCCCGCCGGTGAATCAGGAACCCAGCCCAACGTTCAATCCCGGATGCAGGTATGAAATCTGGCTCTCCGGACTGGATGAAATGGAACTGAATGACGAGGAGGCCATCGCGGAGGAAATCGACGAAGAACTGGAGAAGCACTCCGCCGGAGAAGTCATGGGCACGGGAGGGGTGGTGGGTCAAGACCAGCATAACATAACCGTCCAAGCGGCCCCGGATAAGGACAAACAAGCCCTGGCCTGCATCCGCCGCGCCCTCAAACGCCTGAAAGCCAACCCTGAAACCACCGACATCTGGCGTAACGACGAGTCCGGCAAGAACCTGGGACTGAAGTGAATCCGCCAGGAGTCATGGCTCGCCCAAAACCACTTACCCACACCCAAATTTTCCATTATCATGAAAATGATTTTCAGATGCGGAATTGATAGTCACAGCGGTTTCTCCAAATCAGCCATAGTTGAGGCTTCGAAGCGCTGGCCGAAATTCGTGGAATACCCAGGGAGTGTGTTGATCGAAGTAGTGTATCTCTCGCCTGAATTTCATGAACTGGAGCAATTCCTTCTCGCTCATGGCATGCCAATAAGCTATGAAGACTATCCTCCACCTGATACAACTCCCATCGGTGGGCAAAGAATTTTTGATGCAACAGATTTGGACGAAGCTGAATTCTTCTGTATGTGGATTGATAAGCGCATTGCCCGCGAGAGTAAATTTGATGAGGACGGACAAGAATTTTTCAAGAGTCAGCACGTAAATAAAACGCTGCTGGGTTCTAGTCCCCTGATCCCACTCCAGTATTATATGAGAGATTCCTTTCGCAAACTGCTGACCGAGCAAGGATTCAAGGGATTGGATCTACAGGAGGCCAAGGTTATTGGCAAGGATGGTGAATGCCGCTTGTGGAGAATCGACTCAACCTTGGAAATGCCTCCAATGCTTAATAGTTTTGTAACAGAGCACCTCCAGCCCTGCGCTGCGACTTTTGGACCGCCCAAGCTACCAGCAACACGTTACGATGTGACGGATCGGTTCTTCCCACCTGTCTATCGCTTCCGTCGCGCTGAGTCATCCCAACTAGCGAACGCAGATTTCGTGAAGACTCGCGAACACTTCGGGTTTAACTTCATAATTCCTAATATTTTGGTATCGCAACGGGTGCGTAAGTTTTTTGATGCCCAAAAATTTCCCATAGACTGGTGTCCCGTTACCTTAGAATGAAAGTGCGTTTTATATTTTATACGGTGCTTGCACTCGCGGCAGGTGCTGGGATCTATTTGCTGCAGGAGCGTGGGAACAACCAACCCCGCGTGGAGATCAAACGTAAGCGTCACGCCGGGGACAGGTGGGCAAGCCGGCGGCGTGATGCCAAAGGCCGCGATCGCCTTGCCCTTGAGGCGCAGCCAATCACAAAGTCTTGTTTCGTTTCTTGCGGCCCAAATCCGTCATTCTGGTTGAGGGCGGAACCGTCTGACTAGCCCTTTATGAATAACTCCGCCAAATCCCCCACCACCAGGCCGAAAAGTGCCCAGAGATTAGATTTCACTCGTAATGCCAAACTCCCGCCGGGCCCGCGCACGGTAGGCTGGAGTGGCTCCGGCCAGGCCCTCACGAATCGTTAGCTCCACCTCGGATTTCATTTCCGGATAGCGCTGCACCAAGCGAGCGAGCACGGAAATGGCGTCGGACTTAACCGCGATTTCCACCGGGCCGACCAAGGCGGCAAACGCGGCGGAGAACATCTCGCCTTCATAGGCGGGGGCCAGCGGCACGAACCTGAGCAGCCGCAAGATGTTCCGGATCACTGCTCCGTGCAGGTCTGGGCGGCCCAAATTCCCCAGCAATTCCAAGACGTGAGGCTGCCCTAAATTAGGCTGCTCCTCCACCGCAAAGCTCAAGGGGTAACTGGCCCGTTGCGCCTGCTGACGACTCCCGAGCAGCACGAGCGCCACCACCTGCGCCAACCGAACCGGTGAGCGCCCGATCCAGGCCACGACTTCCCGGCGCATCCTGGCGCTATTTTCCGAAGCGATCTGCTCCAGGAGCCATGCATTGACCTGCGCTAGGCTGCTCGTGGTGGTTGGCACAGGCCTTGCTTGAGGAGTTGGCAAAATCACTTTGGTTCGATTCACAAGACTCAGGGTAATTTCTAAAATATTATTCGCGCAAGCCGGAATTTCGCTTTAGCTTATCGGCCACTTTCTAAACTACCCTCTCCCCCCGTTTTCTCATGCTTCCCACCGCCAACCCCCTCGAAAGTATCGGCAAGCAGCTCATGGCTGCTCGTGTCGAACGTGGCTTAGCGGTTGAGGATATCGCCTTCAAGACCCACATCCCCGTCAGTCGGGTGCGGGAATTGGAAAATGACGATTTCTCCAATTTTGCAAACCTCACCTACGCCAAGGGATTCCTTAAGATTTACAGTAACTATCTGGATTTGGACCTCAGCGAGTATTTGGAGCAATTCAACACGAGCGAATTCGCCAATATTTCCGGCCATGATTATATTCAGAGCGCCAACACCGGGTTGACGTCGATGAGCATGGCGATGGCACCAGACAATCGGTCGGGGCGGGGGAGTGCCCTCTTCGGAATTATCCTGATTGCGATTACTGCGATTGGTTTGCCGATCTGGTATTGGACTCGCCCAGCCAAGGAGCCAGTGGCGGCCCCAGTGGAACCAATTATCAATGGCCCCGCTCCCAAACCCCGGATTATCGAGGAGCCAACGCCAGAACCGCCTCGCCCGCCGGCTGGTGCTGTTGATCCTAACACCTCTGGTGAAACTCCTTCCGGCAGTAAAGTCTCCGGGGACGGTTCGGCCGGAACGGTTACGCCTGCGAACCCTAGCCCCGCTGGGACTGAGCCCAAACGGGAGCAAGTCATCCGTGCGGCCATCCCCATTGCCAAGGTCATTCCTGAGGATCCTGACCCTCCGGCCCCAGCCCTCCCTCCGCCTGCAGCCGCTCCCGGGCAGTAATGCTGCGCCAGACTTCCATTCCAATGGTTTTTTTAACTCAGCTTCCCCAAGCCACGCTTTACGGTATTCTGGACACTGGCTATTGCCTGCCGGACCAGTTTCCTGCCATGCTGGAGCAAATGATCCGTGGGGGAATTGATCTGGTGCAACTGCGGGCCAAAGGCTTCACGGCTGATCAGATCAGGCCTTGGATCGCCCGTCTGGAGCCCGTCGCCAGAGCCGCCGGGGTGCCGCTGATCATCAATGATTTTCCTGAGCTGGCAGAGCTGGGGCACGGCATTCACGTTGGGCAGGAGGATGCCGCCATTGCCACCACCCGGCTAACGGTTCCGCCGGGCAGCATCGTGGGGAAATCCACCCACAGCCTGGCCCAAGCCTTGGCGGCGCAACGAGAGGGCGCGGACTACATCGGCTTCGGGCCGCTTTTTCCCACCCCCACTAAAGCCGGAAGACCGGCCATCGGCCTGGAAGAAATAACCGCCGTGCACCAGCAGGTCACCATCCCCATTTTCTGCATCGGGGGCATTAAGCGCGAAAATTTACCTCAAGTGCTAGCCGCTGGAGCCCGCCGCGTGGTCATCGTCAGCGGCATTCTCCAAGCGCCAGATGTGACCGGATACATCCGGGACTGCAAAGCGCTGCTTTCCTAAGTGAACGCCGTGACAGGAGGCGTAAAATTTGGCCAGCTCGGTGTTTGCAAACCATTGACATTCAGGATTCCATCAGCGACGGCAGAGCCCTCCTGATTCACCGTCAGTTTCCACATTTTCCAATATTCCCCACTCTCCTCCACCTCCTCACCCCCATTCCACCATGTCAGTCATCGTTGCCGGAACCATCGCTCTCGACTCAATTGAAACACCTGCAGCCCAGCGGGCCGATCTCCTCGGAGGCTCCGCCTCGTATGCCGCTTTGGCGGCCAGTTTCTCCGCCCCCGTGCATTTGTGCTCCATCGTGGGCACGGACTTTCCCAAGGCCCACTTGGACTTGTTCCACGATAAAGGGATCAACACGGATTGTGTGCAGATTGAAGAAGGCAAAACCTTCCGTTGGAGCGGACGCTACTTCGACGACATGAACCAACGGGAGACCCTCAGCGTGTCCCTCGATGTGTTGGAGAAATTTGAACCCAAGCTAAACGATGCCGCCAAAGCGGCCACGGTGGTGCTGTTGGCTAACATGAGTCCGGAAAACCAACTCTCCGTCCTGAGCCAAGCCAATCCCAAGGCCTTCGTGATTGCCGATTCCATGGATTTGTGGATCACCATCGCCAAGGAGAAACTCATGGAGGTCCTCGCCAAGTCCGACCTCTTCGTCATCAACGAAGGGGAAGCCAAGCAACTCACCGAAACCAACAATCTCATCACCGCTGGCCATCGACTCCTCACCCACGGTCCCAAGCAGGTGGTCATCAAGAAAGGCGAACATGGCGCCCTGCTATTTGGCAACGGGCATTTCTTCAGCACCACCGCCTTCCCGCTCCAAGAGGTAGCCGACCCCACGGGCGCGGGGGATACATTTGCGGGCGGCATTGCTGGCTACCTCAGTGCGCTGGGCAAGACCAATGACCAGATTACTTTCGTGGATGTGAATCGCGCCATTGTCCAAGGCACCGTGCTCGCCAGCTTCACTTGTGAAGCCTTCAGCACGGACCGCATCTCTGCCCTCACCGCAGCCGAAATGGATGCCCGTCGCGAACTCTTCCGCGGCTATAACGCCTTCTAAACTTTCGCCCCACGCATGGCCAGTCGCACTGCCCCCAGCAGAGAAATCTATGACGAACCGTTCTGGCAGACCAAGGCGGCCAAAATCCTGTGCGCGATTCTCCTCATCACTTTTTCCATCTGGGGCACCATCAAGCTGCAGCAGATCAACCAGCGCCACCAAGTGGAACTGCGTTTGGAACGGGATGCCGTGATGGGAGAGTTGCTGGTAAAATGGCGCAAAACCATCGCCAACAATCAAAAAACCAAGGCCGGCCCGGGAGACCAACTTCCCGTGGCGCTCTACTTTGGCGAAGTCCTGGAATACGTCGAGAGCAAGCCTGTCTTCGGCTTGGCTCCGACCTGTGTTGTCAAACTTCAGTCACCCCAACTCCTAGCCGGCATTGCACACCCGCGGGACACTAGAGAAAAGGTGGAGATTTCCTACAAGCCACCGGTCCCCAAGTCCAAGCCGCAAAAAGGCCAAGACTGGATGATTGCCGTCTGGCGCGACTCGCAGGGCAACAACATTGTCCACACAGCGTATTACTGCCCTCCGCCCAAGCCCAGCCCGTAAGCAACGTAGTGCCGGACTTTAGTCCAATGCCTTTAAGGATTCAAAAATATCTGGAATTCTGTAATTTCCCATGGCGCCCTGCCAGCTTCTGATGGATTGGGCGGATGCCCCATAACTCCCTGCCGCTTCC
>JANOAV010000082.1:0-2873 GCA_031411295.1 Verrucomicrobiales bacterium | reverse complement strand
GGCTCGGGCACAGCCTCGCTCCACCTGCCCTGCCCACCGAAGCCCTCTGCGATCACTGCGGCACGCCCTTCCGGCCTACGATCGAACAACCCAAGTTCTGCTGCACGGGCTGCTCGTTCGTGCACGACATGATCACCTCCAGCGGCATGGAGAAATTTTATGATCTCAAAGGAGCCACGCCCCTGCTCCCCGTTGGCAATGCCGTCCTCCTGCAAACCGATACCGCCTGGGCCGAGGCTGCCCAACAAGACGCCGAAACCGCCACCACCAAGGAACTCGTCGAAGCCAAGTTCGACCTCCAGGGCGTCTCCTGCGTCGGTTGCGTCTGGCTCATCGAAGCGGCTTTCAACCAGCAACCCGGCGGGGCCCGCTGCTTCGTGGACCCCACCCGGGGGCAGGCCACCCTAACGTGGTGCAAAGGAACTTTCGACCTGCCCGGATTCGTGAAACAGATCGCTGGATTCGGCTATAAATTCGCCCCCGAGAACACCACCGAAGCGCCCAGTGGAGCCTCCGGCCTGCGCTTGGGCCTCTGCGGGGCTCTCGCCATGAACGCCATGGCCTTCACCCTCCCACGGTATTTGGGGATGGATGCCAACTTTGCCCTGGCCGATATCTTCGAAATGGTAGCCGCCTTCTCCGCCACCGTCAGCCTGTTAGTCGGGGGCGGATATTTCGCGCAACGTGCGTGGGCTGCGTTGCGATTCGGCCAACTGCATTTGGATGTCCCCATCGCTCTGGGCGTCATTGCCGCGTGGTTAGGATCGCTCGTCGGATGGTTCCTGCGCACGCCCAGTCTGCTCTACTTCGATTTCGTGGCCGTCTTCATTTTCCTCATGCTGCTGGGCCGACGCATGCAGGAAGTCTCCGTCACGCGGAACCGACATCGCTTGCTGCGCCATGATCCCAGCCTGCAGCAGGTGGAAATTTTCATTGATGACTTCTGGCGTCGCAAACCCGCGGCCGACCTCAAGGCCCAGCAACAATTTCGCGTCAGCCCTGGCAGCGTCGTTCCCGTGGCCGCCAAACTCGTTTCTCCGCAAGCCACGCTCAGCCTCGATTGGATCACAGGCGAAGCCGAACCCATCCACTATGCTGCCGGAGCCATCGTGCCCGCCGGAGCCGTGCATCTGGGCCAGAATCCGTTGCTGCTGCAAGCCTCGGAATCGTGGGCCGATTCCCTGTTAGCCCGACTCGTGCAAACCGACCACGAAGCCGCCCAACGTAATCCCGCCGCGCGCTGGCTGGACCGCACCCTGCGCATCTACCTAGGCATCATTCTAGCCACCGCCCTCATTGGCTTCAGCGTCTGGCTGGCCATGGGAGCCGCCTGGCCGCAGGCGCTGCAAATCTTCGTTTCCGTGTTAGTCGTCTCCTGCCCCTGCGCGCTGGGCGTGGCCGTGCCGCTGGCGCATGACTTGGCCGTTTCCCGACTCCGCTCCCAAGGCCTCTTCGTCCGCACGCCGGACCTTTGGGGCCGACTCCTCCGCGTCAAGAAAATGGTGTTCGATAAAACCGGCACGCTCACGCTGGACACTCCGAAACTCCAGCAACCAGAGCACCTCAAAACGTTATCCGAAGAGGCCCAACGCGTCCTCTCCATTCTGGTCAGCGAAAGCCGGCACCCCATTTCCTCTGCCCTGCGCGAAGCATTAGCTGGCCTCGATCTCTTCCATCCCGCCAGCAGCATTCGCGCGGAAGAAGTCTGCGGCCATGGCCTGCGCTATACGGATTCCGCAGGCCAAGTCTGGGAACTCCGCCGCCCCACGGATCGGGAAACAGGAAATGATGACCAACCCGCAGGCGATACCGTCTTTACCTGGAACGACACCGTGTTAGCAGAATTTCGTTTCAGCGAGCAAGTCCGCCTCGATGCCCGTGATGAACTAGCCCACTTCCAACAACACGGCCTGCCGGTTTACCTCCTCAGTGGCGACCGGGAAAGCAAAGTGCAAGCCATGGCCAGCGCCCTCGGAGTCCCGCTGGACCAAGCCCTGGCCCGCCAAACGCCCGATGCCAAAGGCTCCTGGATGGCCGCCAATGGACGCGATGCCCTCTTCATAGGCGACGGAGCCAACGACACCCTGGCCGCGCAAGCTGCGCTCGTTTCCGGCACCCTGGCTGTGGAACGAACTCTGCTGGCGGAACAATCCGACTTCTATTTCCTCAGCCGCAGCCTCAGCCCACTGCGACTCCTCTTCCGCATCGCCCGCCTCCGCCGCACCGCCGTCCGCCGCGCGTTCATCCTGGCCCTAACTTACAACCTCGGTGTTCTCATCCTCGCCCTCACCGGCCACATGAATCCCCTCATGGCCGCCATCCTCATGCCCCTCAGCTCCCTGGCCACCATCCTCGTTGTCAGTCTGACGCTGCGGGTGAAGCGTGATTCCAAGCCAACCACCGCCACCACCCTAGTCCCCACCACGGCTGCGCTCACGCAAAGCTAGTTTAAAGTGATCGCTAAAGGGCACTGGATTTGGAACAGAAGAGGGGAAGGAAAGGCAGAAGATTTTGACTGGAGGTTGGGCGGGATTTATTCCAATGCTTCCCAACTTCTGTTCAAATCTGCCTTAAATTAGGCCGCGGAAATTTGGAGTTGTCTGCTGGACCGCTGGTCTTTTTTGGGATCAGCCCAGCGGGCTGTCCCACATTCGGTCGTGGCGGGGGCTGTGGCTGCCAATTCGCGTTGAAGTTGGGGCGAAACTAACTTGGACATAAAGTGGAACATCCGCTGGTGTCCAGCCTTCCATGAGGAGTCTGTCAAATATAAATCGGCGGTAACGCCGCTCTTTTTTCTCGCCGCGTCGGGCGCTGTGTTGGGCTTGGGAGTTGGGTTGGGTGGATCTCTCGGGTCGGGATTATTCGGTTACGGA
>JANOAV010000081.1:0-14125 GCA_031411295.1 Verrucomicrobiales bacterium | reverse complement strand
GGCGTCGTGCCGATGCACATGACCGGGCCCACGGAGAACATGTATAACTTCGGCGACACGGCAAACTACGAGCGGGCCGGTCCCGAGCTGTTCTGGTTTGCGCGGCGCTACAACCGTCCGGTGTGCGCATGGTTTCAGCGCAATTTTTGCAACGACGGCGACGGCGGACCCGAGGCGCTGGATTTGTTGTGGTATGACCCTCGCGGCAGCAATCCCAGCGTGGAGAGCGTGTCGCCCGACGTGTATTTTCGCGGCGCGACCACGCCGACGTCGCCCGCTTTCGATACGCTGGAAGCGGGAGTTTTTCGCGAGCATTGGAACGACTCCCGCGCAACGTATCTGGCCTTCAAAGGCGGGCATGTCGGCGAAAATGCGCACACCGACCTCGATGCCGGTTCGTTCATGCTTTATGCCAATGGCAAGAACTGGGCTCTCGACATGGGCGCGGAAGATTACTCGCTGCCGGGCGTGCTGAATCCGACCTCCTCCTCCGGCACCGACCGCTGGGACTACTACCGCAAGCGCGCCGAGGGCCACAACACGCTCGTCATCAATCCCGGCAGCGGCCCGGACCAAAGGCTCGGCTACAATACGGAAATCCTCTTCTGGCGCAGTTCGCCCGATGGCGACGGCTCCATCAGCGTCATGGACCTCACGCCGGCCTACAGCGGCGCGAACGAAATCCGGCGCGGGTTCCGGCTGCTCAATGGCCGCCACGACGTCATCGTGCAGGACGAGATCGATCTCAGCGCGGCTTCCACCGTGTGGTGGTTCATGCACTTCAACTCGGAGATTACCAGTTGGAGCATTGCCGCCGACGGCACCTCCACCACGCTTACGCAGGGCAACGAGCGACTTTGGTGCAAAATCCTGAGCGGCGGCGGCGTCTTCACCGTCCGGAATTCAACTCCCTTTTCCAGTTCGCCGGATCCCGCCGGGCAAAACGAGAACACATGGTCCCGAAAACTCAGCATTCAGCTCAACGGTGTCACCAGCACGCGGCTGACCGTTTATCTCAAACCCCTCGCCAGCGGCGACCCCATCCCCACCACGCTGCCCACCGTCACCTCGCTCGACGCATGGACCGTCTCCGGCATCAACGACGCCCCGACCATCAGCAACGTGGCCAGCCAGACCACCAGAGAGAACATCGCCACCGCCGCGCTCCCCTTCATCGTCGGCGACGACCTCACCGCCGCTGGCTCGCTCACGCTCACGAAAGCCTCGTCAAACACCACGCTCGTGCCGACTGCGAACATCGTCTTCGGCGGCAGCGGCGCGAACCGCACCGTCACCGTCACGCCCACAGTGAACCAGAGCGGCACCGCGACCATCACACTCACCGTGAGCGACGGCACGAACACGGCCAGCGACACGTTTATGCTCACCGTCGTGGATGCAGCCACCCCCGTGACGCTAACAGTGCCTCTCGCAGCCAGTGCGGACGATGCGGAGGAATCCGCCACCGGTGCCGTGAACCTAACGAGCACCGACCTCGAACTCGTGAACGACGACGCGACCAGCGCGGGCGACCAACTCGTCGGCCTGCGTTTTGCCGGACTGCCGATTCCGCAAGGAGCCATCATCACCAGTGCCACCATTCAGTTTACCGCCGACGAAGCGCAGAGTGAAACGACCACGCTCGACATCACAGTGGAGGCCGCGGACCACGCCGCCGCATTCAGTGCCACAGCCGGAAATCTCAGCAATCGTCCCATCACCGCGACCAGCGTGGTTTGGCAGCCCTCCGCGTGGAGCGTTTTGGGCGAAGCCGCCGCAAGCCAGCGCACTCCAAACCTCGCAGGCATCGTGCAGGAAATCGTTTCCCGTCCCGGCTGGGCCAGCGGCAACGCCATCGCGCTCTTCATCGAAGGTGCCGGCCACCGCACTGCCGAGGCATTCGACAAATCCGGCGGCTCTCCGCCGAGCCTCAGCGTCACGTATTCCATCGAGTCCACCGCATCCTTCACGCAATGGATGACCGCCTACCCCACCCTCACCGGCAACAACCGACTGGCCACCGCCAACCCCGACGGCGACGCCTTCAACAACCTGCTCGAATACGCCCTCGCCACCAACCCCGCGCAGTCGAACGCCGCGCCCTACAGCATCGCGCTGGAAGGCAACACGCTCGCCTTCACCTACACCCGCCCGAGTCTCGCGCCAGACCTCACCTACGCAGTCGAGTGGAGCGAAACCCTCGCGGCCGGGAGTTGGAGCACCGCCGGAGTCACGCAGCAAATCACCCGCGACAACGGCACTATCCGCACCGTGCGAGCCATCGTCCCCGCAGGCACCGCGGCGCTTTTCCTGCGGCTCAAAGTCACTGCGCCATGAACTCCGCCGTCCGTCACAGCTTCCGTTTCGCTGCCGTTCTCGTCCGCGTTTTTTTGGCGTGCCTTGGCTTCGAGGCGCAGGGGTTGCCGGTGGGGTGGAGTTCGCTGGATATTGGCGGGCCGGGGGTTGCGGGTAGCGGGGTGCAGAGCGGGGGGACTTGGACGGTGCGGGGCGGCGGGGAGGATGTATGGGGAAAGCGGATTATTGTGCTAAAAGCATTCAAATCCGCCCCGCAAAAGTCGATGGATGAAATACGGCTAAATGGAGCCTGTCCCAAAATCCGTCATTTTTTGAAAATGCGCGATTTCCCTGGGCCTAGATTTTTCGGTTTTTCGCAAAATCGACCTCTATTTTTCCCGCCCGAAGTTTTTCCCGCCGTTAATTCGCCTAATCTGCCCTTTTCAGTTCACGGGGTGCCTGGCGGCATTCGCGTGCCTTTCATTGCGTCGTGGAAGAATCACATCACCGCAGGTCAGGTGGTGGATGCACCTGTGGCGTCCATCGACGCCACCGCGACAGCGCTGAAAGTGGCTGGTGCTTTAGCTCCGAAGCCTTCGACCAAAGCCGAAGCCACCTTGGACGGCATTAACCTCATGCCCTTGCTCACAGGCAAGGTCACGCAACTGCCCGAACGTCCGCTGTTCTGGTGCGTTGGCAAAAAGAACGCCCTGCGTCTCGGCGACTGGAAACTCATTCGCGATGGCAAGGAGTGGCAACTCTACGACCTCACGCAAGACATCAGCGAGACCCGGAATCTCGCCCCCCAAGAACCCGCCCGCGTGCAGAAAATGTCAGCGCTCTGGGACAAGTGGAACGATGAACAAATCGAACCGCTGTGGAGATAGGTCACGAAACTTTCACGGAACGCAAACTCATCATCACCCTACTATTCGTTTTAGGCGCTGCCATTCTCGCGACTGACACGCCACAAGCCGCACCCAATCGCCCCTAATCCACCATGATGACAAAACAACTTATATATACAGTGCTGGGAATCTTCTGCGGAAGCACCTTGCTGATGGCTGACGATGCTTCGGAAAAGGCGGAAAGGGCGGGACCGGGCATGGTGCTGGGCGAACCGCTCTGGCGCTCGCAGGCGAGTGACCGCGAGCCGGTGCTCTTCATTCTGGAGGAGGGTAAACTGTTGGCCACGGGCAAACTGTTGTTCACTCCCAGCGAAAAATTCCAGATCACCCATCCGGATCTCAACATGAAATATGAGGAAGGCAAGGATTACACCTGGAAGCCCGGCACGAACATCATTGAGTTGACTTTGACTTCGCGGATTCCGTTCAAGACAGCGGCGCAGATGATGCCGCCAAAGGGCAGCTCGAATATGTTTGCCACGGTCCTGCATTCTGAGGGCCGTTTCTTCCATGATCTTCAGGTGCAGGTTTCCTACTGGCACAAGACCGATCCGTGGCCCGTGGAAATGAAATCGCAACCCGAACAATTGACCCGTGTCCTGACCAAGCTCAGGGCCAAGCAGCCGATCAAGCTGGTGGCGCTGGGTGACAGCATCACGCAGGGGTTCAATGCCTCAGGATTCAAGGAATCGCTCGCGGAACCCTATCAACCCGCTTATCCGCAATTGGTTGCGAACACACTCCAAAAACGTTTCGGATCGCAAGTGACGCTAGTCAATTTCGGTGCCGCTGGCGCGGAAGCTGGCTGGGGAGTGGAGATGGTTCCCAAGGTGACAGCAGAAAAGCCGGATTTGGTGTTTCTCGCATTTGGGATGAACGATGGCGGGGGCTACGACAAGAAAATGACCAAAATGCGCGATGATGTCATCGCAGCGAATCCCGAGACCGATATCGTGCTAGTCGCACCCATGACCATGAATCCGCTGTTCGCCGGTGCGGATGGGTTTCTCTTGAAAGCCAAGTTCCTGGGCGGGTTAGTGACCAAGAATATGGCGTTGGCGGATGTTGCGACGCCCTGGATTGAAGTTCTCAAGAAGAAAAATTTCTCCGATATCAGCGGCAACAATGTCAACCATCCCAACGATTTCGGGCATCGTCTCTATGCCCATGTCATCCTGGAACTGCTTCCTCTGACCTCGAAAATCAAACAATAAGATGAAAGAAGATTTAATGAAAATCACGACGACGCCACGACAACTTAGATCAGGAATGTTAGTTAGCTTCCTGTTTGCAACTGCAACCATTGGGAGGTCGGAACCGGCCAAGGTGGACGATCCCCTGGGCATTCTCAAGAAACCCATCCCTGAGAGACTTGTGGTATTCACTTTCGACGACGGTTGCGCGAGTCATGCGACCGTTGCCGCTCCGATTCTCAAGAAATATGGTTTCAACGGCACGTTTTATGTTTCCGATGCCTATCTATTTCGCGAGCGGAAGGATTGGTATATGACGTGGCGACAGATTCGGACGATGTCCGAGCAGGGATTCGACATTGGCAATCACACCCGTGGACATGGCCAGTTGTCGATGACGGATGTGGGTGGCTGCCAGGCGTATGTGTGGACGCTGGAGGATGAAATGATCGCAAACCGCATCCCTAGATCGACAACTTTCTGCTGGCCGTTCTATGACAAGAATCCGAAGTTCTATCCACTCCTGCAAAGCTGGGGTTATACGTTTGCGCGAGGCGGCTACGGTCGCACTTATGACCCTACGCAGGATAATCCCTTCGACGTTCCCTCGTTTGCCGCTGGTGGCGTGGGTCAGACGATCGAGGGGCTGATCAGTGCGGTCCAACAGGCCACAGATGGCAAGGTGGTCGTCATTACGTTTCACGGCACGCCTGACATGGAGCATGCTGGCGTGGGAATCGATCCTGACATATTCGAAGACATCGTGGAATACCTGAAGGGCAACAATTACAAGGTCGTCGCCATGCGGGATCTGGTGGAGTATATCGATCCGGCAAAGGCTGCGCAGTTGCCACCGACCAAGACGACGCTGCGGGCCAAGCTGGAGAAGCCCGATGCACCGCCCCTGGTCAAGGGAGACAAGCCTTTTGTGCCCAGCAAGCGGGAACGCCGGGGTTATCAGTTTCCCAAAGAGCTGACCGGTCCATGGACGGTGAAGGAAATTTATCGTTTGAAGTTGCCGGACGCGGCCTCCACGGCCATCAACGGCACCACCATCACGATGCTTGTTCCGCCCACTGCCGACGTCACAGCATTGGCTCCGGTGTTTGACCTGGCGCGCTTTGCCACTTCTGCACCGCCTTCAGGGACAGTCAGGGATTTCTCCACTCCGCAAATTTACAAGATCACCGCGCAGGACGGTTCCACCAAGGATTATACGGTGAAGGCGGTGCAGAGCGCCAAGCCGATGCACTTCACCTGGACGGCAAAAGACGGCGGAAATTTCAATGACGGCAGCAAGTGGAAAAGCCACTTGGGCGCTGCGGCTAGTCCGGTCGGCGAAGGAAATGCTGACACGATTTTGAATTTCACCGCACCTGGCAGGTTTACGGTCACGAGAGAAGGCGAGGGAGATTTCGTGCTCAATCAACTCAATTTCACTGGCTCGTTCCCCACATGGATCGGCAATGGATCGTTGGTTTTCACCAAGAGCAGTTCGTCGATGTTGCCTCACATGAACAGCCAGGCCCGTTCGGAGGTCACGATCAAAGCACCGATCAGGCTCGATGCCGATCTCATCATCGACGGACTTGAACTCGATGACACACGCGTGTTCCTGCCGGGCGTCATTTCCGGCAAGGGCGCATTGATCAAGGATGGCCCGCACTCGCTCTACGTTAGCAATTCGGCCAACACTTACAGCGGCGGGACCATCGTGAACGAAGGCTCTCTTTCCGTGCAAAAGCAGGGCTTGGGAACCGGGCCACTTACCCTCAACCAGGATGGGGCGATTGGTATCGGCGGTGATGCGGTGATGAATTCCCTGACAGCGAAGGGCGGACGCATCTTTTCAGGCGGAATCGGCCACTGGAGCGGTCCGGTGACCTTGCAGGGAAACACCATGGTGAGTTGTCCTGACACTCTGGTGTTTGACAACAAGGAAAGCGGAATCAGTGGCCCCGGTGGCCTAACTCAGACCGGTCACCGCGTGGATCACGGAACGAAGAGCGGGACGATCAAACTCTTCGGTCGCAATACCTACACAGGAGCCACCAAAGTGGAAATGGGACTCCTTGAAGTAAAGTCCTCACTTTACAACAATGAACCTGCGCAGTGGACTCCTGCGAACATTACGGTGAACGGTGCGGCAGGCGAGCTGCGTCTGCACGTTGGCGGTCCGGACGCATTCACGGCAGCGCAGGCTGGAACCATGCTGAAGAATCTCACCACGAACATCAACCGAAACGGCTTGCTAGCTCGCAGCACGTTTGGCGTTGATACCACCGGCGCCACGGAGGTCCAGGAGCTAACGACCACAATTAACGACTCACAAGGCCCAGGCGGCGGAGGCATTCATCTCAAGAAATGCGGCGCGGGAACATTGAAACTTTCTGGTGCCAATACCTTCAGTGGACAAACGATTGTGGAAGGCGGCACGCTCAGTGTAGAGTCCCTCAACAGCGTGGTAAAAGGGATGCCTAGCAGCAGTCTGGGTGCGCCAAAAGATGAAAGCGATGGCGAAATCTTCCTCAGTGGCGGCTGCACGTTAGTCTATATTGGCAAAGGCGAAACCACCGACCGCACGCTGAACTTCCCTGGTCGTCAGGACGCCATCTCCCTGGATCAATCGGGCACTGGGTTGTTCAAACTAACCAGCCCCTTTGTGATTTCCGGCTATGCCGAGAATAAAACACTCATCCTGACCGGCTCCAGCAGCGGGACTGGCGAGATTGCCTGCAACATCGAGAATCCCTACGACCGCAAGGAGAAGGCCACCACTTCCCTGACAAAAACCGGCACGGGCACCTGGCTGCTTTCCGGCAAGAACACCTACACTGGCCCGACTAGTGTGAAACAAGGCACCCTGGTGATTTCGAATCCCCATGGCCTTGGCGAACAAACGGAAGTCTCCATTTCTCAAGGTGGCATCCTGGAACTGAACGACAAAGCCGAGATCCGCATTCGCAAACTGGAACTCGATGGCAAAGCGCAGCCTCCCGGCACCTACGATGCGAACAACTCCCCCAATTTCATCAAGGGTAACGGAGTTCTGAAGATTCAATAGGCAGGCACCACGGCAAAAGCGTGGGCTTCAGTGTCCTGCTGTTGGGCAATGCGCGGCTGCTTCGGCGCATGGATCTGACCGGCGATGGCCACATCGGCCTCGCCATCTTCGGGGTGCTTTCGCACACGCCGCACCGGAAACACTCAGAACACCGGCGTTTCGGATGCTCGACGCACAGAATGGACAGACTCGGCCCTGTCCCTGAACCGGGGCGAGCCTTCACGACATTCGAGCTGAAGCTGAGGCTACTTAT
Organism: Verrucomicrobiales bacterium; assembly: GCA_031411295.1. Lineage (GTDB taxonomy): Bacteria > Verrucomicrobiota > Verrucomicrobiia > Verrucomicrobiales > V1-33 > JAGNEJ01. Next base: position 6,412 of record JANOAV010000081.1, on the reverse strand, counting down.
TCGCGCCGGCACCGATGTGCGTTTCAAACCTGCCAAGGGTTTCCTGCAACATCCCGGGCGTGTAAACGTGCCCGACTCCCGGGTAGATCACGGCCGACAGCGTTTTCGATTTTCCGGATGTAGATCCACAAAGACTGCAATTCCTTAGAGAAACGCAATTTATTCAGTGCTTTTTAAAGGTCACCTTTCCAGAATCGCCTCAATTCGCTTGGGGAAACGGTCTGAGCTGTTCCCAGCTCTGGCGCGAAGATGCTGACGCGCTTATTCCTCGAGCATCCAGCATCCAGCGGAGCGTTTCGTGGTGCTCTGGTTTAGCTTCGGTGCGCCAATCGTTATGATCAGCGATGGCCTTCACATTTCCGGACGCACCGTCCTACCGCAACTCAAACCGCACGCGCCAGTAGCGTCGGGTTTCGTTGAATTCCTCTGGGGGAAGGCTGAAGGTAAATGTTTCGTTGCCTGCGGTGGCGGAGCGTTGGAGGAGGGTGGCGGTGGCTGGTTGCCAGCCGGTGAGATCGCTGCCGGATTGGAGTTGCCAGGCGATGTCGTCGGCGGTTAGCGGTTTGGCGAAGGTCAGGGTGGCGCTACCGTCTGGTTGGCGATCCAGAGTTGGGAGCGGGGCTTGGGAAGGAACTGTGGGCTGGCCGCCCAAGGCGTATTCCATGAAGGCACTGAGCCCGTCGTGGTCGGTGTCCGCGTTAGGATCGGGTTGGGTGTTGGCGGTTTGCCAAGTGGCGAAATTGGTGGTGTCGCTGGTGCCGGGATTGGGCGTTAGGGAGGATCGCCAATTGCGTCCGTCGGCGTGATTGGGATTCGTATGTGGTGCGATGAGGACGAGACTGGCTCCGGTGTTGTTGGGCTCGCTGGGCCAGGGCGACGATGTTTCGTAGCGGAAGCTGCGCAGCGGAGTGGAGCCTCCGAGGCTGAGCGTGAGCAGTTCACCATTGTTATCCAAGCCACCGGTGTATTGACCGGCCACGGGCAGGGCGGAACCGTATTTGCTGTTGAAGGCAATGCTGTTTTTCACCACGAGGAGGCGCGCGCCTGCTGCCAGTTGCGTGCCTGGAGCAAAGCTGAAGGTGATGCCGGCGGTAAATTGCACGCCGGTTAGATCTAACGCGGCAGTCGGATGGATGTTCATCAGTTCGACGAATTCAGCATCGCTTCCTTCTGGCGCAGGTGGGTTATACATAATTTCACTAACTACCAAATTGGTCGCCAGATCTCCGGGAACCGCAGCACCCACTTGAAACTCCACGGGTGCGCTCCAGTGACTCCAGCGGCCCAGGCTGTCCTGGTGGCGCACGCGGGCGCGATAGGTTCGGCCAGCGCTGAGGCCCGTGGCCGGTGCATTGGCTGTAGCCGTGAAACTAGTGCTGGCAGCAGGCGTCCAGACGCCCGTGATCTCATATTTCCAGGGCTGACCCGCCACGAATCCCGGCACGGTGGGATCGGATATTTCCCCAATGCGCCACTGCATGGCGGCAAAGGATTGGCTGTTAGGCGAACTGAAGGAAGCGCTGCTGAATTGCAGTTGATTCAAGGGATAGCCGACGGGGCCGGTATAGGTGATTGTGGGGGTGTTTGGGATTTGAATCGCGCTGGTGGTGGTTAGGGTAAATGGCTCGATTTCTCCATTCGCCATCTTGGCCAGGCGACCACCGCCATGATCGCCCGTAGCGATGAAATCCTTCACCCACTTCACCATGCCTTCGAAATCGCCAGTCGCTAGCACGCGGTTGTAAGGCTGCGGGAAGGGGCCGTTCGTCATGTTACCAATGGGAAACGGCGTGCGGTAATAGTTTCCGGTAGCCGTGGTGGCGCGCGGGGGAATGGGGTTGAGGGGATTGTAATCCCAGCGTCGGCGTTCCACTTCCACGAAGCCATCGTTGATGGTGCCACCGTTGGGAATGACGCGCGGAGTTTCGTCCGTGATGATGCTGAGAAACTCATCCACTACTTTCCACGCTTGCTCCGAATTGAGCAGCAAGTCTTGCAGCTCACGGGCTCGATTCTGATATTCCGTGAGGATGGCCGGGTGCAGCAGGCAACGGGCGATCTGTTCATACTGCAGCAGGTTGGCGGTCGTTTGCACACTTTGCGGGCCCCAGCGGTCGAAGTTTTCGTAAAGCAAATCGCAGTCCCAAGGCAGGATCTGCCAGCGACCATCCGCCGGGTCCCGGAAATAAACGACGTTCTCCTGCTCGCGACGATCCGTTTGATTCACCGCTTCCGTGACCGCCCGCCAATTGAAGTATTCCTGAAGATTCACATTGGCGCGGAACCACGCTTCGTTTTGAATCGCGCTCACCAGAGGAGCCACCGTGGCTGATCCGCCGCCCTTGTTGTAACCCGTGGTCGCGCTGAGAAATGAGTTGAGATCCGTGAGGTCACCCACCTGTCCTTTGCCCTGACCTAACACACTATTGTTGCCACCTTGCATCCGGAAAATATTTCCGTCCGGCAGGCCATGCTCCTCTTTGAAATTGTTGTCCGTATTTTCAAAAGCCAGGTAAAGCCCCCAGAGATCACTGTCGTATTGATTGGTGGGATTTTGTTCCACGGCACCATCGATCACGCGCCATTGCAGGTAACTGGTGCGCGGTGCGGGGGCTCCGGCCAGATTGCTGAGACGAAATGCCATGGCTTCATCCAACCCGCTCATCCCACGATTCCACGGTGCCCAGGGGGCGGGCACGCTGGAAATATTCAGTGTTTTTACAGTCGTGGTCGTCAGGCCGTAGTCGTTTGGCATCTTGAAATAGCGTCCACGATTGAACCGCAGCTTCCATTTATTCTTGCCGGTGTTGAACGTGCTGTTCTGACCCTTGATGCGATAATGAATATGATCGTAAACCTTGCCGTCCAGCACCAGGGCGGCTTCGAAGCGATAGGAACCGTCATTGTAGGCACCGTTATACTGACAATTCTGCACGTCCGTGGCATCGGAGAGCAGATGCCATGGGCGGACTTTAGTCATAGTGGTCATGGAGAAAGTATCTGCGCTGGTCACGCCAGGTTGCACGGCTGCAGTCCAGGTGGGCACGCCGTCGTAGCAGAAGTAGGCGAAGTTGGGTGAATCATCATCCGCATAGGGAACCCTGACATGATTCAGCGCTCCGTCCCAACTGCGGATGCGATAACGGATGAGGCGGCGGTGTTGTTGCACGGTGCCGGGAATGGTGGCCGTGAAAGTATCGCTACGCGTGCCGTCGTCGGCCATGGGCACCGTAATCCAGTTCGTGTTCCAGGCGGGATCAGTCACGCGGATGAAATTTCCCGGCTCCACAATTTGATACTCCAGCCATGCCGCTGCGATACCATCGGGATCTGTGATCTTGGCGCTAACCACCACGCTTTGCCCACTGGTGGGGGCGTTCGGCGTATGGGCCACCTGGCGAATCGCAGGCGGAGCCACCGCACTGGTGATGCTGTTGCGCGCGCCCGGCGTGGGCAGCGCACTGCGCCAGGATGCGCCCAGATTGCTGTCCAAGCGCTCATTGATGCGCTGCATGGAATCGCCCGGATCATCGCCCACGGTGGGCCAGGGGAAACCGAGTTCATACGTCACGCGGTCCGCTACACTGAGATCCAAGCGACGCAGCACAATGTCGTCTCCCGAGTTTTTCAATCCGCCAGTCCACGGCCCTAACGCCCCGGTATAGCCAAGATAGGTCGTCAGATGTGATGGATTTTCTGCGATCACCAAATACCCGCAAGCCGGAATGACCGTGCCTGCGGGGATGAGGTAACTAATGCCACCCGTGATTTGCCAACCGCCGACATTTACTTCAGAGTTCAGCGGGTTGAACAACTCGACGAATTCCGTGAAGCGCGATTTGGAATCGGTCGGGTCACTGTTGATTTCGTTGATGACAATTCCATCGGCTGATTGAGCGGTCGTGTTGAGGCCGGTGGGCGTGGCGGAGTTTAGATAACCAGCAATTTCCCCGCTGGTCTCGGCGGAAAGCGCAGCTTGGAGACGAAAATCGGGATCATTAGCGGCCACGTTTAACCCTTGAATTGCTAGGATGTTTGACCCGCTTTGAAAGGAACTGGTAAAGGCAGCCAGCGGAAAGGTCGTGGTGGTATTGGCCGCAGCAGTGGCGGTGGAATTGAAGCTCAGAGCAGCCGGGGCGTTGCGACGCGCGATCTCCACGCCGTTCAACCAAGCCACGAAGCCGTCATCATACGTAACGCTGAGGGACGGGCATTGGGGAATTTGTCCCGGGGCCACGGTAAAGGCCGTGCGAGTTAGGACGGTGGCGTTGACGTTGTTCATCGCAGTCTGCGTGTTCGTGGCAAACGCGGTAGTCTCACGGAAACGAAACGTTCCCGAACCATAGCGTGCAGCAGGTCCACCATCCGGGCTGCCCGGCCAAGAAGCCCCAGGCGAGGCTGGTGGAGCGGTAACGCCGTAGCGTGATGATCCCACGAATTGCAACGCTCCGCCACCAGTGTTCGTGCCAGTGTTAAAGTCAGCACTATTTCCATTAGGTTCTCCCGTGCTGTAGTTATAGGCCAGAATGGTATAGCTGCCAGCAGGCAGAGTGACTGGCGTGGTTAGGGTCTTGAAACGTTGCCCGCCCACCAGTGTGCCCGGCAGGGCGGTCGTGAAGTCCAGTGTGGCCAGAACGGAGCCTGGAGTATCGTCCGCGGTGCTGCCAGAGGTGCCGTTTTGATTTCGTGACCAGAGCACCACCGTGATGTTTCGACTCAGGCCGTTGGAACCACTATCAAAGCAACCCAACTCGGTGATTTGCACAGTTCGCAGCGCATCGAAATCCATTCCCAAAGATCCCGCATACGCCTGGGCGCCCACGGTTCCGGCAGCGATGTTATAGGCCACGGTGGTGGTGGCATTGTAGCCCAGATCCCACTGGCCCGAGGTCCAGGTGCTGTCGTTAAATACTGCTCCGCCGCGCCAGGCATCGCTCACTGCGCCTGTGGGGACGGTCCATTTCAGAGCCGCATTACTGGGCGACAGGTTCACTAGATCCCTGGTTGGTCCCGTCCCGTAACCGTAGGATTTATCAGCCGTTAGGGCAGGCACGGTTAGTGCGCTAACGATTGCGCCAGCAGCATCAGTTAGACCCAGATACTCGCCATCATTGTCGAGTTTGAAGTTCGTATGCAGTGGCGTGGTGGTGCGATCTTTCCCTGAGGCAAACACCACCAGATAGCCGCCTGCCGGAATGCTCGTGGCGGGAAATGTCCATTTGAGCGGCAGCGCACAGTCATCCGTCAGATGCCAGCCCGTTAAGTTGATGGCGGAGGCTCCGGGATTGTATAGCTCGATCCAGTCCTGACGCGTGGCGTCTTCGTCCGTGAGTCCAGTAATATTTTCCGTCATCACCTCATTGATGCGCACTGGAGAGACTGGCAATGCGGCTGGCAGGACATCCACCAGGACGTTGCGACTAACCGTGCCATCGGCATTGGTGGCGCTCAGGGTATAGGCCTGTGGCAGGGCTGGCGCGGTGATGGTAGTAGAGGATAGTCCAGTAACATCAGAACCGTTGAAACTCATGGTCGTGGCGTTCGATACGTTCCAGGAGATCGTGACCGCTTGGCCGGGAACCGCAGGCGAGGGAGTCGCGCTGAGAGAGTTGATGGAAGGCGGATAAACGATGCTGGCGCTGACTAAATCAATGTTTGCCTGCGTGCCGATATTGGCGATGACCAATGAAATTTGTTGTCCATTCGCAGCGCCCAAGTCGGCCGCATTCTTCAGGGTGACGTTTGCCGTAACTGTCGAGTAACCGGTGGCATTGGCCGCCAGGCTAACTGGAGTGGCAGCGGTGGCCACGCTCACGCCGCCCACGCGGACATCGAACGTGAGATTGCTCGTGCCCGCAGTGCGGGGTCGCGCTTGCATTGATACTGTGATGCGCGCGCCCCCGGCAGCTGTGACCTGCGCCCCGCCGGGAAATGTCAGGGCTTGGGTCAGGGTGCTGTTGTTATCCATGTAAACGAGCAATGTGCTGTCGGGCGAAAAGTTTAGCGGCTGATCAGGATTAAAGAGTCCAGAGCTCGCAGCGGCCCACTGTGGGACCACGCCAGCCGTGTAGTCCCCCGGGTCAGATCCAATCGGCAGCGCATCGCCATCGCCATTGAGAGTGGTTTTCTGCTCTTCAAAGGAAGGATTCTTGATATCAATCGGCAGGGGCGCAGCACGCACACAGATGGCGAGAAAACTCAGGATGACCAAGGCGCAAAATTTCATAGAGGATAGGGAACGGAATAGAGGATCCGCAAGTGTATAGAGAAATTTCCTGATATTGGCCAGTTTTTTTCCGGAGTGAATACATACGGATGGATGTGGCGGGGGCATTCTGCCCCCCAGCCCAGGATCATGCATGGGATGGTTGGGTGCGGGGTGCTAGGCTAGGGGGCAGAATGCCCCCGCCAC
>JANOAV010000080.1:0-33787 GCA_031411295.1 Verrucomicrobiales bacterium | reverse complement strand
TCGGGAGGATTAACGCTGGCGACAAAGGCAAGCCTGAGGGGTCTCTGGAGCATGCCGTAAAGACCAAGATGCAATATCCCTATCTCGTGGATGAGGCCGGCAACTGGTCGGTGCGCAAAGATGTCCGCTTTGTGCGGATGATGCAGGGAAACGGGTTGATGCATAACGAGTGGCTGGGCGTCGCGCAACCCGAGCAACTATTCAAGTCAACCACCATTGGCGTGGAGTTCGGGATCGGACATGTCGTCGGCAATGCAGTCGATGCGCCCGTCATGATTCTCAAGAGTTGCATCGGCAATCGGGCCCTCGGCTGGCATCTTTTACCTCCGGGGAGCGCACGGTTTGAAGAAGGGGACAAAGTGTATGCCGGTTATCGCGATGCCCCGGATTCATGGGCCAAAGGGACTGAACCAACTCCCCCCGCCATTAAAGAAGGGACCATAACTCTAAAGGGTGATCAACCGGCAGGCTGGTATGCCGGTAAAGAATACGACGATGACACCGCGGATGCCAAGAAGGTGCTGGCGGATCTCGACAAGCACTACCCCGGGGCGAAGAGCTACGAGGTGGCCGGCTTCTTTTACTGGCAGGGTGAGAAGGACGCCGGCAATCCAGTCTGGGCGGCTCACTACGAGAAGAATCTGGTCCAGCTCATCAAGGCCCTGCGCAAGGACTTCAACGCCCCCAACGCGAAGTTCGTGCTCGGCACCATGGGTGAATCCGTAAAAGGCAGCGGCGGCAACGGCGGCAAGATCCTCGAGGCACATCTCGCGGTGGACGGCACCGCGGGCAAATATCCCGAGTTCAAAGGCAACGTCGCGACCATCTACACCCATGACATGGCACAGGGTGGCAGCGGCAACGGCCACTACGGGGGCAAAGCTGAAGTTTACATGGACGTCGGAGAGGCGATGGGTCGGGCCATGGCGGAGTTGTTGAAGAAATAAAATCAGCGAAACCACGGTCGGTCGGGCCTCCGTCGCTACCCAAGTGCCGCATGGCGCTGCCCCATCGCACCGGAGGCGCCAGCAAAATCCCCACAGGCCGCTTTACGAATTTGAAACCCCATCTGCACAGATGATGAAACTACCCCATCAAATCCTCGCTCTCGCGGCGGGCGCGCTGATTTCGTCCTGCCATGGCTTTCGCTTCGGCTGTCAGAACTTTCTCGTCAAAGACTGCAAAATCTGGGGCCCGGGCGCTATCGGATTCGTTTCAGCGGTAACACGGTGTTGGTGGAGCCAGGGACGACGCGCTGGCTGAGGCTGCGCTCGCGGAAACGCAGCTCTATTTCCACGAGATGATTCAGCGCGACTTGCCAGCACGCTGCGTGGTGGATTCCGATTTCACCTTCCTCAATGAGCGCCTCGCATTGCACTACGGAAACCCCGGCGCGCAAGGCATCACGATGCGCAGCCGCCAACACGCTGGATCTCACTGGCACGCCCGCTGGAGAGCCGAAGCTCACCCGCACCCTGATCGACGAGAGTCGCTCCAATTCTTTCGTCATCTAGAAAGCTCTGGGCTCACCGCAGGCACCTACTGCCGAACAGATCCGCCACCTGGAAGAGGCGAGCAAACTTGCCGTTGCGTCAGACAAAACTGAGGTGAAGTCCATGGATGGCCGTTGCACGCTCAGCCTCAATCTGGCGCGGCAAGGCGTGACGCTGGTTGAATTAGCATGGCCTTGATGATAACTTAACTTATGAACAAACCCACTCGACGACAATTTCTCACCACCCTTGCTGCTGCCTCAGGCGCGGGTGCTGGTCATGTGTTGCCAGTCTCACAGACCACATCATCGGCCTCATTTCACGAAGTTGCTCGCGATTTACCGCTCAACATCGATGCTGATGTCATCGTCTGTGGTGCCGGTCCTGCGGGCGTCACGGCCGCCATCACAGCGGCACGGGCAGGGGCGAAGGTGCGCTTGTTCGAACTGCATGGATCGCTCGGGGGCGTATGGACTTCGTCGCTGCTGGGTTACCTGCTGGATTTTGATAAACCAGGTTTCAATCAGGAACTCGTGCGTCGGTTGCGCGAGCGCGATGCCATCCCGCCGGTAGGGCAAGACGGGCTTTGCTATCATCCAGAGGAAATGAAGGTGCTGCTGGAGGAACTCTGCGATGCCGCCAACGTGAGGGTTCAATTGCACACGCGTGTTGCTGCCGCTTATCGCGAAGGGCGTGCTTTAACCACGATCATTACCGAGTCCAAATCCGGTCGTGAGGCATGGCGAGCGCCCGTTTTCATCGACACCACAGGCGATGGCGACCTCGGTGCGCTGGCGGGTTGCGAATTTGAAATTGGTGAAGCGAAGGCGTGTCCGTGCCAACCGATGAGCATGAACGCGCTGTTGGTGGTGAAGGACGCCAGTGCCTTGAAAGAAGTGCTGCACGAAGGCCCGGCGGCCAAGAACGAAGCCGACAAGCTGGCGCTGTTGCGCGAAATTCGCCGCACCGGCATTGATCCCAGCTATGGTAAACCTACCCTGTTCTGCGTGCGGGACAACCTCCTGCTCGTGATGATGAATCACGAATACGGCATCAACGCCACCGATGCCGCCGCCGTCAGCGCAGCCACCATACGAGCGCGCAGCGAACTCCATCAAATCGTCCGCGGTCTGCGGAAACTCGGCGGTGCCTGGACCGGCGTGCAACTAATCGCCACCCCCGAGCAAATCGGTATTCGGGATGGACGACGCATTTTGGGCCGCTACATCGTCACCAAAGACGACGTGGTGAATGGTGCCCGTCAAGACGACGCGGTGGTGCGCCCCACGTTCCCCGTGGACATCCACGCGATGACTGCCGAAGGCAACAAGACCTCGCCCTACAGCGGTCGTGGCGTTAAAGTGAAACCGTATGACATCCCCCTGCGCGCCCTCATCGCCAAGGACGTGGATGGCCTCATGATGGCGGGCCGTTGCATTAGTGGTGATTTTATTGCCCACGCCAGTTATCGCGTCACTGGCAATTCCGTCGCCATGGGCGAGGCAGCCGGAGCCACCGCTGCCGTAGCTGCGAAGAACCAAACTTTCCCGCACAACGTGCCGTGGACCGAGGTGCAGCAAGTGATCGCCAAGGTGCGCGAGAAAATTTGAATTTAAATTACCTCAATGTCCTGCCGCGCCATGCATTCCCACCATGAAAATACCCTACGCGTCGCGACCCTAATGTTGGCGTGCAAATTATTCGACGTAGACCTTCATGCCGCCACCGTGGTTTCTAATCTTGATCAGGCGGAGGTAGGCGGCATAGCTGTGACTGATGGGGTAAGAATCGCAATGCAATTTACTGTCGGTAGCCAGACAGGACCGTGGAGATTGGACAGGGTGGAATTACGCATTTCGGCCTCGTTTGCCACTGCTCGAGATTTTTCCGTTGAACTGCGTTCAGACGCTGCGGGAATGGTCGGAGAACATGTGAGTAGCTTTTCTGGCCCTGACCCAATCCTTTTATCCGTCAGCAACTACACCTTCATTCCTGTGTCAGAATTCGTGCTGCTCCCCGGAAGCAGCTATTGGTTGAGTGTAACTTCCTCTACCTCATCTTCTGACGGTCTCAACATCGGCTACGGTTGGAGCGCCACAAACACGTTTGCCCAGTCTGGTTCCACTGATTGGGCTATTTCCGACGGGTTTGCTTACTCATCGGATACGGGGCTCAGTTGGACGTTTGAGCATCAGGAACCTTGCTTATTTGCTATTCAAGCCACCGCCATTCCGGAGCCTGATTGTATCGAAGCGGTGGCCGTCGGAACATTCATGCTCTTCTTAAGGCGAAACAGATGCCTTAGTGGCAGCTCCCGCGAACTGAACCAACGGACTCAGCGCAACCGAGGGTAGCCAGGCGTTCCCCGTCATACGAGTTCATCCCGCAGCGACCGAGCCACTGAGGCGGCTTGGCTGTGGACTTCTAGTTTTGTGAAGCGTTTCTTGGTGTGGGTGCCGGTGGTGTGGATGCTGACGTTCATGCGATCAGCAATCTCTTTGGCGGTCAAGCCTTCGACCATAAGGGTGAGGAGTTCCTGCTCCCGTGGGGAGAGCGCGACTTTCTGAGGCAGCGGTTTCATCAACTTTGCCAACAGCGACACGACGCGACTGGCAATGCTGGGTGACATCGGGGAACCTCCGTTGGCGGCTTCCAAAATGGCTTGAGCGACGAGTTGGGCTCCGGCGGTTTTGAGCAGATAGCCACTGGCTCCAGCGCGGATGGCTTCGCAAATTTTCGCTTCGTCTTCGAATACGGTGATGCGGATGCTGTCGAGCACAACGGTCGCGCGCCCTCCGGCATCGAATGCTTCGACCACGAAACGCACCGGAAAGCCATAGCCAGCAACGATCGCAGTGGCGGCCTTCGCCACGGCTGGTGCGAGCACCACGGTGTCGGTCAATGTTTCTGCGGGCAGTTCCACCTCCAGCCAATGAAGATTGTCGCCTGTGGTCAGGGCGGTTTTGAACCCGACTCTGAGGCAGGTGTTGGTTGCAGCTATCGCGGGCAGTTCCGCCATCTCGTGATCAATGGCCTTCAGGTCTCGGTCGAGTTGCGCAGAAGTTTCCCACGCCCAAAACGCCAGGCGCTCAATCCCAGGCGCTTCCTGCCCCGACACGCTGGGTGTCAAGAGAACCGTGAGAAGGCAGAGGTGGGTGAATTTCATTCCGTTAGTCGATGCGCTACCTTGCGGCAAATGGCGACATTTTACCTCGAGTTCTGCCAAACGCAGCGTCTTGCGTCCTCCCTAATATTGGCGAGGTGACACGAGCCCACGCTTTGCTACAATGGTGAGATTATGCCCAATCATCACTCATCCATCACGCCCCGCAATAGTTCCACCGGCTTCGTGCCAAGAGCTGTCCATGCTTTATTGGCGGCGGTCATCCTTGGTCCTCTTGTGGGATGTGTCAGTGCTCCGTTGCCTCCTCGACTAACAGCGGAGCAAAGCAAACGACTGGCGGAGCTTCCCCTGCCGTATTCGGTCGGCGTAGCGCCCTACATGCATCCGGTTTATTCTGACCATCTCACCGCTGTCCTCAAAGCCTCCAGCGTTTTCTCGAAGGTGGAGCCGCTGGCGTCCTTTCGTCAGCCCCCTGATTTGATCGCGACCGTGGAAAAGAGCATCCATGGCACGGCGGTCATCCCAGCGCTCACGTTTCTTACTGCTGGCGTAGTGCCGACCGTGGTTCAGGAGGATCATGGCTTTGTCTTCTCACTGGCACCGTCCGCACAGAGATCCCGCAAGACGATGGTGGACGCTTCCTACTCAGGCACTACCACGTTAGGTTGGGCAGGATTGGGGGTTCGTGCCCTGCCTGGCTATACGGGAACGGAACCCGAGCAGAGCGGGCGGTTTTTGAAAATGCTGGCGTATCGGACGTTTGCAGCACTGAAGCACAAGCCATTGTCAAAAGCCGCTGCATCTCCTTCGACTAATTCCAAACCATGAACCGGTTCCTTCTATTGTGCGGCTTCCTAGCCTTGCCCTGGGCTTCCAAACTGGCGTCCGCCCCAGCACCGGAACGGCTGTTGGAAATTTACGAAGGTCGTCCCGCAGCTCCTTTTCCTCCGGAAGCGATCACGCGGAGCATGGATGGCTGCATCGAAAAGGGAGGCAGGGTGGAACTCCGCTTAGTGGCAAACGCTGCGGCAGGAAGTTTGCCAGCGAACCAGCGAGGCGTGTGGGTATTGATGAAAAACGGATCCCCAATCTTGGTAGCCACTACAGCGGAGGACAGAGGGAAACAGGAACCCGCTGGCATTACGGCTAAGGCCTTGCAAAAGGCCCGGACTTACATCGCAGAGCATTTCGAAGTCAGTGGTCAAGGCACGGACTATCATCGTGAACTGGCGGCACTCCTCAAGCGGGACCACACGGAGCAGGACGTGGAAGCATTGAAGGCGAAGTTCGCCTCCGTCGAAAGGAAGATCGATTTCAAAGTCAATCCGGCTTACACCACGCCGGAACACCAGGCTCAGGTTTACGGAGTGCAGATTTACGCCATGACCTTGATCGACAAAGAGACTGAGAGTTGGAAGATCAGCTTCCAACCGGCCAGCAATTCCAAGGGCGGAGAGATCTGGCTTACCTTTGATCGTGATCATCCGGTCACGGCCAGCTTCGGTAAATAGTTCGCCTTTTTACCAACTCAAGCGCCACGCTACACTTCACCCGGTCAATCCCCCGCCTCCGCCAGAAGCAGAATACCTGATGAAACCCCGCACGATGACGTTACCCAAGCGCGTGGAGATCGAAATGGATACCATTGTCCATCTGGTTTATTTGGTTTAACTCTTCAGTCGCACGACTCTGACAGTCACGCTAAGTTGCTCAATCACCCAACCGAAAGTCACTATGTTTGTAAGCCATCTAGAGTGCCCGAAATGCTCCGCCACCTACGAACCTGAGCAATTGAATCAGCTTTGCGTCTGCGGCAGCCCCTTGCTCGTGAAATACGATATGCAGAAAGTCGCGACCAACATGACCAAGGAATTGGTTGCCAGTCGCCCGCCGGATTTGTGGCGTTACCGCGAGCTATTGCCCGTCGTCAAAGCAGAGAACATCGTCACGATGGGGGAGGGGATGACTCCGCTGCTGCGCCTGGATCGACTGGGGGCGCAAACCGGCTTCAAGAACCTCTATATGAAGGACGAAGGCATCATTCCCTCTGGCAGCTTTAAGGCACGAGGTGCAGCCGTCGGAGTTTCCCGAGCCAAGGAGCTGGGCGTGAAAATTCTAGCCATGCCGACCAATGGCAACGCGGGCGGAGCATGGGCACTCTATTGTGCAAAAGCCGGCATCAAAGCCGTCATCGTCATGCCCGAAAGCGCCCCGGTGATTCCTCGGAGTGAGTGCGCCATCGCTGGCTCTGCGCTTTTTCTCGTCAATGGATTGATCAGTGTTGCGGGCAAGATCGTGGCCAAGGCTGTCGCAGAAAACAAATGGTATGACGCCAGCACTTTGAAGGAGCCGTATCGTATCGAAGGGAAGCAGACGATGGGGCTCGAACTCGCTGAGCAGTTCGGGTGGCAGATGCCGGATGTCCTGCTCTACCCAGCTGGTGGCGGGGTGGGGTTGATCGGCATTTACAAAGCGTTTAATGAGTTGAAGGAACTAGGGTGGATCACCGGAGACCTTCCACGCATGGTGGCTGTCCAGGCCAGTGGCTGCGCCCCGATCGTGCGAGCCTGGGAAGCCGGTGCCAAGGAATCGGTGTTTTGGGAAAATGCCCATACCTGCGCCTTTGGCATCACGGTTCCGAAAGCCATTGGCGACTTCTTGGTGCTCGAAGCCGTGTATCAAACCAACGGCTGTGCGGTGGCAATTTCCGATGAGGACACCCTCAAAGCAGAGGCTTTGATGGCAACCGTCGAAGGGGCCTTCGTCTGCCCGGAAGGGGCTGCTTGCATGGCTGCGGCGCAACGACTGTTGGCCGAAGGATGGATCAAGCCGGAGGAACGCGTCGTCATCCTCAATACGGGATGCGGCATCAAGTATCCAGAAACGGTGCAGTGCCATCCGCCGCTGCTACAGCCAGGCGATCCTCTACCCGTAATGTGAACCTGCGATAGATCATCATTTGGCATCTAACCATCAGAATTCATGGAACACAGAACTCAGTTAAATTCGGACACCACTTAATCCAATATGAACAAACGTTTCTTCCTTCTAACCCTGCTCCTCACTGCCGCCTGTTGGGGCAGCTACCTTGCTGGACAAGCTTCCCCTAAAGCGCATCCAACCGCCGCCGCCGCGCCCATCAGTGAAACCCACAAGCCGCTCATTGGGATCGCCACGGGTCCCTCCGACGCGAATTACGTCCGGGCGGTTAGGGAAACTGGAGCCATTCCTGTGGTCCTGCCGAACACCGACGGCAGTGCTGTCGCGATAGATGAATATCTCACCAAGCTCGACGCCTTGCTCATCACGGGCGGTCCTGACATTCCACCATCGGAATGGAACGAGGAGCCCCACGCCACCACCAAAATTCTGGATAACGATCGTTACCTCTTTGAGAAAGCCCTCGTGACGGCATGGGTCAAACGGAGCAAAAAGCCGCTGCTGGGAATTTGCCTCGGCAGTCAATGGATCAACGTGGTTCACGGCGGATCACTGGTGCAGGATATCCCTTCAGAGTTCAAGGTGAACCATCGCGACACCACGCACGAGGTCACGCTCGAAGCCGATTCCAAGCTGGCGGGGATCTTCGGAGAAACGAATTTCGAAGTAAACTCCTTCCATCATCAGGCGGTCCGCAAGCTGGGTGAAGGACTCCGCATCGTAGCCAAGAGCCCTGACGGCATCGTCGAAGCAACCGAAACCACCGACCCCAACCGCTTCCTCATCGGAGTCCAATGGCACCCGGAAAAAATGTCTCCCACGGACCCGCGCCAGCAAAAGCTCTTCAAAGCATTCATCGAGGCCGCAGCCCATTAACCCAAAACAGCCATCGAAAATGTAGTTATGGACTTTAGTCCGTAACCGTCAGCACTAAGCCAATCCCCCTTTGCTTCGCATTTCGGACTAAAGTCCAAAACGACTCTATTAAAGCCACTTCCTTTGTAATCCGTCATGATATGAACCGCCTCGCATCTGCCCTCATTAGCTTACTCGCGTGCTGCTCTAGCAATGCAGAACCGATCTCCGCCCAAGCGGAAACGAAGCCCCATCCGCTCGTTACCTTCCAGACTGGGGGCCTGCCGATCATCCTCTCGGCTCCTCATGGTGGGCGGGAGGCGGTGCCAGCGGTTCCTCCTCGCGAGGGTAAGGGCGTTAGTAAGTTCACCCCGCAGTCTGACTCCGATACCGATCGGCTCACCGAAGAACTGGCGGATGCTGTAGCCAAGCTAACTGGCAAGCGGCCCTACGTTGTGATCGCACGCTTCCATCGCAAGTTCATTGATGCCAATCGTCCGCCCGAGGACGCTTACGAGACCGACCAAGCCAAGCCGATTTACGATTCCTACCACCAAGCGCTGGCGACTGCCCGCAAGGAAATCATTACTCGCTGGGGTAGTGGGATTCTACTGGATATCCACGGCCAGGCGGCGGCCCTCAACAGCATTTACCGAGGCACCCAAAATGGAAAAACCACGACCCATTTGGTGGATCGTTTCGGCAAGGATGCTCTCATTGGTCAGAAGAGTTTGTTTGGGGAATTGGCTGGTCAGGGATTCAATGTCATCCCGCCCATCGACTCGCAGAATCCCGAGGATCACTTCACGGGCGGCCATATCGTGACCACCTACGGAAGTGCTTCCGGGGGCACGTTTGATGCCATTCAAATCGAGTTAGGAACGCATCTCCGATCCCCCGATCAACGCCCCAAAACCGTTGAGAAAATGGCCCAAGCCATCACTGCTTTCGCCAAAGATTTCCTGCCCAAGAAGGAAATACCCAGCACTGCTCCCAAAGCCCCTCAGCCGAAAAAGGTCATCGTTGGCGTCTATCACGATGCAGGAGCCGGCCCCAGCGTGAACGACCTAACGACTGCTCTCGCCAAATTTGATAACGTCACTTTTCAAAATCTGATGGCGGATGATATCAAAGCAGGAAAGCTCAAAGACGTGGACGTCCTGATCCAACCCGGTGGCAGTGGCGGCACCCAAGGACGTCAATTGGGCGAAGATGGTCGGGAACAAATCCGCGAGTTCGTCCGCCACGGAGGCGGCTATGTTGGCATCTGCGCTGGCTCCTATCTGGCGACCGCCGACTACAAGTGGTCGCTGAATATCCTGGATGCCAAAGTCGTGGATCGAGCACATTGGGCTCGTGGTAAGGGCACGGTTGAAATTGAGCTTTCCGACTTGGGGAAACAAACGCTCAAAAACCAAAGCGATCATTTACAGATCCACTACGCCCAAGGCCCACTGCTCGCCCCCGGGAACAACCCTGATATTCCCGACTACGAAACCCTCGCTACCTTCAAAACAGAAATCGCCCTCAACGGAGCCTCCCCAGGAGTCATGACCGGCACCACCGCCGCCGCCCAAGGCAAGTTTGGAAATGGTCGCGTCCTCTGCTTTAGCCCGCATCCGGAACTGACCAAAGGCTTGGAAATCATGGTCCAGCAAGCCATCGATCTGGTTAATCAAAGCAGCTCAACCGAGCGCAAATGAGTCGGCAGAAGTTGGAGGTGGACCGCTTAGTCCTCTGTGCGGTTGCTTCATCCCGAAAACGGCCTTTACAAATGTAGGGCCGGGCTTTAGTCCGCACCCATCAAGCACAGAGGCGCTAATTTGGTCCAAAAAATCTGTGTTGGTTTGATGCGTGTTCGATTTTTTGTGGTTACGGACTAAAGTCCATAACTACATTTCAACCACCAAATCCGCCTCGTGAGACCGCATAATTTCCATTCAATAGAATCCATGAAACACACTTTTACACTCTCACTCGTAATTCTGCTAACGGCATCCGTTTTGGCGGTCGAACCGGACAGCGATTTGCCCGGTGCGACCGAAGCGAAGGAACCCAAAGCAGAGATTGCGGCCCTTTCAGCGAAGCAGTATGACAACGCTGCGGACCGGGAGCGGGCCATTGTCAGTGCCGCCTTGGCGGACTTGGAGTCGGTCAAGCGCAGTCCCTCGCCCATGACGGGTTGGACGGCACAGCTTTTGCTTAAAGCGGGCCGCAAGGAGGAAGGACTGGCGATTGTGCGGAACTACATCGGTGAGCGCATCAAGGAGGCAAAGGGCCGGATTGCTAACATGGAAAAGCAACGGAAGGAGGGAACCTATAAACCGTTCCCATTGGCCAACGGACTGGAGTGGGGGGAACCGCACGTGAATGGCTTTGGCTTGTGGTCCATGATCAATGTTTACATGCGGTATCAGGACCAAATGGACGATCAATTGAAGGCGGACTTCAAATGGCTCTTTACGCACAACACCAGTTGGGCTGGTTCGACGGGGAATCTGTCGTTTCTCATTCCGCTGAATCTCTACCTGACGGATAACACTTGGGATCCATCGCTGTTGCCCAAGGACGGTCGCTACGGGGCACGCGGCACCGACGCAGTGAAGATGTTTCAGAAACGAATCGACTACACGGCCAAGCGGGGATCGCCCGAGTTCGCGTCCCGACCCTACATGATTTACAACATCGGCACCCTGCTCAGCTTCGACAACAAGTTTACGGACAAAGAACTCTCCCGCCGCGCCCTGATGGCGTATGAAATGTCCATCGCCCATGCGACGGGAACCTGGCTGAATGGCAACTGGGCGACACCTGCGGGCCGCAGCTATCCGGGCTATGTGACCCAGGCGCCCAACGGATGCGCGGACATGCTCTGGGCGTATTTCGGAGGAAAGACGCCCAAGCTGGGTGGCAACACCACGGCGGTTTTCTCCGTGGCGGAGCCTTGGCGCCCGCATCCGCTCATTGTGAAAGCGGCCACGGATCGTTCCAAAGCCTACGTCCATCGCTCGCGTTTTGATGGCGATCACACATTCCAAACGTCGTTCGTGAATCAGACGTATGCGCTCTTTAGCACCGCCACCACGCATCCTCCCACGGGTCGCAAAACCAGCATCTGGGGGCAGACTTATCCTTACGGCGTCATGTTTGATCAGCCGGACTCTAGCAAGTCCAGCATCTGCTGGATGACCGTTCCCTGCTTCGATGACAAACCGCTGACCAACTACACCCAGGGCGTGAGTAGTCGTTTCGCAGAGTATCTGCAACACCGTGGTTCGCTGCTGCTGGTGGCGAATGATCTCACCAACCCGGAGTTCAAACCCAAGGTGCGGACGGATATTAAGGACAACAAGCCCTTCACCACCGATGCTTGGTATGTGCTGGCATACATTCCCAATGGATATCAAGCCATGATCAATGATAGCAAAGTGTCCGGCCGCGTCTTCCTGGACTATGGCAGCGTGCTGCTCGCCATCAGCGCCAGCCAAACCTTTGACTGGGACCCCACGGCCAAGGTGTATGCTGGAAATGGAGGCTTCAACAAGGAGGATTCCGAGTTTCGTGTCTTTGGTAAAAACGCCGCTGTCGCCATGGAAACGGCCCTGCCATCAGAATTCCCGGGCACCAAAGCAACGGAACGCCTAGCCAAATTCAAAGCCTCCATCGTTGCCAAAACCAAGGTCACAGTGGAGACCGTCAAGACCGCCGCTCCTGCGCCACCAGTGACCAAAGACAAGAAGCCCGCCGAGCCCGCAAGCCCAGTGATCGTCGCCAAAGGCAGCTATGTGGACCGTTTCGGCACCAAACTGGAAAAGACCTTCCAAGGCGATGCGCTGATCGACGGTAAGGTCATCGACTACGCCTCCTGGCCCCTGGTGGACAACCCTTGGATTCACCAGGACTGGGAAGGAAATATGCGGATCTCTGATGGTGTTAGTGAACGCATCTACGACATAACCAACTGGACGATTACGGATCGGAAGGTGGGAGGTGCGGCCGATAAATAACGCAAAATCACAACTGGAAACTAGCAAAGCATTTATGAATTTAGCGACTGCACGATTTCTCTTGGTCATCCTCTCACCCTCCGCTCAGTTGCACGCGGCGGAGCATTTGATTAAATCAGGCGATGCACCACAAGCGGTCCTTGATCGGGCTGCTCCGGGGGATCGATTGGTTTTCCTGCCGGGCTTGCATGAGCATGGGCTGGGACGGTATCGGGCGATGCTTTACGTTGATAAATCAGTGGAAATTGAACTGAAGGAAGGAGCCACGTTGAAGCTGGCTTCCGGCGTGACGAAATTGGAGGCCGGGGGCGAGATCACCACGGATCAGGATGCGGGTAAGAAACTGGATGATTTGGAGATTGGCGGAGCGTTCGACCTAGCGCGACCCGTGGTGGACGGGCCGGAGGGTTATGGGGCTACCATTTACACCATCCTGTGTGATGGCGAGGGAGCAGAGGGCAGGCCGGACACTTTTGCCTGGGGCGATGGCAAGCTCTTTGAGACACCGCAGAAAAAAGTTCCCATGACGGGAGATTGGCAGGAACTTAGCCACGGAGTGAAAGTGCGTTTCGCGAATCGCACCGGCCACAGTCTGCGCAGCCTGTGGTTTATTTCCTATGATGCCCCGGAGGCTTACGGCATCCGGATCGGTCATGGGCAGCAGAAGGATTACATTGAGAATGTGCGCATCTTGGGCAAAGGAACGATTGATCTCAACGCCTCCCACAATGAGCAGCCCAGCGGCCTGGTGAAAAATATCAACGCCTGCGTGTTGGTTCACGGGCGCGTGCGCAAGGTTGTCGTGGAAGACATTACGATGACCAATACCATGCGCTCGGTCATGTGCCATGGCGATCACACGGGCAAGTTTCTCCCGGGCGGGAAAGTAGGCCCGGGCGAATCATTTGATGCCGAAGACATCACGATTCAACGCACGCGCACGATCAATCCCAACGGGGCGGCGTATTTGTTGGGGCATCCTTCGTTCCGCGGTCAACTGCGCAACGTGCGTTGCAATTACAACTACATGGAAACGGGCAAAACGGCCATCGAACCTAACTTTAATCTGGATGGCTACGAAGTGATGGGGAACGTTATCAAGAGCGACGGTCAAGCCATCCACTGCTGGAGGCACTCGGCTCATGGTGTGATTGCCGATAACTTGCGCATCCACGACAATACTGGCAAACCCGTGGTGGTCGTCAACGCCCCCGCCGGTTGGAAAGCCCCGGAACCGCCCACGCAACGAAATAACCGGAATCATCTCAGCGAGGCCGCTGGCAAGTGATGGAGTCGTTTCGGGGGAGACCATATTCTCAATACAAATGGTGACGTCTATCGCGGGCCATCTTGGTGGTCCTCCGGAAAATCGTCTATCTCCCTCCCCTGCGAACGCTTTGTTTCCGCGCCAAACAATCGCTCATTCCAGCGCCCCCTTCCCCTTGTCTTTTCGAGGCTTCTCCGGCCTGTCACCCTTCCCTTTGCCACCCAAGCCTGGTCTTTCAGTGGGAGTCCATTGGCCACGCTCCAAGGCGTTAAATTTCTCCTCCCCAATTCCAGCCCTGACGTGGGCTTTCAATTCCGCCAGCAACTTGGACGTATCCTCAGGCTGAGTCTTGGCCAAGTTATGCTCTTCGCCTAGGTCGTTGCTGAGATCATAGAGGAAATCTTCCTTGGTGTCCCAGTAGTGCAGCAACTTCAGGTTGCCTTGGCGCAGCGCGGTTTGCGGATGTTCAATTTCAACGTCGTGATGCCAGACCATGCGATCAATGGGGCGCTCAACCTTGGTTGCAGACGCATTGGTCAATAGCGGCTTCCAACTGCCTCCTTCGACTCCTTTAGGTAAAGCAAATCCTGGCGAAACGAAGTCGATCAGCGTTGGGATAATGTCATAACTGATCACGGGTTCGTTGCAATATACTCCGCTGCGCACGCCCGGCCCCGCAACGATGAGCGGGACGCGTAATCCTCCTTCGTCGCACAAGGCTTTGCCGCCTTTGAGCAACTGGCTTCTGCCACCGTTGTCTGACATGTAAATGATGAACGTGTTCTTGGCGATACCCAGATCATCCAACTTCTTGATCACAGCCCCGATGCATGTGTCCAAATCCTCACTCATGGCACCCATCAACGGACCACCCTTTCCACCGCCCTTGCGCTCTGAGGTCAGAGCGCCTTCGTATTTCTTAAGCGTTGCAGCCAGCGCCTGTGGCTGATTGTGAGGCGCGTAGTAGGAGAGTTGCAGGTAGAAAGGATGCCCCTCATTGACCTGCTGTTGCATGAAACTCTGCGCCCGCCTCGTGAGGCCGAAGGATTGCTTAGGGTCCTCAGGATCGGAAGTGTCCCCATCCTCGTTCTGCGTGATACCATCGCTGGCATCATAGCCAAATTTCTCCGGTGGCGTGGGCCACTGCCACTTGCCGAAATGCGCGGCCCGATACTCAGGCTTGGCGCGCTTCAGTGTGTTTATCATCGAATCACTGGGACGAGCATTCCAATTGTTAGACCTTTTTTCAGTTGCATTGAGGCTCGTGGTGCTGCGTCCCATCAGCAAGGCCGCACGCGAGCATTCACACTTGGGATGGGCCGCATAGGCTTGGGAGAAAATCACGCCACGAGCAGCTAGGCGCTCCACGTTAGGCATGTGAAATGAAGCGGTGCGACTGGCATCATTGCCGGGAAGCATCGCCACGGAAGTGCCGCTCCAGCCTTGATCATCCACTAGGATGAATATGAAATTTGGATCGGCAGAAAGCCCGCGTGTGGCCAGGATTAGCAGAGTAGCAAGAGTGGTAAGAAAATATTTCATGGAATGAGTCTGTTTGTCGGAAGGAAATTTAGTGGCCGGATGAGCCCGCATCCACGCCTTTCAGATTCTGCGGCGGGGCCGCGTCTGGACGCGGTGGAGGGCGATCTGCTCCCCCTCCACTTTCTCCTCCGCTGGTGTGCACCACCCGCAGCGATGAACTCGCCAGCACCTTTCCTTTCATGGCCGCCAGCAGGGTTTCGCGATTCACCAATTTGGGATCGTTCAAGGCAAGTGGTGCCGAAAGCGCATACAGTGTGATGACATAAGTCTTTGCCCCTGGACCTTTGGAGTGCGGGGGTTCGTAGCCGATCTTGCCTTTGAAGCCAGTGCCCATCTTGCCCGTCTGGTGATCATCCTTCGCCAAACTCGCTGCACTGGCAGGAATGTCATACAGCGTCCAATACCATTTCATCATTCCTTGAGGATCAGTGTGATCCATCAGCAACGCATAACCTTGCGTGCCTGCGGGAGCGCCCTTCCATTCCAACGGCGGAGTGATTCCTGCGCCATCTCCGGTAAATTCTGTTGGCATTGCGGATTTATCCTCCATAACATGACTGGTCAGCAGGAACGTTCCGCTGCTGCTGCGAGGTTGATCTGGGCGTTCCTTGAATTCGGTTGGCCGGGCGCCTTTCTCCGGCGGTCCTGCCCGGGGGCGTTCCCGTGAGCCTTTCTCTGGCGGACCATCAGGCCTGCTTGGCTGTCCTTTGCCACCACCCTTTCGTTCCGTGTAAATTTCCTGTTTCTTACCGTCGCGTCCGTTGTCGTAATCGAAAGTATAAGTGGCGTCAGGATTGATTTTATAGGCTATGGCTCGCTGATCGTTGTCCACTGCATAACTAAGCTTGTAGCTGCTGGCACTCGTGGACTCGAATCCCGTAATCTTTGCGCCCCGAAGCGGTTGCGAGGCCTCTCGCACCGGCTGCGCGCGAGGTTGTGGGTCCACCTGCCCGTCGCGCTCCGTCACTTCCCCATGGAAGCCACCAATGACATACGGATACTTTTCCGATGCATGATAGTGATACCCCAACTCCGGCGTGCTGTGACCACGCAAGGCGTCCAAGTCCTTCGGCACGGCTCCGTTAGGTTCCGTCAGCCCATAAATCGGATAGCCATCCAGAGCATGCGCCACTGGCTTGTCCTGCCCCAGCACCTTTTGTAAATGAAGTGGTGCCATGTGATAATGATAATCATCCGCCCGCCCACAGTGACCTCCCCATTGATCAAGTTCACCAATTTCATACGACACTTCTCCCCGATTATTTTGTGGATTGAAAATCGGAATCCCGTTGGCTGCAATGGCAATCGCCCCCCCGAAAAACCTCCCTTTCACCATCTGAGGCTCCTTGGCTGGCACGGGGTGGAGCGGGATGCGCCACGCGTTATCACTCGAATATTTCTGCGGCAGGGGCACTTGCTGCTGCCAAGCCGTGATGCCCACCATCATGTTATGCGCCGGCAAACCATTCGATTCAATGAACAAGAAATTTTGATCCCAACGGGTCGTGACCTTGGGCGAGAACATCGCAAACGATGCCGCTTGTTTTGGCGCAGGCCCTTGCGGAACTGCCACCAGGCTCCACCCGTCGGTGTCTGAATCAAGGTGATTAGCCGCCTCCTCCAACTCAGCCAGAGCGGCCTCGCCACTGAGTTGGTATCCTGTTTCAGTCACCCAAGAATCAAGGTGATGGGCATTGAGTTGCATTGCAACCACTGTTAGGAAGCAAGGGAAAGCAACGGTAGCACATCGCAGCGCTCCCCATGAACATGATCGCAGCGAGGAGAGTTTCGATTGCCCGTAGTTGTTAAAATGAATTTTCATATTCACTAATTAAGCACGGACCGGGAAAGTATGACGAAGAGTTTTCCGATGCAGTTATTCAATTCCATAAATGCTCAGACTACCATCATTAGCCTTTCCAAGGATTCTTCGTCTTCACGTCTGTGGGGAAGTCAGGCGTATTTCTTGTAACCACGGTGAGGTGATGCACCAGCGCAGTTGCAGCGATCAAACTATCCATCACATCCATATTGAAACCATGAGCTTCGTGCTTGGCGTAGAGTTTGCCCCAGGCTTTCAGTGTAATTGTATCCAGCCCCAGCAATTGTTCTGAAAAATCATGTTCCAGCGACTCGGCCCACAGAATCAGTCCCCGTTTCCGCTTCCCTTCCGGCAAGCGATGCAGTCCTTTCCAAATTTCCCCCAGCGACACACAGGAGAGATAACATTCATGGGCATGAGCTTCGACCCAAGCCAACACTGACGCATCCGGTTGCTTGGCCGTAGCTTCACAGACGACATTTGTATCTAACAAATATTTCATGCGTTACTGCCCAAAATTGATCTTCCGAGCCACTTGCTTGGCGCGCTTACCGAGCAACGGAGTCAAGTCCTCTGGGCAGGCCCGTAGCGCAGAGGCCAGCGATCTACGTGGAGCCACAGTGCGTTGATATTCCTCGGCGGAAATGATCACCACAGCAGGTTTTCCATGCTTAGTCACCGTCTGCGCCCCCTTGGTGATAGCGGTTTCTACCAGTTCGCTGAAGCGGCTCTTTGCTTCTTGTAATTGCCAAGTTCGAGTCATGGCGGAGATTAGCCTGGAAACTCTGACCTGTCTAGTCAGAATGTATCATATCAACGAACTGGACGGGACGCGGGCTCCATTTCAATGCGGCGTCCCGATTCGTGATGGGCGTCATGGCTAAAGAAACCTGGTGGAAATGATTTTTCTGCCACCAGCGTCAGCCGCAGGGCTGACGGGCCCCCGCGTTCTTGCGGCAGGCCGATGAGATCGATACTGTGAATGACATTCGTTTTCCCATCGAAGACAATTCGGGCTTCGCGCGGCCCCCGGTATTCTCTGCCACGTCTCACAGCCTTGATGGTGCGGATGGCTGGATTGGAGTCGTCAGCGTAGGAAATATCATACCCGTCCCGCAGCATAGCCAGCTGCGCGTAGGGGTCCAGGAACGTGAAATTTTCCTGTTGGCCGGGTAAATGGTGACTGAAGCGCGTCGGATCGTTGCTCAGATGGACCGGAGATCGCCCGATGATGTCCCAGGAAGTGACCCCGTCGGATCCCGAAATGCGTCGCGATCTGTCCGAGAGATCACATTCATAAACAAACTGCCCGCCGCGTCCCACGTGCAGCATTGCTCCTTCAAATGAAGCACTCTGGTTATTGATGAGCCGCACGAATGGCTCACCTGCGAGCACCTTGAGCTGGAAGGTGCGGTCGCTGCCTCTGGAGGCCACCGCAATCATGCGTGTCAAGACCGCGGAGGCCGCCTCCGCAGGCTTTGGGGAAAAGAGCAACAAGCCCGCAGTAGCCAAGGCCATCATAGCGGCCACGGTGCCCATCCAGCGGATGAGACGTCGCTTTTTCGTCGGCATCGCGACCAGATTGATAGGCTCAACCATTGCTGCGTTGGCAGCCGTTCCAGACCGCCAGGTCAGTAACGCATGGATGCGCATTTGCTGGCAGTAGCTGTGCATTGCCTCTGAATCAGTCCGGAGGAAATGTTGCAGTTGCGGGCGCTGTTCATCCGTCAGGCTCCCGTCCAAAGCGGACTGCATTAATTCAGCAAATTCTTGTGCGTCTTGGTTCATACGTGTTCCTCCTTGGCCAAGCTAGCGGTGATGCATTCGTGCAAGGCGCGCCGAATCCGATAGAGCAGCGCGGCCAGAGCATTCTCTGGTTGTCCCATGCGGGCGGCCATGGCGCGGACCGTTTCGCCTTGTTCATAGCGGGCATGCACAATCTCCCGCTGCTTTGATGGCAAGTGCGCCAGACATTTTTCCAGGGCTGCCAGCGATCCATCTACATCCGCTGGCGTTGCCAGTTTAGCGGCCACGAGATCCAGTAAATCGTCATCCAAGACCAATCGCGAACGCTGCACCTTCTTTCGCCAAGCCATGACTTCCCAGCGGGCAAAGGAATAAGCCCACGCCAGAAATGGACGCGATGCGTCATACTCCCTGGCGCGTCGCCAGAGCTTTACATTGGTCTCCTGGAGCACATCCTGGGCTTGCTCCAGTTCGCCCATGAGGCTGCAAATAAACGCATACAGCGCGCTTTGTGCCCCCGTAAGGTGCTGCACAAACGCGGACGGGAAATCTTGTGAAGGAGTGCTGTTCATTTCCTCATTTTAAGCCCTGCGAAGGAAAGCATGACGAAGATTTTACGAAAATTCGCTCTCCCCAAGTTTAAAAGTCTGCGCACTGGAATGGGGCGAATGCCTCAGCTTCCTGTCGGTCCACCGAGAGTTCCCTCGAAAAAAGCACAAAATCTCTGGAAATTTTCGGATCTCTGCATACTGAGTAGCCACCTGCTTCGTTCTTTCGCGGCAACGTCGCAAACCATCGGCTCCCCCCTTGATTGACTGGAGTCAGTGAATTTGCGAACAACTCGAACTTTACACCCTACAATCATGTCAACCGAACCCAAGTGTCCCTTCTCTGGCAATGCGGCCAAACCCACTGTGGCTGGATCTCCCGGCAACGCAGGCTGGTGGCCCGAGCAACTCAATCTCAAGATTCTGCACCAGCAGTCCTCGCTCTCCAATCCCATGGGCGAGTCCTTCAATTATGCTGCGAAGTTCAAGGAACTGGACCTGAATGCTGTCGTGGCAGACCTCCATGCCTTGATGACGGACTCTCAGGACTGGTGGCCTGCCGACTATGGGCATTACGGTCCTTTCTTCATTCGGATGGCTTGGCACAGTGCTGGCACCTATCGGATTTCCGATGGTCGTGGCGGCGGTGGCACCGGGGCGCAGCGCTTCGCTCCGCTCAACAGTTGGCCAGATAATGCCAGCTTGGATAAAGCGCGTCGGTTGCTCTGGCCGATTAAGCAAAAATATGGTCAGAATATTTCCTGGGCGGATCTCATGATCCTCACTGGCAATGTGGCGCTGGAGTCCATGGGCTTTAAGACGTTCGGATTTGCCGGTGGTCGGGCGGACATCTGGGAACCGGAGGAAGACATCTACTGGGGCCCCGAAGGAAAATGGCTGGACGATCAGCGCTACAGTGGCGAACGTGATCTGGCCAATCCCCTGGCCGCTGTCCAAATGGGCCTGATCTATGTGAACCCAGAAGGACCCAACGGCAATCCTGATCCGATCGCAGCGGCCCGGGACATTCGGGAAACGTTTGCTCGCATGGCCATGAATGATGAAGAAACGGTCGCGCTCATCGCAGGCGGTCACACCTTCGGCAAAGCCCATGGTGCGGCCGATCCCAACCAATATGTTGGCCGTGAACCAGAGGCCGCGGACCTTGAAGAACAGGGTCTGGGCTGGAAAAACACCTTCGGCACCGGAGCGGGCGCTCACACCATTACCAGTGGCCTCGAAGGCGCTTGGACGAAGAATCCTATCAAATGGGACAATAACTATTTTGAGAACCTCTTCGAGTATGAATGGGAACTCACCAAGAGCCCTGCAGGAGCCAATCAATGGACACCCAAGGATGCCTCCGCCGCTGGCACCGTGCCCGACGCGCACGATCCATCGAAGAAGCACGCTCCGATGATGTTCACCACGGATATGGCGCTGCGTCTGGACCCCAGCTACGCGAAGATTTCCAAGCACTTTCATGAGAATCCCCAAGCTTTTGCGGATGCCTTCTCCAGAGCGTGGTTTAAACTAACGCATCGCGACATGGGACCCGTTTCCCGTTACCTTGGTGCGCTGGTTCCTGCGGAGTCGTTAATTTGGCAGGATCCCATTCCAGCCGTGAATCATGCCCTCGTCAATGAGGCCGATATCGCAGCACTCAAAGCGAAGATCCTAGCCTCTCCGCTGACCATTTCCGAATTAGTCACCACCGCGTGGGCCTCAGCCGCCACTTTCCGCGGCAGCGACAAACGCGGCGGAGCCAACGGTGCGCGGATCCGCCTCGCCCCGCAAAAATTCTGGGAAGTCAATCAGCCAACTGAGCTTGGCAAAGTTCTGTCAACACTGGAAGGACTTCAGCAGGAATTCAATGCTGCGCAGACCGGTGGCAAGAAGGTCTCGCTGGCTGACTTGATCGTGTTGGGTGGTTGCGCTGCCATCGAGGCCGCCGCCAAAAAGGCCGGCCAGGAAATCACGGTTCCCTTCACCCCAGGCCGCATGGACACCACGGAAGAACAGACGGATGTGGCCTCCTTCACAGTGTTGGAGCCAACCGCGGATGGTTTCCGCAACTACCTCCGCAAAGGCCACGAATCCGTGGCAGCCGAGCTCCTGGTGGATCGCGCGCAGTTGATGAAACTGACGGCACCAGAAATGACGGTGTTGGTCGGCGGCATGCGAGTGCTGAATGCCAACGTTGGCAAAGCCCAGCACGGAGTCTTCACCAAGCGTCCCGAAACCCTCACGAATGATTTCTTCGTAAACCTGCTCGACATGCGCACGAAGTGGCAAAAATCCACCACTACCGCCGGCGTATTAGAAGGCTTGGATCGCACCACCGGAGTAGTCAAATGGGCCGGCACCGTCGTGGATCTGGTCTTCGGGTCGAACTCCCAACTCCGCGCCCTCGCAGAGGTCTATGCCTCCAGTGATTCCCAAGCCTTATTCCTGCGCGACTTCGTCGCGGCTTGGAACAAAGTGATGAATCTGGATCGCTTCGATCTGGCGTGAGGTAGTTAGCGTTGCGGGAGCGCCCTCGCTCACCATGGTTTCGGGGACGCCCTCGTCCCCAGAGACATGCTGCGTTGGGTTAGCGATAACTTATTCGTAAGTCGAACTGCTGTCGGAGCGAGAAGCCTCCAGCATTCTCGCTTTACGTATGGGCAGCAGAAATTTGCGCGGAGCGATCCACATTCATCTTGTCTTCATTTACCTGCTCCCTGCTTGCTATCGGAAGCGGCGCCAGCCTTGAAGGTCAGCCCATCAACGAACTCGTTCGTTTTGAAAAACTCCGCGGTGCTCACGGGTTTTCCTGCTAGGGTGAGATTCTCGAAAGTGAGGTTGCGGATGCGGGCGTCGGCTTGGCCCCAGAGGATTTGGGGTTCATCAAGGACGCTGGGGGCAGCAATGGAAATGTTCTGGAAGAGGATGCCCGACAGGTCTCCGGCGGTGCGCTTTTCCGCGTCTTTGGAGTAGGGTTCCGGCATGGTCATGCAAATGAAGAACTGCTGTAGCGTCGGCCGGGGGTCCTCGATATTGATGTTGCGGATAATCACCCCGGCCCCGGCGGCCCGCCCACCTTCACCGCGCATGTTGAAGACCCGGCCGCCGCTCCAGTGGTGCCATTTCGCCCGTGCATAGATCACATCGCAGTCCTCCACGATCAACTGGCGGTTGGTGAGTTGGGGCAGGCCGCTCAGCACAAAGGAAGATCCGTTGGCATCGTTCCACAGCACGGTGCGACGAATGCCGCGACCGTTCGCATAAAGCGAATCGTCCTGCGTGCGGATGAAGCAGTCCTCGATCAACGTGTTGCCGAAAGGATTGATCCCATCGCCATTGGCCCGCCAAGTGAAAATCTTCGTCCACTTCACCTCGTTAGGATGACCTTCCTGATAAGGACTGATCAGCATGAGCGAGTGAGTCGCTGAGTCCGCGATGGTAATGCCCTCCACGCGGGTATCGGTAGTGCCCACAATTTCAATGGGACGGTAAAGCCCGTGGTCTTTTTCGGAAATTTTAGGGGAGACATAACTGGGATGCTTGAGTCGGGCTCCCGACAGCGTGCCGACACCAAAGATGCGGATATCGTGACCCTCACCCCACTTCCGACTGGAGAGCGTGCCGTAAACCATCGCATCTCCCGGAATGTAATATTGCCGGTTCGCGCGCACCGGAAATGCGACACCAACATCATGCACCCCCGGCAGGAAATAAAGCGTGGTCCAAGGCCCATCCGCAGGCGGCGTTTCACCTGGTTTTACCGTCAACACCCCAGGATCCGTTGGCTTTGGTTTGCCGATTACTGGAGGGTTGGCAAAGATCGAGATCGTATGAATCGGCGGCCCCTTGTAGCCCTTGCCCGTGTCCTGTGCATCCATCTGGCCATCAATATCAACCGCCACGAGACAGGGCTTATCGAGCCTCACCAGAGCCTTGCCGTCCTTGACCGAACAGGCTGAGGCTTTGCGTTGTGGGTGCACCGCCGCGGTATGAATCGGCTCGCCATTCGCGCGGGCGATTTCAATCTCCACGGCCCCGGTAGTTTCAAAGTTCACATACGTGTGGGTCCAGCCCGCCAGCGAGTCAAAGTAAGCATCCGATTTCTTTTCGATGGTTTTGCAAACCGTTTCCCAAGCGAAGGCACGCTGCCACTCGCTGCCTTCACTAGCTGAGCGCACGCGCACTTGGTAATGCTCCGAGGCTGCGAGCCCGGGCACCGATGGGTAAACCACCAGTTCGTCTGCAGCACTGGCAACGAATGGCAAAACCAGCAGAAAGGTAACTAAAAGAGGGAGGATCTGTTTCATGGTTGGTCGCTGCAAAGGCTAGTGCAGGTAATTGGCTGCAGGCGACAAGTAAGCGCTGCTCCGGCTGGGGCAACTGAAGACATCCGAGATCTGAATCGATGTCCCCACGAACACCCTAGCCCGCAGCTACTTCCGATCCAACTTCTCCTGCTCCAACGATTTCTTGATGGCGTCGTTGAAGTTCTTTTGGAAATCCTCAGGGCTCAAGAGTGCCCCCGTAGCAGCTTGCCGCGAATACTCACCACCCTCCCAGCGCAGGTGACGGATTTCACGCGGGCCCTGCCATGGTTTGCCGTCCGCTTTTACTTTCTGGCCGTCGACCACCGTCGTGCCGCTGGGCGAAATACTGAACTCAGTAACGGTCAGCCAATTGGCCAGCGGAGCTGTGATCTTGGTATCGGTGGCGACAAGTTCGCTGAGTTTAACCGAGACGGTTTGCCAGTCCTTGGATGCACTTAGTTTTTTTACGACCGCGTAATCCACCGCAGGCTGGCCGGGGATCATGGCTCCCCAAGCATTGCAGTTGAAGGTGAGCACAAGTTGGTTGTCGCTTTCGCACTTGATGTCAAAGTGCAGCGTGGCCCCATCGGGACCGCGCCATTTGGGGTCCTTCAGCTTGCGCGTCGTGGCGGACCACAATGGCGGATGTGCCCAGTTCAGCAAATACCAGTCGTGCCAACCCCACGCCCCGTCGTCGATTAGGCGTTCCGGTTTGTCGGTTGCTTGCACCTTGGCTGCTTGCAATTGTTCCGGTCCTGCCGAGACCATACGAGAGCTGATGGCAAAAGTTTCACTGCTTTCCGGTCCCGTTTTCTGCGATCCACTCCGATACTGCGCTGGCGCTGCGTAGACAACATTGGCGTAGGCGAAGATCGGTTGCTCCAGATTCATCACGGGGCAATCGGCCTGCCATGTCCCCCCAGACTTCATGGCCTTCGCATCGCGCCAGAAGCGCGTGAGTGCATGCGGGTCGAGCGAGTAGTAAATGTCCACGCGCTGCACGGGCTGCGCTTCATCCGGTGTGACAGTAATGCGTGGGACTCCGTTGGTGGTCTTAAGTTCCAGCGCCAGCTTTGGGGTCTGCGGCATCTGGAACGTTGCGCCTTTTAAGTGTTGCTCAAACCACAAGTATTCAGTAATGGCATGTTCGTCCGTGTGGCGATGATTTAGATGCGGGGAAATGCTGAAACGCAGGCGGTCATCGGGCACGTTGCGCCAGTTCCAAGCCATGTTATCGATATGTGCGTGAAAATCATTTGTGGGCGACAGCCAGAGCACCGGGCATTTGATGAGCGGGATGTAGGCATTGTCGGAAACGCAGGCCAGCTCCATGGCGGTGCGCTTGGTTCTGCTTCCGCCGGGCACTGCAGTCTCGCTCTCCAACAGATCGCCAGAACCTCCGCACGATGGCACCGCTGCTTTGATCCGCTGATCGATTCCCGCCAGGTTCGTCGTGAGCTTGCCGCCCATGGAATGTCCGTGCGCCCCGATCCTCGTCGCATCCACTTCTGGCTGCTTTTCTAGAAACGTGATGGCCCGGCGGGCCGCCATGAGCACGACGAACCAATTGCTGTTCCGCGGGGACTCGACCGCGTCGAGCGTGTAGTCGTCTGGTGCGAGCGAGCCTGCGAAATGGTTCGCCTTGTTGCGCTGCGGCGGATGCGTGGCATCCAGCTTGCCCCAATCGGTCTGTGGACCGCTCCATATTTCCTGGCCGAGATTCATCTTGTTGCCGCCCCAATTGATCGAAATGCTCGCATATCCCCGCTGGGCATAAGTGACCACACTGTTGAGCGAAGCCGACTGCCCACCGCCGTGCATTTCGAGAATCGCAGGCAGCTTCGTTCCTCCTTGCGGAAAGGCGTAGAAGGCAGCCAAGCGCGACGGCACTCCTTTGAAAACGCCGACTTGGTAGCGGACAATCCGACAAACCACCCCGCTCTGCTCCCATTCCTTGAGGACCTCAGTTTCGAGAGGATCCTTCCGCGGATCAAAGTCGGCCCACAACTCCTGCACAGACTGAGGGACGGCATCGGCAGCGCGTGCGAGATCTGATCCTATCCAAACTGAGGTGGCGAGGGCGATGCAGGTGTGAAGCAAGTGGCGGCGGGTGAGCATAGGTGTAATTTTTGCGAGAGTGGTAGCAGTCCGCTGGACTGCTCCATGCTGTTATCGTGTGAAATGCTTAAAACTGGAAAGGAAATATTAGCTTTTCGACCGTCATGGTTTCTCCCTTGAGGATGGAGGTAAGTTTAAAGATCATCAAATTGGGAAAAGGACAAAGGACATGGGTGACACTGTAGCAAACCACCAGCCTGCCAACAGGCAGTGACGATTGGCACCCAGTAGTCTAGCCAAGGAGCCGACAGATGCATGCTGATACCCACCATCCAATACCACTCAACGGCAAACGGTTACGAAATTTTTCCGTCCGACCTAGGATGGGGGAAAGGAGATGCTTTCGCAATGCGCCCGACTGATCTCGTCAGACAGACATTCGATAAGCAGTCTCGCGTGCGTGGCATATTCCGTGTCGTGACAATGATCCGCAGCGGACCGATAGTCGATCTTCCAGTCCGGCAGTTGCGGGGCTAATTCGTTTGTGAACAGACGGTGCACAACCGCGCGCAGCAAACGGCCAAACTAGGCCTTTACAAATTCCGTCAATGACGTATAGAACCATTGTGTATCTCACCTTCAGCGAAACAACCATCTTTACCCGACAAATCACCGAACTCTTGTCGGATGAGGAATTGAGTGCGTTACAGTGGGTGCTCATCGCAAATCCTGACCGTGGTGATCTCATCCGTGGCTCCGGTGGGTTGCGGAAAATCCGCTGCGCTGGCTCGGGTCGCGGCAAGCGGGGCGGGCTGCGAGTCATTTATTACTGGCACGTTCCCGGCAGCACCATCCTGTTCCTTCTCGCCTACCCCAAGAACGAGCAAGAAAACCTCACCCCGGCCCAACTCAAAGTCCTGAAATCCATCATCGAAACCGAATACCCATGAAAGACGAACTCTTCCAACAACTCGTCACCAGCCTCAAAGAAGGCGGTGCCATCCTGCGGGGGAAAACCAAACCCTCTCGCACAACTGAAGTTCATTGGCCCGATGCCCGAGTGGTCCGAGAAAAGCTAGGTCTCAGCCAAAGCCAATTTGCCGCCCTCATTGGCATCAGCCCCCGCACCCTGCAAAACTGGGAGCAAGGCCACCGCCGCCCCGAAGGCACCGCCCGAGCTCTCCTCCGGATAGCCGAACGCCACCCCGAAGCCGTGTTGGAAGCCCTTCATGCGTAAGCTGGGGTGCGCTTCATCATTCTTCATTCCTACCTACTTCTGCCTTTCCAAAATGTCCCTTGTCATAGCTTTTGCCGAAGACCTCCTCGGTTCGCCCATACATGTTGCTCATCTGGAACCCTCTGCTGCTCGGGCGTTTGGTGATGGCTAGCGCAGAGATGCCAATGGCTCCGATGACGCGGAACGCCTTCAGCAAGTAGGTGTGTGTTTCGATGAACTCAGGCGGGGTGTGAACCTCCTCGTTATCGAAAATGGGAAACGCCTTCCCCATCACCACTTTTTTTACGGATGCGAGAAAGGAGATGCGAGATCGTGATCTGGCACACTGGCGATTCATCCCAATCGGCCCCACGATCCTTCTCCGCTCTCCAGGGATTTTTGAAGGACTTCTGCCCCTCCGCTTGGCTCATTTGGAACATGAAGACAAAGGGCGTCTGGGTAATGTTATGGCAAAGGCAGCGCCGACGGGCTCAACGCGTTTAATGAGGCGGACAAATTTAAGACATCAAGGTGACGGCGACTCTGCCGGAATACCACCCGTGATGGTGTATCGCTCTGTCCGCAGACTCCGGTCGAGATCAATCTCAAGGAACTCTTTTGCAGCGGATGGGTCGCTTATCGGGTCTTGAAGCATGGAGAGCCGATAACTTTTGCTTCCAGACTGGTGAAGTCGATAGAGCCAATACTTTTGACGACGGGAAGATGCGGTCGTCAAAGCGTTCTCTCGGAGGTCGATCTTGGCTCGCTCATGATTTCGGCCCTTTACTTCGATAAACCGTTCGACGAGTTCAGCACGCCTATCTCCTGCGACAAAGCGACCAAGATCTTCCGCCGTCGAGAAACTCAGCACATCTACTCCTGGGGCTAGGTAACCCTGCAGATTACCCACACGAAGAGGGAATCGACCTTGGTGATCTTCAAACTCAATCACTTTTTCCTCACAGAGTGTTCCGTTTGTTACACGCTGCTCTACGTGGGGCCTGGATTGGGGGGCACTTGAGGGCTCGCCGTCGCTGCGATTTCGAAACTCGACCCGTCCTCCCTCGGCAACTGGTAAGTGTTCGATCTTTTGCACACTCAGCGGCGTTGGTTCTGACGATTCTAGGCCGACGTTGAGTTCAGCACTAGCTGCGTCATCAACAGGCTGATCAACGACGGGCAGAGTGGAGGGCAATTGCTCAGCACTCGTGACAGGAGTTCGAGGTGCCTCATAAAGCAGAGTGGTTTGAGTCCGGGCGATGGTGGCTTGGTAGTTTTGAATCAGTTCCTCTAAATCCGGAGGGCGATCATCGCCCATCATGCGCCTCAGCAGGTCAGGGCGATCCTCCGCCCTGCATCCGTAGAGACGCGCGAATTCGTCGCCTTTGGACAAGTCGAAAATCGAGGCAAATACTCGCCCAACAGTGTCAGCCAAGAGCGCGGACTTCATTGGATCACGCTCACCAGGATTCACAAACACATATACCTCGTGCTTATGTTCACCCTGGCCCCATATCCATTCCCACGGTTCCAGCGACAGAGGAACCGAACCTTGAAACTCGACGCTACCTTCAATGTGCGAGCATAGCCGAATCGCCACGGATTTGAACTCAGCGCTCTCTTTTGCGGATTTGCTGTGACTTCTCCGCAATTCGAAGAACAAAGGCTTCAGTCTCTCAATCTCCGACTCAAGCGTCACTGCATCACGATGCAGGGTGTGGGCGGCTACAGTCTTCCGGATTTCATTCCGATTAAGTGGCCGAACGCCTAGAATGGCCTCGGCATTGGCGGACGATGTCCGCCTTGGCAGATCGGCAATCTTGAGGGTGCTGCGCAATGTTCGTGGTATATCATCGCTGTTCACATGCCAGGCCTCCGCCACTTGATAGTATTGACCACCATCTGGTGTCTTGCACCAAATGGTCCCGTCTCGAAGGAACTGCTCGCGAGCAGCTGATTTCTTCAGCGCCGCCGGGTCAGAGTGATGCAACAATGCCTGATAGACGGCTTTCGCGTGGCGACCTTCGCAGTCGGCTTCTGGAAGACGGCGGAGCAGGGCGTAAACAGCCGAGGGATCAAGGTTCGACAATGATGTCCGGACACCTGCGCGGACAAATGCATCGCCCCATTGCTCAGGCACGATACCAAACGACTCAGCATCTTCAGCCGCTGGACGCGTCGGGGCAGGAACTATCTCACTCAATCCAGCACCGGCGTCAGCGACGCAGTCTTCGGGTGAAACTTTGTTGCCAGCCCGGTCTATCAACCAGGCGGTCGTCTGAATCCGCCAACGCGCATAACTGGGAATCTCTCCTTTGTAGAATCGCGTGCGACGGTCATCGCCACGGCAGAGACCAGCTTTGCCATGGTCAGATGATTTGAACCTCCAGGCGTGCGCTCGGTCGTCGTGCGCCAACCATGCTAGAATGGCAGAGTAAGGTGCAGTTTCTAGCATCTTGCCCAACCCGTCCACAGTCACCAGTTTTTCAAAATACAGGTCACCTTCGCCTGCTAGGTGAACCAACCCGTAGCTTTCAAAATGAGCTTCCTTGCCGATGCTGACTTTCACAAATTCGCTGAAATCGCTCCTTTTGTCTGGCCAATTCGCTTCCTGAATCCTCGGCAAATCGGCTGCCCCGAGCCACACGAAAAACTTTGCCAAGTCGTGTCCCTGCTGACCAAAGCCCATCGCGTTAGGTTCCGCGATCAACTTCTTGGAATCGAAAGCGTAGAGCGCATCCAGCAAGCGCCCGCGAGTGCCATAGGATGGCCCAAGATATACTTTCTGAACATCCT
Source organism: Verrucomicrobiales bacterium (assembly GCA_031411295.1). Lineage (GTDB taxonomy): Bacteria > Verrucomicrobiota > Verrucomicrobiia > Verrucomicrobiales > V1-33 > JAGNEJ01. Next base: position 4,060 of record JANOAV010000080.1, on the reverse strand, counting down.
CCCATGATCCCTCAATAGAAGCCACCAAGATTGGAGCTGCCCGCTCAGACAAAGGAAACTTGACGTCACTTTGTGTGGTGCCAAACAAGGAAAATAGTGCGTGTAACAAGTCGTTGTTTCTATCGCTAGCGCTGTCAGGCGCTTGCTCTCGCCTCAACTTCGTCGCTGCAAGCAGAGCCTTGACTATGCCGGCCAATGAATAAGCGGCGACACCCAGAGGCTTGAGCTTTGTTGCGAGATCGCTGCGATTTTGGGCCTGCAGGTCGGACTGAAGGAGCGAGCAAAGTTCGGGATTCAGTTGTCGTGCATCACACCAGACAGGCACGTTGAATGATTTGCCCTCACCCGGCGGCAAGAGCACTTGAGCATCATTAGGCACCTCACTTCCGCTCTCATCAAGCAACAGGGTCTGGACAGAGTAAGCCGCCTTGATCTCGTATTTGACCACATTCCCGATGAACTTGGCCCTCGCTTCCAGACTCGCGAACTCCGTATTGCTGCAAGCGTGCTGCCATTCTGCGTCGGACCATTCTGGAACCGAGAGTTTCTCCAACAGCGCAAACGATGGATGCTGCTTTGAGACCGCAACAACTGGCCCGAATGTCGCTGATGGTAGCCAAGAGGTATCCGCAATCGCCACTGACCGCGCTTCGCTCCCGCTAACCACACCCAAACCCAAGGTGGGAACGATAAGGCGACTCTTGGCGGCCTGGATCAATAGCGACCCAAACTTGAATCGGTCCAGCGACTCGTGACTACCGTCGGCTGTGATGAGCCGAAGCCCGGCATCATTAGACGAAAAGCGAGCCTCCTTTTCCGCTGTCTCTGCAACGAATGCGGCAAGTTCCCCGAGAACGTAATGGTTCGCAGGAACGTCTGAGATGCCATCTCGATTGGCAGACAGCGCTAACGTCGCATGGCAGACGAAGGGAAACGGAAAGCGAACCTTGGTGGGGAAGTAAGAAAACAGATAACCCGATGGTTTGACTCCGCCGAGAGGAATTGCGATGACCAGCTCAAAGCTTGATGTCTCTACTTCTTCGACGCCCGTGACCTGATTTGGTATGGTTCCCGGCTTTCTATGGAGTCGCCATTCCACAGACGGGGCGTTGTTGGTCATGAAGCGCACAGAAGTGTCTGACGATGCTTCGCGCATCCAGGTCTTCGGCTGTTCGCCCGAAATTACGATCTCGATTTGGCTGATGCTCTCGGCAAATAGCATTACTTCGGGAGTCAATTGCTGAAGCTGCTGCTTGGCCCTATCGAATGCACCGTTGCGCTCAAACGCCATGCCGATCACGGTATCAAAGTCGCTCCGCAAATCCCTGCATCGAATGAAAAGACTGCGTTGAGAATCGTCGTCCAATGCTTCAGCGATTTCATCATCTGTTCCGAAAGCGGGCACCGCAAGCAACGGAACAACTGCATCGCTTGGCTTTTTTATCTCCCCGCGAATGCGCGATTCAAGCTCTCCGCCCAATTCAAGCAACTGGTGCTGCACCTTGATTCTTTCTCGTTCCGAGAAGGCGAGGGCGAGCGATCCGCTCAGGATCATCGGATGACGAGACCAGTTAAGCACCGCCCTGAAACCAAGGCCCTTGTGCCCTACCATATTTTGTCTGCCTCGCTTTGGGCTAAGATTTGCTGTGCGGAGTGAACCGATCCCACCAAATGTGAATGGTGAACCAGTATTGGCGGCAATGAAGCCTTCGGGCGAGAGTTCCAATCGGATGCTGCCCTCGATGCCTAACTCACGAGCGGCGTCGTTAGCATTTTGAATCAGTTCGAGCACTTCACGCCCCTGATACTCGCGGGCCTCTTTTGCCTCACCATTGTGCTCACCGATTAACTTGTCAGGTTCCAACGCCCATCCGCGGAATGCCGTCTTGCGCTTGTCTTTGAGCCAGCCTTGCCATTGCTCAAAGCTAGATGCTTCATCAGGCGCATCGGTCTCATTGAGTGAGTTATCCATTTAATAGGGGGCAGGTTTCAATAGTGACGTTCATTTTTGGATCGTAGAGGCTAGAATTGTGATGTGCAATCGTGATGCGGATTGGTGGGCGTCGCAGTTTGATCCCTGTCATTGAGCCCGGAGCATGAGCGCGGCTGGCCGCATTGCTTGGCTTGGGAGACCAGTTCCATTTCGCTGGCGAGAATTAGACCGGCAAATTTGCCGATACCTTTACGGCCTTTTAAGGTGCGGTTGAAATTGGGCATGCGGTCACCTTTGCAGCTGAATGGGGGGCTGGCGATGTTGAGGTATTCGGCCTTGAGTTCGGCTGGCTTCATGCCGCTGCCGTTGTCCTGCACGATGATGGGTGGTTCGGAGAGGATGGTCGGCACAGTGACATGGACTTTGGTAGCCTCGGCGTCCCATGCGTTGTCGATCAACTCCTTGAGCGCCTTTTCGCTCGAGGTGTAATTCTCGCCCAAAACATGGGCGAGTTTTGGGTCGACTCGGAAGTGGACGGATTTTTGCATGGTTGCACTATTTGAGGCGTTTCCGGCTATTGGCAACCGAGAGTGTGCGCGTTTGGGTGATCGGGCCACTCCGAAAGCGCTGCAACCTTCGTTGAGCAAAATTTCGTGGTCACAATCTGGTTCTTCGGAAAGACCCGAGCCATAAGTGCTATGGCCAGGCCCAGCGAGATGCCGATCTCGTTGGGGCCGTTGAAGAAATGAACGGAGGCGTTTGCTAACCAGAGATTTGCTGATAAGGAATTCCGATGAATCCCACTCTCTGCATTCTCGGCGGCTGTAATGGCGCGGGGAAGACCACGCTTGCCCGCGAACTGCTTCCCCGGCTGGGGTTGATGCGGTTTCTCAATGCGGATGAACTTGCGCGCGGGCTGTCTCCGCTGGATCCTTCGCTAAGTGCGTTTCGGGCGGGGCGTATTCTGCTGGAGGAGGCGCGTTCGCTCATGAAGGCGAAGGCCAGTTTTGCAATTGAATCGACACTGAGCGGCAAAACCTATCTCGCGCTGATCCGGGATGCGAAGGCTCAGGGGTATCGTTTCCTGCTGCATTATATTGTCATTGGCTCGGAAACCCAAGCGGTGGATCGCGTGGCGTTGCGGGTGAGGCTGGGCGGACATCATGTGCCGGAGGCGGATGTGCGGCGGCGTTTTGAGCGAAGCCGCCAACATTTTCTGGAGGACTATCTGCCACTTGCTAACGAGTGGGGACTGTGGGACAATCATTCACCACCAGCGTTGCAGATTGCCGCTAGTGACACTCACACTCTCGACCAATTAAAAACCATGATCGACCCCAACAACCTTCAGGAATCGCCTCCCCGTGAAATGTCGGAGATGTCGAATATTGTGCTCGAAGCCAGCCGCGTGGCCACGGAGAAGATGTTGGACTATTACAAGCGCATGGGAATCAAGGTCACTCCTCAGATGACGTTGGCACCGGAGAAGCCCAAGAGGGTTCGTCGCAAGGCTGTGTGATTTGGAATCCCGTTCTCGGGCGTATTTGATAACATGTTGTAACTGTAGGGGGGGAGCGCCTTCGCTCCTCGACCAGCGTGAGTGATTACCGGGGACGAGGGCGTCCCCGAGACAATGATTGGGAGCGTGGGCGCTCCCGCTAGTGTGCCCGGCAGGGGCCTGAACTAATGAACATGAAACGATGACATCGGAGCTGATGAGAGCAACCGTAGCTGAACCGCAAGGCGACGCCCGCGAGGGTGGAGCTGAAAGAAGCGGGAGGCAAATCCGTGGCCTTAGGAACACGAACTGGCAGCGAGGCAGGCGGTGGGCGACAAGTATGCTAGTAAATGCCAAGTCCAACCCTCATCTTAAGACACTGCAAGTAGAGCCAGAAGGAATGCGGAGAAAGTTCAGGAGCCTTACCCGGGGAATGGGAGCGCAGCGGACATAGCCTGCCTAAATGCCATTTCTCCGATGCAGGCAAATCTCCAGCGTGAGAGCGCGGGAGAAGTCAGCAGCGGTCATAGTAACGGACCAGCGAATCGGGGGTTGGAAGATACCCGCTCAAACTACGAAACCGACAACCGCCCCGTGAAGGACCAAAGGAACCACCAGCAGGGCTCTAC
>JANOAV010000079.1:0-12756 GCA_031411295.1 Verrucomicrobiales bacterium | reverse complement strand
GGGGGGGGGGGCATTTGTTAGGAATAAGCCCTGCGCAGCTGATGGATTCATGCTTCGCTCAGACGCTGGTAAAGACTTAAATACTGACCTGTCACCACAGAAACCGTGAAGCAGCGCTCCACTTGTGATCGACAGGCAGCACGATTGATTTGCGAAAGGTTTACGACCGCCTCTGCTCCTTCTGCGGGATTTGTAATGTGGAACCCATGCACGCCATCTTCTACGATTTCAGGAATGGAACCGCGGGGGCAGGAAATGACAGGGGTGCCGCAGGCGAGGGATTCTGCGAACACAATGCCGAAGGGTTCTTCCCACTCGATGGGCACGACCATGGCCGCAGCAGAACCCAGCAGGGCGTTCTTTTGTTCATCGTTCACGGTGCCGACATATTTAATGCCGTCTTGGCCGAGATGAGGAGCAATTTCCCGATCCCAATATCCTGTAGCGCTGCCGGTTTCCACGCGGTTGCCAGCAATCAACAAACGCCGTCCACTGAGCTTTGCAATTTGAATGGCGGTGTGGCAGCCTTTGATGGGTTCGACGCGGCTGAGAAAGACCAACGGGGCATCTTCCGCCACGGTCGGTTGAAAGGTGAATTTTGCAGGATCGATGAAATTGGGAATCGCGTGCCAGGTGCCGCCAGATTTACGCCCTGTGTCTGCGATGTGTTTCGAGCAACCTGTGAACTCCAAGCTGGCACCAGCCAGCTTAGCGGCCATGGAAGTAGTCCGTGCGGAGGGATCCCGTTGGTAGCTCATGACCTTCGGAAGCTTGCTCAAGAGGTGTCGGCCAAAGTAAGCGATGCGGGAGAAACTGTGCACCACATCCGGACGGAACGTGCGAATGGCCCGATCCATTGCCAGAATGTTTTTGATGGTATCGAGTTTCCCCTGTGAGGTAGCACCCGGCCAGGCGGCTTTCCAGGCAGTGGGACAGGTGGAATCCGGGTGCGCCAGCAAGCCGATCTCATGGCCCCGCTGGGTTAGCTCTTGGATCAGCGAATCCACAATCCGCTCAATGCCGCCGTAAAGCACGGGCGGAACGGGGATTTCAGGATCAACTGTAAAGAGGATGCGCATTAGAAAATGTAGTTTCGGACTTTAGTCCGTCTGACTTACAGAATCAGTGTTGATGTGAGATTTCGCAGGGGGCGCTTTCACTGATCTTTAAGGTTCATGTGCCAGGCGAGCTTTACGGACTAAAGTCCGGGACTACGGATCATCTCTTCGTAAGCGCATTCGATTCTTTCCAGCATCGCAGATTCTCTCAACCCTCGTTCAGCCCCGAACCCCAGCACAAACCCTTCCCGCAGACCGGCCTTGGCAGGATTCTCTGCGACATACCGATTGTAATGCCTCCAATACGCTTGGCTGCGAACAATGTGATCGAACGGCTCTGCTTGCCATAACTTCCCGTTGCGTTGCAGTTTACGATTAATCAGAAAAGCGCTGCCGCCTTTCCAATGCTTTACAATTTCGCCCAGCGAGGAGCCCTGATTTGGTTCGACCACGACGTGAAAATGATTCGGCATAATGCACCAGGACTGCAAGTTGAAGCAGGTGGCATGGCCTTCGATGAACTTCTCGATCAAAACGTTGGCTAATTCGGGGACAGCCAAACAGCAACTCCCATGGCCAGCATCCAACAGAGATTGAAAGGTTTCATTGAACTTCGCATGATATTCAGAGCGGAGGGCCGGTGGTAGGTCATTGGGAGTGGCAACTCCATTTTCTGCCAGCCAAGCATCACGTTCCGCACCCCATTGATTCGCCAACTGCTGCGGAACAGAATCAGCAAGGCGCGAGGTCACGAAATAAGTGACCCCAGTCTGCCGCCAGTGCGGGAGATTCTGCGTCGTCACTCGCACTGGCATCTGTGAATTAAATGGCTTCATTCTCAAAAGTAGTCCCGGACTTTAGTCCGCTAAACGCCCCGAAACTGAATGAATATGAAAATCTGCGGGAACGTGCCTTCTGATTCGTGAAGGTTTTCTCCTAGGCAAACCATACGGACTAAAGTCCGGAACTACGTTGTTATTGCCAATCGCGGGAAATTCTGCGTCGTCACTCGCACTAGCATTTGTGAATTAAATGGCTGCATCCTCAAAAGTAGTCCCGGACTTTAGTCCGCCAAACGTCCCGGAACTGAATGAATATCAAAATCAGCGGGGACGTGCCTCCTGATTCGTAATGGTGTTGTGCTAGATAAGCCATGCGGACTAAAGTCCGGGACTACTTCTGCATTGGCTACTGCCATTCACGAGAGGCTACTAACGGGGAATCATTCCGCACGAACAACACATCCATTTGCCACAACGCACCATCCAACGGGCGATAATATTGTGGGATGACATCATACACCCGGAAACCTTGTGAGATCATGAATTGATCCATTTCACTAAAGCTCGGCACGTCGCCTATGCGGATTACGGAGACTTCCAACAGCACCACTTCAAATTGTTGTAACCGCGCCCCGGCCCCTTTGAGTGCAGGCAGTTCATGTCCCTGCAAATCCAGCTTTAGGAAATTCGGTTTGAACTGCGGATGCTCGTTCAACAAGGTTTCCAGTGTAGTGCAGGAGACTTCCACCGTGTTTCCGGCAGATGCCTCATTCACAATGCCGCTGTTGGTTTCGCCTAAAGCAAAATGGGTGATTCCATCCTGAGCAGCCAAGGCTTGAGGAACGACAAAAGAACCAGGAACGGCTTTGGCGAGCGCCTGCAATCCCAGTTGGCGAGCCTCCAGAGGTTCCACGATGGCGCATGGCACGGATGGCCAAACGCCCCAAATCTCTTTTGTCCAATCGCCCTGATAGGCTCCGCCATCAATCACGCCAGTCGGCTTAAACCCTGCCCTGCGCAAATTGCGCAAGCGCGCGGTCATGTCCTGCACGACGAAGAGTTTGCGCTTGATGGATTGGCGCAAGTCGTGCGGCAGCAATTTGGCGAGCAAGGATTTCATAACTGGTGAATGGCTGAAAAATTAGCGTTTACGGAGCCACAAGCTTTGTGCTGCCCGGTCGCCCAAATGTGGAAAGTGAGTGGCGAAAGTGGGCAACGTTTTCTGCAAATAATGGCCAGGCCAAATTGCCTCCCAAGCATCTGCGTCTTGCAGCATCACGGCCACCACGGTTTGTTCTCCCCAGGAGGCGCCGTCACCAAACGCAAGCCGGGTGGGATAGTCGTAAGGTAGGAAAATATCGTGAATGTGGACGATGACACCTGCTGGAACTGCCGGGATGAGAACCCCGTAAATGTAGGCGCAATCATTGGCTGGGCGGACATCGTGACTAGTGTCAATAAAGAAAACATCGCCCGGTTTCAGTTGTTTTACCAGATCGAGCGCATTGGAATCCTCCACCGGACGCAGATGCAGTTCATCCGCAAAATCTGCGACATCTCTTCTGGGATACGGATCCAGGCAGACGAGCTTTGTGGCTAGTTTGCCATCACGAATCGCCAGTCGGGTAATGCGGGTGCTGTTGCCGCAGCCGAGTTCGAGGATTTGCTTCGGCTGATACGTGCGCAGGATGGTGTAAAGCGCCTCGGTATCGGGAGAGGAATAAAAATCGTTATTGAACTGGTAGCCGACCTGATTGCGTGAGATGTCTGTCAGTGTTTCGAAAACGGGAGCATATTGCGGCAGCGCATCCAAAATGGTTTGGTGCTGTGAGTTGAGGAAGCAAGCTGGCACGGGGTAGGTGGCGGCGGTAAATGCACCACGTTTGGCTGCTGCGTCCAAATTCGCTTTGGCAGTCTTGGCCGCAGTTAATGTATCCAGCTTTAAGTTGGCTGGGCCAAGCAGTTTGTTGGCAATTTCGATGATGCTTCGTAGGATGGTCATGGTATGTAAATTTGTTTAGGCTGGACTGGCCTCGTCTAGGATTACTGCCAGTTGTTTGCTGAATGGTTCCCAGTCCCAACGCTCGCTCGCTGCGCGTGTAGCGGCTTGCTTGGCTTTTGCTAGTTGATCCCGATGGTTGATGCAGTATTGTAATATCTGGGCCAGTGCACCCGCATCGCGCGGGGGAACAAGCCAGCCTGCATCAGCACATTGCTGCATAATCTCCACCTGACCTTGCGTGGTCGTGGCGATGACGGCCAAGCCACAGCGCATGTATTCAAAAAGCTTGTTGGTGGCGGTTAGATCGCGACTAGGCACAGCCGGTATCTCCAATGCCAATCCTATGTCATGGCTGGAACTCAGCCGAGCCAAGTCCACGTTAGGAGCAGTAGGGTGAACGGTGATCCGCTCCCGTAATGCTGGTGGAAACGTGTTTTCAAACCAAGCCTGATAATGCCGCAAATCCCCCCTCAAATGAAGCTCCCATTTCCCAGTTAGTTGCACGAGTGCTTCTGCAAGCATTTCCAGTCCTCGATGCGGCCCAATCGTTTGCGAAAACCAGTAGAGCGAAACGGCATCAGCGGAGCGGGCATCTTTCGGGAGATCATCTGGACGCGGAGCAGCTGAGAAAGGAAAGCAATTCGGAATCACAGAAGGAATACGCGAAGTGCCAGTGTCAGTCGCCATGGCTTCAGCCATAACTTTGGTTGTAGTCCAAGTTGCGTGGGCTGAGCGCAGGAGATGATGTTCTAATTGTTTAATTACAGCTACGGGACGTCCGACGCGATCCTCTGGAGCGACATCTTCCGAAAACCAATCTTCGAAATCGACCGCCACGCGGAAACCTTGTTCGAGGAGTTTCTTCGCGATCCACAGTCCTCCTTCCGAATGAACCACTGTAAGATCCGCTCTTAATTTGATAGCCGCTTGGAGTTGCTCAGGAACTCCAGTGCCCAAGAGCCGAGGAGAGAATCTACCGAAGTGTTTGAATAAAATTTTGGTGAGCTTTTGTCGCAACTTTAAGGCAAAGGAACCAGGTTGACTTGGGCATCGATCCGTGATGGCGATAAATTTCACGCCGATCATATTGGCTAGGGACATATCTTCTTGCGCCAAAGCATCATTCCACCAATGTCCCATGATCGTAACTTCAAAGCCATGTGCCAAAGCGCATGCAGCCTCCTTCTGGGGGCGGGGCGCGGTTGCCAAATGCCCTCCAATCAGAATCAGCAGGCGCGGTGTTTGAGGAGTGGACACGCTACCTTATATATTGAGTTCTGCCCATAAATTGTTTTCAGGGATACTGTCACCCAACTTCCATGGGGTTCCTGAGACCGTTTTGATTTCAAAATTAGCGGCTAGCAAAATTTCCAACAGCTTGGCAGAGCGCGCGGAATTCCCTTCATCCAAAATTTCAAAGAGCACATGGTGCACGTCCTTCAGGCGCGAGCCGAACCCTTGAATGACTTCCAATTCAAATCCTTCCACATCCAGTTTGAGAAGTTTGATTTTAGTGATCTTCTGGTCGGCCATCATGGTATCCATGCGCATTATGGGGACGATAAACTTTTGCGCTTCGTTCTTACCGCAACCTTCCACCAGAGAAAGCTGAGATCGATCATTGTCCTCTTGGTCACTCAATTCGATCGACCCATCAATGTCTCCCCCTGCGGCTAGGAGAAGTTTTAAATTCGTGAATCCGTTGGCCCGCCAATTATTGAGAATCTTACTGGCGTTGTAAGGTTGCGGTTCCACGGCGATGACCAATCCGTCCGCGCCCACTTTCTGCCGGGCCACCAGCGAATGAAAACCGACGTGCGCCCCGATATCGAGAAAGACATCACCATCCATCAGTAATGCAGTGTAACGCTTGAGCGTGAGTGGCTCCAACCAATGACCTCTCCGAAGTTGCAGTTGGGTCCACTCCCCCAGATCCAACTCCATCAGCAGTCCGTCATAGACTTTCGTGCGCAATGGGTGGCGATAGCGTTTGAGCACAATTGCTTCCAGGCGGGATTTCCCCCTAAAATAAGGGATCTTTAGGAAAGCTGTTAATAAGCAGTCGAATATCATAGTGGGTGCGATTGATTTATCGGGACAGCGTGCTGACTACCCGAGTGAAATCAGCAATCATGCGGGAACGCTGAAAAATGGTGCCAGCTCGCTCTAGCGCGGCCAAGCCTTGTTGATGTCGCAATTCTGGACTTTGTATTAGTTGGGCAAGGCGCTCAGCCAAGGACGCAGGATCTTCAGCTGGAACGAGGAATCCAGTTTTGCCATCGGAAACTAATTCAGGCAGCCCTCCACGCGTGGTTCCGACGACAGGAATACCGAAGGAGGCGGCTTCCATCACGACGGTCGGATACGGATCATCAAATCTGCTGGGCACCACGCAGATATCGATGGCTTGGAAAATCTCGACTTTCGAACTAACGTAACCTTTCCATTCGATCTGCTCACGAAGTCCTAGTTGGAACACAATGGCCGCCAACATTTCTTTATATGCAGGTTCACCTTCCCCGAAGATTTGGATACTAAAGTCATGCCCCCGCGAGCGCAGGATTCCGGCTGCCCGGATAAAATCCTCATGTCCCTTCCAAGCACCGATCTGACCAATGATTCCAAGCACGGGAACTAAGCGCGCGTTTTGTGAACAATCGGCTTGGGTCTGCGATGACTCGTCCAGAGTTGCACTGTGCACTATACTAACATGAGAAGATGGCACCCCGAGTTGCTCGAGACGACGTTTAATGTAGCCTGAACATGCCAGCCAATGGGTGATTTTTCGATTAACCAATTTCCAAAGCTTTTCCGCCCTGGTATCGCCTGCGGCAGGACAGAATTGGGTCACCATAAGCACTGGGCTTTTGCCTAGCACAAACCACAGCGCTGGAACTTGATGCACACTTGAAACGAGAATCACATCAGGATTCATGTTCTTACACAAACCACGGAATCTCCACCAAAGAATCGGGAGCGAAAGAATTGTTTGCAGACTCCACCAGGGATAGGGCCACTTAAGGTTCTTTGTGACCATACCTAAAGGCAGCGGGTGGAATGGTATCTGTTTGACCGTGAGTTGCTCTGGAAACTGACCGTCCGTCCAGCGGCTTGTGACGGCCAGAACTTCATGCCCCGCCTGCTGCAAGCCTTCCAACAAACTGAGGAGGACAGTTTCCGCTCCATACACATTGGTGGAGGTGCAAACGGCAAGGATTTTCATTTGTTAGATTTCCCGCAGATGAAACACACGAATAAAAATGCCTTTCATGGGGAGACGATGAACGATGGAGGCTAGGGAAGGCTTGAACAGAAGCCGCATCGCCAGACCGAAACAAACGGTGAAAACGGCGGCTTGTAGAATCAAGTCAACGATCCTGCCGTAAGCGGGAAGCGGCAAGTTACTAAGAGCGAGGGAACCGGCAGCGGCAACCATTGACGCGCCAAAGGGCGGTAGAATGGTTGAGCGAAACCAATTTGGTTCCAAATGAGACACCACCCAACCTCCAACCAACAAGGCTCCCAGCCATTGGCCGATCGCGGCTACCCAAGCGAAGGTGATGGGCTCTTTCCGAACAAAAGCCACAATTAGCGCAATCATTGACAAGCACGATGTCAGTAAATTCGTGAAGAAGCAAACCCGCAAGCGATCAGCAGCCAGCAAAACAAATCCGAGGAGCGAATTCACCGAGGCCCCGGCCACAAACACGGTGGCGGCGGGAAGGTATGGCACCGCTTCATTCCAGCTATTCCCGTAGAGCAGCAATAGTAGTGGCCCACCTTGCAACACGATAAAGACCGCAGACGGAATGAGGAAAAGTAAGGTTCCCCGCAGGAACAAAGAGGCGTGCCGCGCAAATTGCTCAGCATGGTGACGGCTTTGCGGCAGCAGCGGATAGATCGTTTCAACTAGCAGGGAACTGAGACGACCACCAGTGGTGGTCAACAGCACTTGCGCGCGATTCCACAACCCCAGCGTTGCAAAGCCAAAAGCGGCCGGAAGTAGGACGGACTCCAAAGCTGCTCGTCCACGTTCCAGCAGGGACGAACTCGATAGTTGCATCCCAAAGAGCAATGATGGTCGATAGCTTTTCCAATCCGGCCACTGCCACCATCCACCGTCAGGTTTCCAACGTTTCACGAAAAGCAGGTGAATTCCCATGGGCATCCCGTGAACCACATTCGACCCAATGATGAGGGCCATCGCCCCCCAGCCTAGCAATCCACCGAAGATCGAGACCCCAGCAGTGAGCAGGGTGCACCAAATCTGGACTTTTCTGAGGAGGGCGAAATCCATGGCCCGCCTCATCTGCGCGACCGCCATTTGGTTTGGGGTATCAAGCAACAGACCGATCGAACTAATGTGAAGCAGGCGTGCCATAGACTCAAATCCGTCGCAGCGACCAATCGCGAAAGCGATCAGGTTCAGTAGGATGGTGAGGAAAATCTGGATGGCGTTACCACAGCGCCAGTGTTGCGTCCAATCGGGTGTCTGATCTCCGGCCAAATTGATGGCGTGGGCGATGCAAAAAGCGCAATTGAGACAATTCACCAGCGCGAAAATTCCGACAGCGGCGGCAGCCTCCCCGTGTTGGGCAGGGGCAATGACCCGAGCCAACACCATCGTGACTCCAAAGTTCAGCAGCAAGAGAAACACCTGAAACGCGGCGTTCCAAGCCAAGCCGCGGCTTACTAGTTGTTGTCTTGATTGGCTGGACAAATTGATGACGGATGCGCGGTCGACGTCTAATTGGAACGATGCCCAAAAAAGGAGAAATGACGACCGAAAGGTTTAAAGAGCGCCCTTTGCCAGGTTTTTTTGAAATATTTGGTGCACAATTTATCCGGAGACACTCGTGGCAGTAATAACCATTGATAGTGACAGCTTTCAGTTTCATCCACTTTCAGCCCCGCTGCGGTGAGGTATCTTTTCACAAATGGGAAAAGGAAGAAATTCTCGCGTGGCTGCACCCCAGACCCAGAGCCGAACGGCTTACGGGTAATCCAGGATTGCATCCATGCGATCAGCATGCCGTTGCAGTAATTTTCTGTAGTTAGGCAAAATCGTCCACCCGGCTTGAGCACACGGAAAATCTCCGCGGCCATTTTTGCAGGATTAGGGACGTGCTCCATGCATTCGCAACTGATAACCCAATCAAAGCTCTGATCTGGGAATTCCAAGGATTGGGCGTCCCCCACGCGGAATTCGAGTTGCGTTGGAGGCAGTGGATTGGCTGCCTGGGCAAGTTCCACTGCGGCCGAGGAGAAATCAATCGCAGTCATGCTAATCTCAGGAAACTGTGGCGAGAGCCACTGAGCAAAGACTCCCCGACCACAACCGACTTCCAGAACTTTACCGCTGAGCTTGCCTTTTACGTGGTTATAAACGGACCGATACCAGTCGTAATCCAACGGGGATTCTGCGGTTTCTTCGACGTGGCGATTGGCGTGCCACTCATCGTATTTTGTTTTAAGGTCGTCAGACATGGGAAGGTTGAGAGGATCACTGGACTTTTGCCACAACTCCGAAGGCCCCGCCTTGGATGAGTTGGAGGGCATGGGGCGATAAACGAACTAGCGCAGGCAACCCCAGCAGGGCAAGCAGTGGGGCACGCACGCGCTTGTTCTGGATGCGATAAGCTTGAGCGGCTAGGGATTTTGGATTTGCGGCATCCGTTTGGACTCGCATGTGCATGGCGCCAAGCAGGGACTTGAGGTTACTCGGTTCGGGAGTCGTTTTGAGCACTTCAAAGCCTGCTGCTTCCAGCGCCAAACGCAGGCTGTTGGGGGTCCATTTGTTAATGTGGTTTGGGGGCATGTCTGCGCAACCAGTGAGTCGCTCTTGGCGTTCCATGGCGTCCCCGTCTGGCACGGTAATAACAATGTATCCTCCGCTGCGCAAAAGTGCGCGGCACGATTTCAACACCGGAGCAAACTCCGCGATGTGCTCCAACACTTGAAACATCGTGATGGCTTGGAAGGTTCCTTGGTGATCCTTGGCTGCTTGATCTAAATCTCTGAATACTTGCACCCCGCGCTTCTCCAGATCCCCGCGATTCGATTCCGTGGATTCTACGGCATGGAGCTGCCAATCGCCCCCAAGGCCATGGAGAAAGGCCCCAATGCCAGCGCCAATGTCCAGCACTTTACCTGTGGGAACGTTGGCGAGTGCTTCCTTGATGGCGTAATCATAATCCCAGCGCCAAGCAGGGTAGCCCTTCTGCTCATGCAGGATTCCATAAAAGGTCTCGTCCCCACCGACAAACGGATGCCCGAAGCCAAAACCACAGTTCCCGCATCGCAGAGCGACGCATTCGTCGCCCTGCCAAAGATTCCGAATCGCGGACTCCAGCCGCTGGAATCGATCCAAGTTGCGGGTGGGAGGACAAAAATGCGTTGCGGCCTGAGTCACGGTGTAAGAATGCAGGGGCGGACCAGCGCATACTGTGGAGCAGACGGGGCAGGGAACAGGAAGAGGGCTCATGAGCAGTAACAATTTAAGTGAGCGTGTCTGGCTGGGTCACGGCTTGGTTCGCCTGACACCTTTTGGCTCATGCTTTTAAAATCCCGACATACATTTCTCAACGGCTGGGGAGGATTTTCAGGGGAATCACTGAAGGAGGCACGGAAGTCAGCGGACGACAGGGGGACGGAGGCGGCACTAGCGCAAATTTATCCTGGTTTGGCGGAGATCCGGGAAAGGCTCCGTGGACTCACGGAACGCGGGATTGGAATCCGCGAAGGTTTGAATTCTCGCAAGGAGACCACGGAACGGCGGAAGGAATCCAGCGAATGTTTCCATTAGCTCAGCGAAGGTTTCCCGGATGTGAGGGAACAGCGGAAGGAATCCAGGGAAAGGAGGCAGGAGGCAGGAGGGCGGATCGTCCTTCGCTAAAGCTACGGACGACAGGGGACGGAGCGTTAAGCTATTTGCTTTGGGGGCGGATTGCAAATCCGCGGTCCTTGGAGGCTGCTCTGAATTTTCAGGGACGCGCGCAACGCGTCACTACCGGGTTTATGCCCTTTGTCTTCCGATTGCTGATTTATTCCTTAGCCAATGGCGGTCCTTTAGGAAATTTAATGAGAAATTCCTTTTGAATGTAGTCTGCGATTTGTTTCTTCCCTTGCCTTAGCGAGTCGATTTCGGATCTCGTCAGGCGAACGGAAGCCAATGAGGTATTGGGCCTCGTTGGCGGTAAGGGCGTCGGAGGTAATGCCGAAGAGTTGTTCAATGTCTGATCCATAGCGAGATTTGATTTTCCGGATTAAAGGGAGAGTGGGGCGAAGATTCTTATCCCGGCCTGCATTGGCAATGAGGATTACCGCTGCCACTTTCCCTCCCTGAGTTATAATGTAGTTATTGAGTTCTGCAAGTGTGCGCCCATCGTGGTGACGTCATCCACGAGAATGTATTCGTGTCCTGCGGTGATCAGTCCCTCGAAGGACGGACGTGTCGCGAGCCGCTCCATGGGGTCTGCTCCAGTGTGGAAAACCTGATCGATTTGAACGATGTCGGTGTCTATCTGCCCATCGCAGCATAGAGCAGAGTAGGCTGCCAAGACTTGAGGAATGGCATTATCACCAGTGGCCTCGCGAGCATGGGGCGCAACATAGCATGCATTCAATGGTAATCGGTGTCGGCGTTCCATAAGGAATTGGAGCATGAGATCGCATACGACCTCCTTAGCTGCAATCATATCTCCGGCCTTGGCCTTACGATAGCTGGGGTGAGCTTTGAGTTGGGTGTCATCAGGGAAAAGCCAATGAGGGGTGGCTGCTGATTCAGGGAAGGGATGAACGCGCTGGATCATGGGAAAGTAACGGTTCGGTCCTCTGTCTCCTACGCTGCTTTTCCAAAGCGATTTGTCAGATGGAGAAGGGCGCGAGAGGCGATCATGGTGCCGATAGCGAAGAGGATCAGTTGGACGGGCCAAGGGAGGTTCGTCAGGTGGACCCAATGGTAAACGGTCATGTGGAGGACGTAGATCTGCAGGCTGGCCTGGCCGATCCAGGCTAAAACGGAGGAGGGGAGAACAGGGGACAGGAGACGGGAGACAGGAGACAGAGGGCCGAGGAGATGGTTCAGGCTGTTGAGGTTCAGCAGGAGCAGGGCGGCACAGGCGGTGGCTAGGAGTAAAATGGGGCCTGCGAGGAGGATGGAGGAAAGTTGCTCTGGGGTGGTGAAGTGGCGCAGGGCGAGTTCGAATTTCAGGAGCAGGTAAATCAGGAAGGCTGCTCCGAGGAAGATCCAACGGAGGGCGAAGGCACTTTCTGGCAAGGGCTTGCGAGCGATGTAGGCTCCGAGGGCGGTGGCGAGCCCGAAGTTGATCCACCACAGGGAAAGGGGGAGTTGCCCAAGGGTGAGGTTCTGGCCGGAGGGGTGGCTGACGAGTGTGAGCCAAATGCCAAGCCAGATGAGACCCAGAGCGATAATAAAGATCGCTAGTATGCGGTCCGTGGTGCGGGCGAGGAGCCAGAGCACGGGGTAAAACACCATGATGTTACCAATAAAGCCGAAGCTGGTGGGCCAAGCCCAGGTGCTGAACCATGCGCTGAGATCAGACCCGTAATTTACCATCATCCCGGATGCGGCTGCAATGAGCATCGCGATCCAGAAGCTGGGATAGATGCGGATGAAGCGTTTCCAGTAAAAAGTGCCGAAAGGAGTGGGGCGCTGGCGTTGGCTAAGGAGAATGCCGTAGCCAGCGAGGAGAAAGAAGATGGTGTTTCCTAGCAGGCCATCTGCCGCCATCCATCGCTTGGGGTAAAGGGATTCCAAGTGGGAATTGGCAATCAGAATGGCCGCAATGCCCATGAGCGGAAAGGTGTTGCGGGGGCGAGGCATGGCGGAGGGCGGAGGGCCGGGGGCAGGGGGCTGGGGGCGGGGGGCAGGGGGCCGGAGGCGGGCGGCTCG
>JANOAV010000078.1:0-6873 GCA_031411295.1 Verrucomicrobiales bacterium | reverse complement strand
AAAACGGATCTGCGAAACGCCATCGAAGCCTTTATCCAAGCCACCAATAATCACCCGCGACCATTTGTGTGGCGCAAGAGAGAGGTCAAAGGCGCCCAGCTTAGAAATACAATTGTTAACTTGTGCAACTAAGCACTAGCGATGCTCGATCTGCGCGGGCAAGAAGTTGTGCGAAATTGCAAAATCAGCCTGACGAAAGCTCGGGCGCAGCCTCGCACCACCTCCGTAGCAGGGCTACTTGCTGTGGAATAATCACTCCTACCCGATCCCGCCACGGCGGAATTAATTCGTGACACCGTTCTGAAGTCGGATAAAATGACTCCATGATGAACCTTACCCTTCTTCCACTGCCACAGCTTCTCCTCGGGGCGATTCAAATTGGATTAGCCCTGTGGTTTGGAGTGCGTTTGGCGCACCGACTGCACTCCCAGCGGGCGTTGGCGTGGTCAGGATTGTATGTGGTGGCACTCTTGGTGTGCTTCCAAGCCCTGACCTTGACCGCCTGCAGTAGCGTCCCCGTCCGTTAGGGGGAATTCCATGATTTTCCCCAACGAAGATTTCCGCCTCCCCGCATTGCCCTCGCGAGGGCCGCTGCGTGAGCTGTTGAAGCGCACGACCAGTCGGTGCCCGGACTGTTTGCGAGCCTGCCCTGCCGAAGTCTGGAAGGTGGGCCGGGCACCGGCGGTGGTGGAGTTGCAGCGCACCTGCCCGACCCACGGCGTGACCACGGCGGTCATTTCCTCGGATGCCCGCTTTTATTGGCTGGCGCAGGGAGACCCCGCCAATGCCTGTTGCGGTGGGAAATGTGGCTCGGCCGATGCGGGTCGCGAGGGCACGCTGGGCAGTAATGCGGCCGGGAGCGTGGACGGCACATTCGAGAAACTTTCCACCTGTCTGGCGCTGATCGAAGTGGTGCATTCGTGTAATTTAGCGTGCCCCACGTGCTATGCAGACTCCCCCATCGGTGCCGCCGGTGCGGGCTTGATTTATGAGCCACTCGACGGCCTGAAAGCTCGCGTGGACGGCATCATTGACCGCAAAGGACGCATTGAAATCCTCCAACTCTCCGGAGGCGAACCGACGCTTCATCCCCAATTCTTCGAACTCCTAACCTGGGCCATGACGCACCATGGCATCGACTATGTGGTGCTGAACACCAACGGGGTGCGACTCGCCAAGGACGTGGCCTTTGTGACGGAACTAAAGGAGAAGTTCATCTATGGCAAACTGCAGCTCTACCTGCAGTTCGATGGCCCTGGACTGGGTGGTCAGATCAATTTGCGGGGCACCGACTTGCGGGAAATGCGGCTGCGAGCCTTGGCCAATTGTCAGGACATGAATTTGCCCGTGACGTTGGCGATGACGGTGAACGAGGAAAATATAGCTCAACTCTGGAGCACGATTGAGCTGGGGCTGCAGTTTCCGCAAGTGCGTGGCGTCAGCTTCCAACCGATGTTTGTCAGTGGTCGGCAGGCGACGGTGGATCGTTCCCGGCGGTTAAATACGGCGGATATTATTCTCGGTTTATTGGAGCAATCGCAGGAGAAGCTGACGGTCGATGATTTCACGCCGCTCCCCTGTGGGGATCCCAACTGTGCCACCATTGGCTATCTGCTGAAGACCGGGGATGGCCAGTGCCGCAGCATGAGTGAGTTCATTGATTACTCGGCGGTGCAGGGATTCCTCCAAAACAAGATTCGCTATAAGCTGGAGGACCTGAGTCAGTGCGGCTGCGAATCCGAGCCCCTGGGGAAATTATTACATGATCTGGAAATCAATGAATCCCAGACGTTCCGCATCTTTATCAAGCCGTTCATGGATGCGTGGAGCTGGGATCAGGACCGCATCGACCGCTGCTGCACGCACGTGATTCGACCGGATGGGAAGCTGGATTCCTTCTGTCGTTATTACTCAGGATTCCCTGATGCCACGGGAGCCTTGGCCTAACATGGACCTTTTGGGCGAGCTTCCGTTGACCCTGCCGAATCCCACGGGGACCGCCGTGCTTCTGCTGGCGATCGTGGTGAGTGTGACCGTCTGGACCCGACTGGCCCGCAAGGACTCGCGCTTGCCGTTGGTTTATATGATGGGGCTGCTCGGGGGCTTTCTGGGCGCAAAGTTAGGTTTCCTCTTCGCAGAATTCACCACTTGGCACGGCACCCCACTCTTCTGGCCGCAAGTCCTGGCTGGCAAAACGATCCTGGGGGCGTTGCTGGGTGGCTATGGGTTTGTGGAACTGGCGAAGCGCCAAGTCGGTTACACCCAACCCACGGGCGATCTTTTCGCGCTGACCGCACCGCTGGGAATCTTTATTGGCAGAATCGGCTGCCTCACTGGTGGCTGCTGTTTGGGACAAATCTGTGAGCCAGCATGGTATGCCCTGCCAGATGCTCAGGGCGTTTCCCGTTGGCCGGCGGTCCTTCTGGAAATGGGGTTCAACCTACTGATGCTGGTCTGCTTCCTAACGATGCGCAAATTCCGCGTGCTCCCAGGCCAGCATTTCCACCTGTATCTGATGGCCTACGGAGCATTTCGACTGGCTCATGAAATGGTGCGCGATACCCCACGACTGTTGGGTCCGCTGAGTGGTTACCAGATCCTGGCGCTGGGGTTAATCTTGCTCGGGGCCTGCGGCTACCGCCACAGAGCAGGACAAAATGATGCCGCGGCCGCCAGCGTCAATAAATCGGCTGACCATCCGACCCCACAAGTTTAAGCGGTGGCGGTTTGATCCCCAACTCCGCCTCTTCGGCACCATAGGTGCGACGGAGGGAGGTGTGCAACGCCAGGAGCAATTGTTCCAATCGATCGACCACCATCAGCACCGCCGCTCCATAGTTCTGTTCTGCCAGCCGGGCGTGCGCCACGTCCAGCACCTCTTTGAGCTTGGCGGCCGACATGAAGGGCTCCAAACCATAGCCAATCATCAGACTGGCACGGTTTCCGGGCACATCGATGCAAAGCAGAATATCCCGATTCACCGCGCCCGTGGACACGCTGGCGCAGAGCGTGCTGCGATTAAAGATCCAGAAAGCATACAAGTGCAGCGGCACGTCCGGTTTGACCCGGTCCAGCAGCACGGAAAAGCCCACTTGCGGAAAACGTTTCTCCAACCGGGAAATGGCGTTATTAATTAAGGTCGCCTCCTTGCCGTTCAGTCCCTCCACCCGATCGGTAATCCCTTTCTTAATCGCTGGCGGTCGGCCCAAGTAATGGTCCAATTTGGGCAGGGAAAATCCGCAGTGACTGCATTCAGCAGTCTCTTCATGGCAGGGATTTTGACAAAACGGACAGCGCATGGGTGGTCGGTTGCGGATCAGTGTAAGACTTAGAGTTCCCAAGCAATACCGCCGAGGACCCGGGCCGTCGAGAGAAAAATTCATGGAGTGGCAGAGGTGGGCTACGGTTGACGATGGTAGAGCCCCCCACGACCGGGAACCTGCAAGGGCGCGACTGTGAATCGCAGATTAATTTTTCTTGACCTGCCCAGCCGAGGTGAATTAAAAGAACTCCATTCCGTTTTTCTTGGTGCCGGGCTTTCCCAGTTCCCAGCTCCTTGAGAAGTGCTTTCCCAGTCACTTAAAACAACTCACTAACTTCTAGAAAATGAAACAGTTACTCCTGACACTCGCGTTCGGCAGCTTGGCTACCCTAGCCCCCGCTGCGATTACTAACTTCGACCTGATCGGCACGGCTGGTGCAGGGCTATTACCTGGAAATGAGCCTGCAGTCGCCAGCGGTGGCACTGGCGGGGAAATTGGCGCTGGCATCTTTTTTGATAGTGTGGCCAGCACGTTGACGATTAATGTGGGCTGGGGTTCGGCCAATGGCTTCACGGACTTGAGCAGCGTAGCGAACAACTCCCACATCCATGGCCCTACAGCTGCCAATAATGGGTCAGGCTTCACGCAAACTGCCGGAGTGTTGTTTACGTTGACTCGCTCTTCCAGTGCGGTCACCGGAGGCACGTTCACGACGGCTCCCATCGTGCTGACTGCTTCACAAGCCACGGACCTGTTCAACGGGAAATATTACATCAACATCCACACCGTCAACAACGGTGGTGGTGAGTTGCGCGGATTCCTCGTGGTGCCCGAGCCGACCACTCCCCTGCTCGGCATGCTGGCGCTTGGATCCGTCGCCCTGCGTCGTCGTCGCGCCTAATACATTAGTGAACGGCAACGCCTTTCGCTGAAACATTAGCTTTCGCTGGTAAACCAAGCCAAGGCATGGAATACCCGTAACTTCGTAGCTCGGCTCGATGAATTAGCCATACTTCAACTACCCCTAACCGCTACGCAAATCAGAGCGCACCAACAAGTCGGCAAGCCCTGAACGGGTGGGGTTGCTTGCTGGCTACCAGCGCCACCTTGGGTGGTAAAAATCGGGAAACCCTGGTTTAAATCCTATCTGGCCAATAGGATTAACGGTGCTCTGATTTACCAGATGACCTGCGGCACCCTGTTTAATGCGGGTCATGGTTTTTGCATAGCGCCCCGTCCCCTATCGGTGCAAATTCCGGGTGTTCGGTGTTGATTTTAATTCCTACTTGACAGGTGTATATTTGATTGCTCAGGTGCTGCCATGCCCAACTGCTCGACACTCTACCGAGTTGGTTTGGGTATTGTTTAATAATCAACAGCAGCCAGCATGAACCAACCCCCAGAACCAACCCCCAGCGCAGAGCATTGGCTCAACGTGGTCCGCGACAAGGTCGCAGCGATCCGCTTCGGATCGGTGCAGATCACCGTGCACGACGGTCGAGTTACGCAGGTGGAGGCCGTTGAGAAGACCCGCATTGCGGGGGATCGTGCGGAGCCTGCGCTCCGTCCACCTCCGAAGCATTCTTGACGCCACCCCATTGATCCCCACAGCCACCCAGATTACGGGAGCTAAGATTTCACCATTGCTAACACGACCCAACACTTTGGGAGCAGAAGCGAATCACGAACAAATTCATCCACCGATTTATGATTACACACAATTCCATCCGCTTCCTCACCCTTTCCCTCTTGACACTTTCTGCTGCCAACGCCGGTTCGCTGGTCACCGAGAAATCTCCCGCCACGTTGGCTGCACCGAAGGAAAAATCAGCCTTCGACGAACTCTGGAGTCTGGCCACGCTCTACAAAAATGATGCGAATCCATTCATTGAGGAGTTCAAATTTCGCGGTCGCTATCAGGGTCAGTATCATTGGCTGAATAGCAATCAAGGGGACGCCGACGGTTGGGAAAACCGTCGTTCCCGCTTTGGGTTTGACGCCAAGTTGTTCGATCAGCAAATCGAGATTCGTCTGGATGCGCAGAGCACGGATGAGTTTGATCCGTTCTATGATCGCCTGGTGGACGCTTATGTGAAATGGAAACCATCCAACGAATTCAGCCTGACACTGGGCAAGCAAAAGCCGCAGATCGGTTATTATGATTGGCTGCAATCAACGAACTACCAACCAACGTTTGAACGCTCGGCCATATTTAACCAGCTGAAAGTGGATCGCGCTGCTGGTGCGGTGGTTGAGGGCAAGGTGGATGAATTTTCCTATCAAGCGGGGGTGTATTCCAATGAAGTGGATCGCGAGTTCGGCCACTTCGATGGCGGCATCAGCTATGGAGCCGGCATCGGGTATGCTTTGAAGGAGTTCGTGGAGCTGCAAAAGGCGGACCTGCGGTTGGACTGGCTGCACAGCGACAGCGAGAAGAACGACACGGTGCTCAGTAAATATGAGAATCTGGTGTCTGCTACGCTGTGGCTGAAGGATGGGCGCTGGAGCTTTGTAACTGAGGCATTCTTCGCCACGGGCGGTGCTCCGGATGCATTTGGGTTCTACCTGCAACCCACCTATGACGTGATCCCCGAGAAGCTTCAATTGGTGGGCCGATATTCTCTTTCCACTGGAGACGGTGCGCAGAGTGTCAGTCTGCAAAAGCGCTACGAGGCAGAGGCTCCCAGCCTTGCCGCAGGCGGCAAGGGGGAGATTTATCAGTCCGCCTATCTGGGCCTGCAATATTTCATTTATGGTGACCGATTCAAGGTTCTGGCCGGGGCTGAGTATTCCCATCTGAGCGGCGGCTCAGGCAAGGATTTTGACACGCTGACCTTCCTAACCGGTGTGCGTCTTTCCTTCTAACCTGCCATTCCGCATCCTCACGGACTTCCCCGAACACCAAAACCTGAACAACCAACGTTCAAGGCCCCGTCACCATGACATCGAGGAACAGACGGTCCGGAACCGTCCCGGTGGCCGTGGCCGTGACCCGGGTGAAACCGGGCGAGGGCGTGTTCGTCTGGGTGGCGAAGTTCACGGTGGTCCCGCCGCTTGTCGCGCCGCCGAGGTTAAAGGTGGCGAGATCGGTGGACCAGCGGTAGCTCGCGGTGAGGTCGGCGGCGGGAGTGGCGTTCTGCGGGTGGGTGAATGTGAAGGTATTGCCGCTTCTGATGCCGGCGGCGAGTCCCCGCGTGAAGGTGCCGGGGTTGGTGCCAAAGAAGTTTTCCACGCCGTTGTCGATGCCGTCGCCATCGGGATCGTCAAAGAGATCCTGGTCGGCGGGAGCGAGTCCGAAGCCGGAAATCCAGTTTGCGAAGCTGTTAACCGGGGTGCCGGCGGTGGTGAAGTTCCATGCGCTGGGGCTGGAAATGCCTGCGAAGTCATTGCCGCCGGAGGTATCGATGATCGCGGTGGAGTCGATCAGGAGATGGTAACCCACTCCCGGACCGAGGTCGTTGGTCGGATCGATGGTCAGGGTCTGTCCGCTGAAGACGAGTCTCGGCGAGGAAGCCACGTTGAAACTCTCGACCGTGCTGTTGTTGGAGGTTCTCTTGAGCGTGATCGTGCCGGTTCCCTTTACGACCGGTTCGCTGAAGGTTGCGACGAG
>JANOAV010000077.1:0-79294 GCA_031411295.1 Verrucomicrobiales bacterium | reverse complement strand
CAACACCATCGCCCCCACCATCAGCGTCCAAGTCACCGCCAGCGGCGTGAAAATCACCTGGGGCTGGAACGGCTGGGGAGCTTGGCTGGACATGTGCGAACTGCAAGTGGATCGCGGCACCGGCTGGGGCCCCCTGGCCTTCGATACCACCCCGAACTACACAGACAACACCCCACCGCCCGCCGCCCTCACCAAATGGAAATACCGCGCCATCTACCACGCGGGAGACGTCCGTGTGGGCGTCTGGAGCGCTGAGGTGAGTGTGACGCTTGGAGGGTAGGACAGGGGACAGGGGACAGGGGACAGGGGACAGGGGACAGGGGACAGGGCGGAATAGCAGTCAGGGCACAGACGGTGATTCGTCTGTGCCCTGTTGTTTTCCCAAAGTAGTGCCGGACTTGAGTCCGCACCACCCCGCGATGCACCTAAGCCACTGGCATCTCACATCGCCTGACGGACTAACAGTCTCTCATTACGGTCATAAAATCCCCTTAGGTATACACAAACTTCCCAAAATTTCCGTTTCCATCCCCCCCGGTTTCCACCCATCCGAACCCCGCTGCCTCCCTTGAACTTGAACTTTCAATCTTGAACTTCCTCCCCCATGCCCGATCCCACCGCCCACATGTCCCAGAGGAAGCAGGCGCTTACACCATAGCCTTACAAAAGATCGAACGAGAAATTATGGACACTCCGATTGGCCTCAAGTCTGGTTGGAGTGATTTTTTGTGGAATAGAAATTCCGGTAGGGGTGCCAATTCCTGTCCATGTTATTGAGTTAAATCTTACTTGCGGCATTTTGCATCCTCTCTGAAATGAGTGTGTTGCTGGAAGCCATCAGCACAATGCCCCTCAAGAATCCAAACGTTCGACTTATGACCACCAAAAAGAACATTCATACCTTGAGTGAAAGCAAGACTTCAGCAATTGCTGAAACGCTAACCGATGGGCTGCAAAAAGGAGAAAAGGCGGCGCAAGCAGGCCGTGCCCTAATAAAATCGTTTTGCACAAAGATTCGAGCAAATCTGAAGATACCTCTGGGTAACCCAGTGCCGTATCCAGACTCGGCAGAATTGCTTGCAGTGCTAGAAATAGGATACTCCAATCCAGTGCTAATGAAGGAAATTCTTAGCCAGCTTCAAATTCAAGCCACCAACGAAGGCGGCCTATACGATTTCTTGTCGGACTTATATTTTGCCTTAGGACCAAGTGGCGAGGCTCAGCGAATGCTCGGTCTCATTTGGGCAGGAATTTACTCATGTGCCGGGGAGAAGGAACAGGAAAAGTTAAGGGGTGAATTTCTCGCCAATTCGTCATTTTTCTCGACCCTCCATGGGTTTCCAGAATTTTTGAGATACGTCGAGCTTTCGCCTAGCATTACAGCGATTTGGCTTTGCTCAATTCGGAAAAGATTAGGGAGCGACATGGCTAGTGGGGGGTTGTGGAGTGGGTTGGCTAGTTTAGCGGAGTTTAAACAATCAACCGCGCTAGGCGTCGTGCGCATTTGGACAGCCACTCGTCCCAGTGATGAAACGGCCTCAATGGCAGCAACTATTCTTGGAAATTTGCGTGCGCGATCCCCAGATTTCGTCACGGACTACGATGCTGCACTGCGCTCGCATCCCGATGAAAAAATGCGCCTCGTTTACTTCAATTCTTGGATCATTCAAGACTCGGTCAATCCGTTGCTGGATTCGCAGTATTCGACCTTGATTGATCAAATGGGCCGTGGCACGCCAGATGAGCAGCTAGAGGCGTTCAATTTCCTCAGGTGCACTTTGATCAACGAGAAGAGATCAGATGAGAGTTTTGGATATGGGGTGCGCTGGATACAGAGCAATCTCCCGTCTGAGCCGACGGATTTCTGGCGGCACTTTACCATTTCACTGTCAATAAAATCTGATTCAAGGTGTGCTTCACTGAATCTTCCAACGTTTAGGCAAAGAATTGTAGAGCTATTGCCCATCAAACCTGAGAACCGAGGGACATGGAACGAGCTAGAGCAACTGCTCATCAGCGTTTTAGAAGAATCAAAACCTGAGTTTCAAGAGTTGCTCTTCGACCTTACACGGAAGGACACCACTGGCATAGTGGAACAGTTTAATCCCCATAGTGGATTTAACAAGCTCCCTGCGACGCTAACTCAAGTAGAGCCCGGCACCATAGTTGAAGCGGCTTGGAGTTCTGCTGATGAATCAGTGCGACACCTGGGATTTGTGCTTTTCCAGAGGCTTGGAATCGAGACGCTATCCACTGAGATAACGACACAGTGGAATGACGGTTGGGTGGCACTTCTTATCTACCAGATGATGCGTGAATCTTTATTTGATGACGCCATTCCGCGCTTTCTCTTGGCGCTGAATCCACGCGTCTCGCTAGGTGGCAGCGACCTGAGAGCGCTTTTCGTATATGAAGCCTGCTACCAGATGAGAACACTTCCAGGCGTTTGTCTTGAGTCACTTAAAAAAGCCATTTCCTCGCCGAAACGTAAGCTCTTGAAAGAAGCGGCGATAAAAGCCGAAAAATATTTTGAGCAACTGCGCCCGTGTTACCGTTCAGCCATCAATTCCATGCAGGTTGCAGGCTTCCCTCGTGCCCTACGCTTATTGTCAGCGAGGAGGGGGCGGGAATTGGCCGCAGCCACCGAGAAAGGAAGCCTCCTCATGGAAATATGCTCAAAATCCTATATGCTTTATGGCCACGAATGGCAGACATACATCGGTGGGAGTTTAGGCGAGGTGTCTGGAATGCATGAGTTTTTAAAATCAGTTGAGTTACCGAGGCTTCCATTCATGGATCCAGACGGCTATGGGAAACGCATGCGTGATGCGAAAAATGAAATGCAACGCATACAAGCATTTGAGCAACGTTCTCTACAAGCAAAGGAGATTCTTGAATGAGCCCTGATACAATTACAACATTTTTGAGTGGTTACCTCCATAGTTTGCGGGAGGTCACGCGTGATGAGAAAACCGGAAGCAAGTATGGATTTGACCACATTATTCTAAAGCTTGCGGAGGCTGAGGAATGGACCCCGCTTCGTTTGGCGTTCCATCGAGGAGGACGTGATAGTGCCCCGAAACCAAAAACAGAACGCGAGCATGGCGAAGATTTTAAAGCCATCAGCAAAGACGGTTCGACCCTGATTATTTTCGTTTTGAAGGACGAACCCCTGACTTATGCCAACTGGATTGCTGAAAGATTTGAATGGGATTTACGTCGGGCTGCAGCCCAAGATCTGAGCGCCACTGAGTTCAGTTCCGTGAAATCCGTAAGAGTAATTCTCGCATATAACAAGGATGAGGATGCGAATGGGGTAGAATCCTATGAGCGAACCACACGAAGTCTCGGCACGAAAGTAGGGGATACCGCGCAATTAACATTTGAGCGGTGGAATCTGACTGAATTGACCAACCGCGTCCGTGATAAGTTGATTGGAAGTCCCGCGCTCTTGCCGGAAAAGCTTTTCAAAGCATTTTCATACATTTGCTGGCAGGTTGAAGATTTCACACATGGCTCAGAGCAGTGGACCGAAGTCTTGATTCCAGATTGGAGGGAATTTCTAGCTAGTGTTCTAAAGGATCCGATCAGCGAAAAGGAAGTGCGAATGATATCGGTAGCCCTTATCATTTTGAACGGTCATGGGAAAGATGAGCCTGCCTGGGAAACTGGTTGGATTGAATTGATTGAATGGGCCATGTTAGCACTTTGGTCAGCCTACCGCAGGTCACGAAACGAAAAGGTCACCTCCGCCATTTTAGGAATGTGGATCAATGTTTATCTCCACGAGTTGGAGATTTACTATGAGCGCAACGCGGCGCTGCTTTGCACGGCGGACTCTTTAGCGTGTGGATTTCAAAACGAGTTTGCTGAGGCTATTTCGTCTCATCACGCATATTGGCATATGGCGAGGCTGGGAATTCTAGCGGCCAGCTTCGAGGAATTGAGCGACTTGTTCCATAATGCGGGCGCTCATGCAGAACTCGAAGCGATTCAGAAAAGTTTTCAAACCGTTTTGAATACTTGGATAGGCATGATGAACGCTAACCCGTCATGCCATCGCCCTATATTGGACTGTCATCATCTTCAACTTTTCCTCCTTTGGCGGGCATTGTCCCGGGCTGGTCGTCGAAAAGAAGTAACCATCATTATCGGGAGCATTTTTGAACGATTGATGTTGCGGCGGCTTGGCTACGGAGGAGTGAGGCTTATAGATCAAAGCAACTCCTGGCCACTCTTGCTGGAGTATATAGCTACTGGGGTGGAGCCGTCAGAAAGCTTTGGAAAATCGTCTTACCTGATTCAAATGCTACTAGAAATTTGCGTTGGAGATCTTGGCGAAGATGGAGCGGCGCTAGCTGAGGTGATTTACCGCCAACTGGTTGCAGGGAAAATGGAGTCTGGTGAAGCGATTAAATTTAAAGAGCGCGTGGAGTTACAGAGTTGGGTGCCCCCCCTGGATTGGATCGAAAAAGTGCTTGATGGTAATATCGGAAATACGGGAATTTGCATCACACTTAATCCTTACTATGGACTTCCTGAGGATCCCGATGAATCCCTTGTGGCAAAAATTTGTTCACTGGTTACTGAGATGAGAGCGCATCATCCGATGCCCATAGTTCCGGGAATGCCACTAGGGGCAATTTTGCTTGCTTGCCTAGTTCACAAATCCCCAGTGCCACCTGAACTGTGGCGTCTTCGCTGTGGTGAATTCGTATCGGAACAGGTTGCCACCAATCGGAAACCCAAGCAAAAAATGAAAGCTGCCGCAAAAAGGAGACGATCAACTTAACATCTGAAGGCGAGTCGAGGACACCGGGAGTCGCACAGATGGCATTGATCGCCAAGCGTTCAAACCGCGGCCATGGGTGGTAGCCATGGGGAACCAAGAGATCATGCCATTGGTGGCATAAGTCTGTCGAAATGATGATGGGAACCGCCGCTGGAGTTCCGCCTTGAGGCGGAGGATCGGGCGGCGGGCTTGGCTCTGAGAGTGGTCGCAGTCCGCTGGACTGCGGTGGGCGGGGTGGGGGTGAGCAGTCGAGCCGACTGCTCCACATTCGGGGGAGCTGCAAACGAGTGGTTCGCTGTGGGGAACTGAGCGGTGGGTTGTTTTTGAAACTTATTCCGCTAAGCCCCAGAAGCGTTCACCCACAAAACAGACATGTTTTTTCCTTGAAATAAGTGCGTCGGCCAACAGCAGTGGCTTGAAAATGAAATTCAGGCGGTCGGCATTGATTCCGATCCACCGCTCATTTGATATGTAAAGCAGGGAGGGGCCAGATGAATACCCTCCGAAATGTTTGGCTATCCCAAACCGCAGCCAGCAATAACTCCCCACGTAAAGCACAAGCACAACCACCACGATGGGCGCGAAGGTGGATTTTCGGGAAGAGGGCACGGTTTCCATGAGGACAAAGGATGAAGCAGCGGTTTGGGTTGATAGCATCGCAATCTCCGCACTGCAACCAAGCAACGCCGGGAGGTGGTGCGAGGCTGCGTCCGAGCTTTCGTCAGGCTGATGTCCCAAATTTGCACCACTTCCTCCCTGCGCAGATCGAGCATCGCTAGCAACATGCGTCTAGAATTTGGGTGCTTAGTCTCACGACTGGTTCGGTCTCAGCCTCGCTCCACCTCCTTATGGTCGCAGTCCGCTGGACTGCGGTGGGTCTGTCTGCTACGAATTCGCTTTTTCAGGTGGGCCTTGGACAGGGGATCGGGAGGCGGAGAAATCATGCCTAACCCGGGGTCTTGCAAATTCACTTGCTCACAAATCGACTCATAGCATGGTGCGCGATGTCTGATGCCCGTCTTGAGAATGCAAAATTTGAGCCCACCCGCTGGAGCTTGGTGCTGCGGGCGTGTGCGGTGGATGATGTGGTGCGGCGGGAGGCGCTGGGTTCGTTATGCCGGGCGTATTGGTATCCGTTGTATGCCTTTCTGCGGCGGAGTGGTCGGGACATTGAGGATGCGCAGGATTTAACGCAGGATTTCTTTGCCCGGCTGATGGATGGCAGTCTGCTGACGGCGGCGGATCCAGCGAAGGGGAAATTTCGCACGTTGTTGCTCACGTCATTGCAGCATTTGGACGCGGACGCCTGGCGGGCGATGCGGCGGCAGAAGCGTGGTGGGGAGGTGCAGTTCGTGGAACTGGATACGGTCTTGGCGGAGGAACGTTGGTTGGCGGACGCTTCGTTGGCGGCTTCTCCGGAAATGGCGTTTGATCGGGCCTGGGCGATGCAAGTGATGGAACGGGCCGGGAATCGGCTGCGGGCGGAGTATCGGGGGAAACCGGAGTTGTTCGAGGAGCTGCTGCCACGGCTCACGGGTGGAGGAGCGGATCATTTGGCGGAGATTGGGCAGCGTTTGGAGATGACGGAGGCGGCCGTGAAAATGGCGCTGTCCCGGCTGCGGCGGAGTTACGGTGACATTCTGCGGGCGGAAATTATGGAGACGGTGGGCTCCCACTCGGATATTCAACAGGAACTGCGTTACCTTTTGTCCACTTTCTCGCATGGATAAGCAGTAACGTTACTTTTCCATGTCGCAAAGTCCTTCCGCTTCCAGCTCCAGTTCCCGCCAATGTGGCACCTGCGGTGGTCCCATGTTTTCCGGGCCACTGGGGGTGCAGTGTCCGCAATGTGCGTTTTCTTTTGCGGAGGTGCCGGAGAATGATGAAGCGGCTCATGCGGCGGAGTTATTTCCAGAGTTGGAGGTGGAGGAAAAGATTGCGCAGGGGGGATTCGGCGGAGTGTTCCGCGCCCAGCATCGGCGCATGAAGCGCACGGTGGCGTTGAAGTTTCTGGATACCGTGCTGGCGCGTTCACCGGATGCGGTGGCGTTATTTGAACAGGAAATGATTAGTGTGGGTGGGCTGAATCATCCGGGGATTGTGACGGCGTATGATGCCGGGGAGCGGGATGGCCAATGGTATCTCATCATGGAATATGTGGACGGCCTGGACTGTGGGGCGCTGGTGAGGAAACACGGCACGCTGCCCATTGCCGAGAGCTGCGAGATCATTCGGCAGGCTGCGCTGGCATTGCATCATGCGCATGGGCACGGGTTTGTGCACCGGGATGTGAAGCCGGGGAATATGATGGTGTCTAGCGGGGGCGGGTTAGTGGAGGAAAGGACGGAAGGGAAGGAAGGGACTCAAGGGACCGATGATGTCCCAGCCGTCCCTTTGGTCTCTTTAGTCCTTTCCGTCCCTGTGGTCCCTTCCACTGTCAAAGTCCTGGACTTCGGCTTGGCGGGTCTGGCCGTGGCTCCGGTCTTCGGGGCGCCTGCGGTTACTGGGGGCACCACGCGTTTCCTGGGCACGCTGGAATACACCGCTCCAGAGCAAATTGAGTCTCCCCAAGAGGTGGATGCCCGGGCGGATATTTACAGTCTGGGGGCTACGCTCTGGCGTTTCCTCACTGGGAAAACGCCGCATCCGGGGAGTGGGGAAATGTCGCTCTTTGGGCACATGAAGCACATTACGAGCAACGCGGTGCCATCCATTGCCACGATGCGGCAGGATTTACCGAAGCCTCTGGTGCAGCTTTGTAATTCCATGTTAGCGTTGCGGCCATCAGATCGTCCGGCCACTGCGGCGGAAGTGGCCCGGCTGATTGAACCGTGGTGCGCAGGCGCGGAGTTGCCACGCCTTTTCGCAGAGCGGGCCCTGGAGGAAAAACCCGTTATTTACCCCAAGCAGAAACGTCCGGGACTTTGGGCTGCCGCCGCAGCGGTAGTGGGAATCGCAGGGGCTGCGGGGATGGCGTTTCTGGCGGGCAGCCGCCGCCAGCCTCCCACGCCAGCAGAGCCAGTGGTGCTGGAGGGCCGTGCGGTGTTCTCGGACAAGGTGGCCCGCTTCCACGATATCCCTCCTCAGAACATGCCACGCCTGCTCTCCACGGAGTGGGAGGTGGAGCGCGAACTCCTGAGCACAGAGCAACAGAGGAAAGTAAACACAGCGCGCCTCCGGCCCGATGGACGCCTGATGTGGATCAACACAAAGGAAACTCTGACCATCGAACCAGGCCCCGACGGAAAGCGGGAGGAGGTTAAAAACCCCGAGGGGATCAGCAAAATAGGCGTGCAACCGGAGACAGGCAACGTTGTGTGGACAACAAACAAGCATCCGGACGACCTCGCCATCCATCGGATTCTTCCGGACGGCACCAAGCTCACGCCCCTCGCGCCGGATTTCAGCAAAGAGGGGACAGCAGAAGCCCGTGCCTCCATGAAGGCAGAACGTCTGGCCAACGGTGACGATAACGGCTGCGCATACCCTTGGGGATTGGCCTTTGTCACTGAAAATACCGTGCCCCCCGGGTCCGAATTGCGCCCTGGTGACGTCCTCTATGCCGACGAAGGCCACTGCACCCTTTACGCCCCCCTCCGCCCGCTCCCCTTCATCCAGGGGACCGCCCCCGGCCTGTGGAAATTCCGTTTCGACTCCGACGAACCCGCCCAGCGCCTCGGCTCGCTCCCTGAGCGATGGCGGAAAGACGACACCTATTTCCCGCTGGATGCCACCGTGTCCCGCCACGGGGTGTTTTTGCTCAATCGCACTAATACCCTACCTTCCGGAAAGGCGATTCCGGCTGACTACAACGCCCGCGTGCTCCGGTGGGACCCTAGTGGCTTTCACCCCTGCACCACCGACCAGCCCATCCTCTCTCCGGCGGGCATTGCGGCGGACCCGCTCAGCCCCGACCTCTTTGTCCTCGACGGGGGAGAAATCGTGCAGCCCGGAGTGATGGAACAGCGGATCCTGCGCCTGCGTCCCGCCGGGCCGGATCGCTACACCGTGGAGACCTTCGCCCGGAAGTTCCGCGGGTTCAGCTACTGCGGCCTTCAGATCACCCCGGATGGGCTGCGG
Organism: Verrucomicrobiales bacterium; assembly: GCA_031411295.1. GTDB lineage: Bacteria > Verrucomicrobiota > Verrucomicrobiia > Verrucomicrobiales > V1-33 > JAGNEJ01. The sequence goes on along the minus strand of JANOAV010000077.1, from coordinate 70,422 downwards.
ATGGTCATCACGGATGAAAAGCTCTCGTCTGTGGTGGTGTTGCAACGGAAGAACCCTCCCAGGAACTGGCAGCCACTCTTCTCCGAAGCCTTCGCGCGTGAGCGCCATGTAGCTGAAGATGCCGTGCCGCGCTTCTACTCGCCAGACTGGGCACACGATCGTGAATCCATCGACAACGCGCACAAGGAATGCGGACGGCTCACCCCAGATGGCAGGCTCCTCAGCATCGACCAAGTATTCGATTGCCCGCTGCGGCAGTTAGTCAATGGTGAGGTTAGCGATGCCGTGAAGCTAGTGAAAAAGGAAGAAATTCGCTGTGTCGGCGTCGCCCCCAGCGGTCACATCGTCTGGGGCCAGCCACAAGAGCATAACGGCTTCCACCTTGGCCGGGCGCTGCCGGATGGGACGCTGCTGCCCACGTTGCGCTATGATTTCGCCCCAGAGTTCCCGTTAGGCGGCTTCGAGATCGGGCGTGAAATGTTGGTCAAGCAAGGGCAGAAGGTTTCCGACGGAGAACCCTGGGACTTCGCCTTTGTGACCGCCGAAAATTTACCTCCTAACACGGGGCTGAATCCGGGTGATGTCCTCGTAGCGGATCATGGTCATCGGGTGTTCCTTCAAGGGTTAGAGAGCGTGGGCGGTCTCTGGCGCTTCCGGTTGGACAACGATGCGCCTGCCCGCCGCGTTGCCAAGGGGGGCAAGGATGGCTGGATGGTTGATGTGGAAGTCACACGGCAAGGAGTGTTTGCACTGGATCGGCTAGTTTTCTACGATGAACAAATTCCTGACAATGATCCGCGTCACCTCAATGCTCACGTCTTGCGGTGGGACCAGGATGGCTGGCATCCGTGCACCACGGACAAGCCCATCCTCCATCCCTCTGGTCTGGCCGCAGATCCGCTTAGTGGTGACCTTTACATCATCCAAGGCGGGAATGCCACCAGTGTGGGTTCCGATGACCAATGCATCAGCCGACTCCGCCCTGCCGGGGCTAGCAACCCGGACCACTACCTCGTGGAAACTTTCGCTAACAGGCTAGGGAAATCTGGCGCGAACGGCATCGCGTTCAGTGCAGACGGTCAGAAAATGATCATTACGGATAAGGGGAATTTCGCCATTGCGGTGCTGAAGCGGCTGAATCCTCCGGTGGCTTCAGCGACCCCGGAGTTCAAACCTGCCCCGCTCCGGTCGCCTGCTGCTCGGGAAAGTTCGTTGGAAATCCCGGGCTGGGTGGAGGTTGGAAGGCTCAGTCATTCTTCTGCGTTTAGTTCCCCGCACTTCGCTCCCGACCGGAAGGTGATCTATTGCTCAAAATCACGCCTGCGTATCGTGTCTGACAGTGGTGGTGAAGCGGAGAATTTCCTCGAGCTTAAGCCACAAACCCCCGGATTTTCCGGCGTGGCCCCAGATTCTGGATTCGTGACGTGGACTCAACCGGATGGAGGCCAGCACCCGACCATCGGACGTGCCAAAGCCGACGGCAGTCAGTTGAATTTACTGGAATTTGCCACCAAGGAGCCGCCCTATCCCATGGGCTTCGCCTTTGTCACGGAAGCAAATTTATCCCCCGGATTGCAACTGGGCGATGTGCTCCTGGCCTGCAGCAGAAATGAGCTGCATCCCGAGAGTAAGCCCGGCCTCTGGCGCTTCCGCTGCGATAACGACGAGCCGGTCAGCCTGCTAGCCACGGACGAAACGTTATTGCAGTATCCCATGGACGTTGCCAGCTCCAAGGCCGGCGTTTTCCTGCTGAACCGCAGCACCATTGAGCCAGAGACCAACGTCACCCCAGCCGACACGAACCGCCGCATTCTGCGCTGGGACGGCACCGCCTTCCACCCCTGCACCCTCAGCGAACCCGTGCAGGATCCCTCCGCGCTCGCAGCCGATCCCCTGACCACGGACCTCTACGTCCTCCAAGGAGCGCAGGGTAGGGACCCCAAACTACAACGCCTCCTGCGCTTGAAGCTGACGCAAACGGACACCTACACCGTGGAAGTCCTGATAGGGAACCTGGGCGGCCCCGCCCCATGCGGCATCTGCTTCAGCGCAGACGGGAAGCGGTTGCTGGTGGGAGACACCGGCGGGAAACGGACGCTGGTATTGGAGCGGCAGTGATAAAGGACAGAAGGGACAGAAGGGACTTAAAGGACTTAAAGGACCGCCGTCTCTTTAGTCTTTTTTGTCCCTTTGGTCCCTTCCGTCCTTTTTCCTAACCTCCAGCCTTGCTCTGGTCATCCGTTCCCGCAGGCCGCCTTCTTTCAAAAAGGCCTGCTCCAGGGACTCCAGTTGTTTTTGCAAAAGGTAGCACGCCACCGTCGTCAGACCCAGCAGCACGTTAGCTGCTATCTCCGGATTTTCATTCTCAATGCCCTACTGGAATGTCTCGTAGTTTGCGCCTGGGGTTCGGTTCAAGGCACGCAGGCGTTTCGCGTAGGTGTGCTCTGGGCTCCAAATGGGTAGCTTCCGCGTTCTCAGGAAGTCCCGGTAGTCTTCCTTCAGTTCCTCCAGGCTGGCGCGGGCCACGTTGGTTAATTTGACTTCCGTTTCCTTGGAAGTGCCGGACGCCATGCTGCCTTCCACGATGTTCTGTTTCCCGGAACGGGCCGCCTGCACCATTTGATCCACCGTGCGGTCTCCGTAGGCAGGGAGCCATTTTTTGACGAAAAAGCACGTCCCCACATACACCACCACCGCTTTCTGGTAGGAGAGCAGTTGTTCATAACCGCCGTGCGGCGGGATGAAGTTGTTGTCTGGGGGCGGGGGCATCGGGAAAAGGGACGGAAAGGGACAGAAGGGACTAAAAGGACCAAAAGGACAAGCAGATTCCCCGTCCCTTAAGTCCCTTAAGTCCTTTAAGTCCCTTCCGTCCCTCAGCATCCCCACCAGCCCCCCTGAAGAAAATTTAACATTTCTCTGTTACCTTTCCCAAAAAAGACAGCAGAACAACATGACCACTCATTTTTCACACCTCCATTATGCACTGTCTATCCCTGCTCCGTTCATCCCTTAAGCGCCCGTGGCTGCCATTGTTGGCCTTGCTGGCGGTTACTTCCATTGCCCGTGCCCAGTGGGTTACTGAATCCTACCCGCTGAAAGCCGGTTGGAATGCCATTTGGCTTCCATTGGATGTCTCCCATGAGTTGCTCCCGGTCTTGGCCAATGGGGACATTGAGGAAATGTGGCGCTGGAATGCCGCCGAAGCAGGCACCTTTACTGAAACCCCGGCTGGCTCCCCGAGCCAGACCGAATTGCAGTGGAGCGTGTGGCGTCGCACCAGTCCGGAAGGTTCCACGCTGTCCGCTCTGACGGGAAATGCGGCTTACCTTGTGAAAGTAGCCGACACCGCGGCTCCCTTTACCTGGCAGGTGAAAGGCAAGCCGCTGCCACCGCGATTCGTTTGGAGCAGCACAGGATTAAATTTCGTGGGCTTCCCGATTCAGACCCCGCCGAACACCAGCCAACGCAGTCTGAGCCGATTCTTTGGTTTCAATGATGTCTTGAAATCGCTCACCACCCAGCAGGTCCTCTTCTACCGTGGCGGACCGCTCAGCGATACCGGCGTGCGCAACCCTGTGCCCGTTTCCAGCTTCACCACCACCGCCGCCACCCGGGGTCAGGCTTACTGGGTGCAGGCCACCACTTACACCGACTATTACGGTCCGCTGAAAGTGGAAGTCACGCGCGATGACGGGCTGAACTTCGGGGACGATCGCCTGTCCATTTCGATTCGGTTAGTAAATGTGGTCCGCGCCACGGCCAACCAAACGCTCACCGTCACGTTAGCCCCTCAAGCCTCCGAGGCTCCTCCCAGCGATCAGCCAGCGATTGCGGGCATCGTGCCGCTGATGGTTCGCGGTGATTTCAACCCGACTACCGGCACCCATGCCTACGTGGCCTTCAACAGTGCCGTCACCCGCGTGCTGCCTCCCGGAGCCACCACCGAAGTGGTCTTTACCGTGAATCGCAGTCTGATGGGAAATGATCCTGCTGCGGTCTATCAAAGCCTCCTGCGCATCACTGACTCGCTCTTCCAGACGCGCATTGATCTCCCGGTTAGTGCCAATCCCACGCCCCGCTCCGGCCTCTGGGGCGGGGCCGCGGTCATTGCCAGTGTGGATCAGATCGTCGGTGCTAATGCCAGCCCCAAGAACGCGCCCAGCCAATTTCCCCTGCGGCTCATTCTGCATTCGGATGCCAGCGGTGCGGTCCGTCTGATGCAGCAGGCTTACTTGGGGGAAAAGGAAGGTCAGCCAGTCGTGGCCGGGACGGAAGCGTCCTTCGTCGCTCCCGCCAAGGCTGCAAGCCGGGTTTCCTCATCGCATTTTCCAGTTGGCTTGAAACAACTGGGGACTGGCACCTTGGGGCTTACCGGTAGCCTGACGTTCTCAGTGGCCTTGGGCAAAGATGACGCCAGCAACCCCTTCATTCACACCTATCACCCGGATCACGATAACTTGGACGAGCGGTTTGAGACCACCCTGCCTGCCGGGAAAGAAAGCCCGGCGGTTAGCCGCACCGTCACCCTAACCTTCGCCAGCAGTAATCCGCTGGGCTTCGATCCTGCCTGGGGTGCGAGTTCCCTCGGCGGCACCTACACCGAAACGATCACCGGCCTGCGCGCCACCCCTGTCACCTGCTCCGGTTCTTTCTTCCTGCAACGGGCCGCCAATGCCCCCACCTTTCTGAATCCTTAACTGTAATGGGAGCGCCCTCGCTCCCAGCCACTAAGTGGCGACCTACTCGGGGCGAGGGCGCCCCGGATACAAAACAGGAGCGAGGGCGCTCCTGCTACTAAACAAAACTAATTTCCAATAACAAAAACTAACTACCCATTCCAAATGAAAAAACAACTTAATCTCTCCTTCCGCTCCGTCGCGCTCGCCTCCGCCTTGTTTGTTAGCCTAATGTCACCGCTGGCGTATTCTGCGGATGTCTTTGGCCCGCCGAGCACGGTGGATTACCAAGGCAGCGTCTTGGATGGCAATGGTAATCCTCTGGCTCCCACCACGGCGGCAAACTATGAAATGCAGTTCCGCCTCTATGATGCGCAAACCGGCGGCACGTTAGTCTGGGCGGAGAAACAATTGGTAACCGTGAAGGACGGGAAATTTTCCGTCCGCTTGGGTGAAGGTTCCCCGATCCTCGCTGCGTTAGGCGGATTGGCGGAAGGCACGGTGGACCATGATGCGGTCGGCTTGCCGGGTGCCTTTGAGGGCAAGGAACGTTTCCTCGGAGTGACCGTGGTCATCCCGGGTCAGACTCCCGGGGAAATTCAGCCGCGGTTGGCTTTCCTTTCCTCGCCATTCAGTTTCGTGGCTGGCCGTGCCCAGTCTGCTGACCGTCTGGTGCAGTCCGCTTCGGATGCTCCCTCTTCACTGAACGTGAGCGGCATCAGCTATGTGCCTGCGTTGGTCACGGCATCCTCCACCTTGGGCAAAACTTCTTCCAGCGTTCTGGCCGACGCCACTGCTGGGGCAGTGACTACCACGTTGCCGGGAAATCCTGACAAAAGAGAAATCACCGTCACCAAGAATGACCCCTCAGCCAATCCTGTAACGGTCGTGCCTCCCGGCGGTGGCCTCATCAACGGCAGCGCGACTCCCATCTCCCTTGCCAAACGTGGCGACAGCGTGACGCTGCGCAACACGGACGGGAACAATTGGATCATCATCAGCCGTTACAGCGGAGATGCCGTGCTCCCCGACACGCCGATCAGTGGTGGCCTGCTGGCCCGCGGAGGGGTGCCAGGGGTAAGCGGCGTCAACCGCAACGGTTATGCCTTCAGCGGCGGTGGTGGCGACAATGACAGCGGTCTATTCAGCGTCGGGGACAATAGAGTTGGTCTCTTCACGAACAACACAGAGCAATTTTACATCAATGGCGGAAGCGTTGTCAGCAATGGCGCGTTCACCGCTCAAAGCGGCCTCTCTGCCTCTGGCAATATCACCGCCACCGGCAATATCACTGCCAATAACAACATTTCCAGTTTCTCGCTTAACGTCAGCAATGCCATCAACTCTGCATCTGTCACCACTGGTTTCGTCCTTGCCAATATGGGGGGGACTGGCAATGGCCACGCTTTCGTCAACGACAGTGACTCTGGCATGTTTGAAGCTCAAGATGGGTATCCTGAACTCAAATCCAACGGCACCGTAATGCTCAAATGCAGCCCAGGCGGATACGTCGCCGTGGGCTTAAACGCTTCACCTACTGGTCAAGCGTCTCTAAGGGTTAACGGAATCGGAAATTCCTTGTCTATCGGATCCTACGGATATCTCTCCTCTGGTGGAACGGGCACTGGCGGAGGCACAAGCTCGAATTACGGCATTTGGTCGGACGGGCGGATATTGTGCGGGGAGTTCAACGCTACGTCCGATGAGCGCATCAAAAACATTATCGGCGTGTCCGACAGCATGGCAGACCTCACTCATATGATGCAGCTCAAGGTCACCGACTACAGTTTCCGGGACACGGTGGCTGAGGGGCCGCGCAAGCAAAAGAAACTCATCGCCCAGGAGGTGGAAAAGGCTTTCCCCTTGGCCGTAAGCAAGATCACCAATGTGGTGCCTGATATCATGAAGAAGGCAGTTCCCGCAAATGGCTGGATCAAGGTGGCCAGTGATTTGAAGAAGGGCGAGCGGGTCCGGGTGCTGTCCGATGGGAAGACGAACGAGGTCTATGAGGTGCTGGAAGTGAAGCCCGACGGGTTCCGCATTTCCTTTCAGCCCACCGACGAGGACAAGGAAGTCTTTGTCTATGGCCGCGAAGTGAAGGACTTCCGCACTGTGGACTATGATGCCATAGCCATGTTGAACGTCTCCGCCTCCCAGCAGATCAAGAAAGACAGCGATTCCGCCGAGGAAGCCCTGCGCAAGGAAAACGAAATCCTGAAGGACAAGCTTGCCAAACAAGAAGAGCGCCTGGCAGCCTTGGAAAAGGAAAACACCACCCGTGAAACCCGCCTTGCCGCACTGGAGGCCGCCCTGCTTAGCAAACCCAAGAACGCAACCGTTTCTGCTCCCGCAAAGCCCACCAGCAACCAATAATCTAACCCCAGACCAACATCACCATGAAAAAACGAACCCGATTCCTCGGGGCGTGGTTGGCGGTTGGGTTAGCGTTGCTTTCCCGAGCCTCCAGTCAGTCGCTCTTTACGTTGGAAGATGATACCAGGAACATCTTCAGCCTCCAGCCATCCACGGCCTATCCGCCGCCGCCACCCAGTTTGGATGAAGACCCCCGCACGCCCACGGCCAACCAGTGGAAAAGCGGCACCACGATTGGCGGCTGGCTCACCACCCGCATTAAAGACGGTGCCGGCACCATGCTGGCAGGCAGTCCGGATACGGTCGCAGGGCCTACGACTGTGAAGTTGCCATCATTTACCCCGAATGATGGCAGCGGAGTGCAATTGCAATCCGTGCAAATGGGCCGTCCGCTCGCAGGGCGGGTTCCCACCGTCCTCTTTGGCGAGGTCATCGCCCGGCCCACCGTGGATCAGGCGGGAATTCCGATCGACCAAAGTGATTACCTTCCGAACCCCGATAACATCAGTGGGGGTAAATTCTACTACAGCCCGCACGCCCGCAGCGTCTTCGCGACGCAATCAGGCGTGGTGGATGTGGTCTGGCGTTTCCGCGATCCCGCGCATGTGCCAGCGACGATCACCCTAACCTACGTGGTCAGCGCTTCACCAGCCCGGCCTGCCAAGCGCATGTATTGGACGGAGAAAGGCTTCAACGGCCCACTCGTGCAAGTTCCGCAGGGCCCCATCTCCACGCTGAATGTCATCTACAGCCCACAGTTCCCCGCCAACGTTGGTGCGGAATATGATTCCCCTTATGATGTGCCGCCCGACCCCGCCCTGCAGGCTCCGCCAGAAAAACGCACGCTTTGGTTCAGCACCACGGATCGCTCCCTTCACGCTTACAATGCCGAAGGTCGCGTCTTTTTGGAAATCCTCGGAGCCCTCAAATCGGATAACGTGACTCGGCAATTCCTTGGGACCGAAATCGTGGAGGTCATCCGGGAGGTGGCTCCACTCAAAGTCGAAATGTTCGTGGGGGACAAGGTGTTGCCGCACAACGGAGATGAGATTTTGAGAGCCAAGGTGGTGAACGGGATGACGAGCACCCCGCCGTTTCTGCACATGCAGGCGCTGCCATCCAAAGGTCGGCAGGATTATTATGCGATTCGGACGACCAATCAATCCACGGAAGATCCCGGGCAACCGACGGGAGAAGTGCTCATCCACTGGATGGAAACGGGGAATTTCAATCTCATTTGGCCCAAATTTTACGAGACCTACGTTGTTTCCTGGCCGGAGGCAATCGAGGCCTATTCCACTTACGCCCGCCAGGATCAAGCGGACGGGGACGCGCAAGCCACCGGGGTGGCGCTGGAGGCCACAAATAATCCGTATTTGGTGTTCCAAGATGATCCCAACGGCCAGCAGGCGTTTGTGAAAAATGGCGCCACCTTTTACACCACCATCGGCACGGATCCCGATGGTCGGGCCCTGATCCGTTATACCAACGGTGAAAAGATCTGGTTCGAGCGAGTCTATTCCAAATTGGATAGCACCTTCACCGGCTTCACGGGCACGCCCATCCCAGCGGATGTGGGCACTCGCATCGAGCCGCCGGTGGGCTATGAATCCGCGGTGGGCTACATTCGCCAAACCAGCGGCACGGACTTTGATCCTACCGCCTATAAAGATCCGTTCGTGGACGGCGTGGCCAATGCCAAAAACGGTGCCATCATCGGGGTGAATGCCCGTCCCGGTCATAACATTTTGGAAATCTGGTGGTATAAAGCCAACAACCCACCCGCGGGTTCCGGCTTGAAGCCGACTTACTGGCCGGCCACCGTGCAGAAATATGCGCTCCAGTGGCCCACCGCTCCGCCGGAAATCATCATGGCCAGCAATCGTGGCACTGGGGAACTTCCCTCGCTCCAAGCCAACGGTTTGGTTTACTATCAAAACGACAAGGATAAGCCTGGCTTCAATCCCAACGATGAACATGCGGTGATGATTGCGGGCCGCGCCTGGGCACTGCGGGACGATCTCGGCACGGAGCAAACCTCCCTACCTTACGTGCTGCTGCGCTACCGGGAAGCGGACTCCCGCCCAGCCATGAACGCGTTCAAAGTGCTGCGGGAAAAGGAATCCGAAGGCATTGTGTTCAATTACGACGCCATCGCTGGGAAGATCCTGCAAGCACCGATGCCGCTGCCCGTCTTGCCGTTGCCCTATTTGGAAGATGGCAGTGTGGCCAATGTGGTAGCCTTTGAACTGCATGATGCGGCTCCCAACGGGAATGCGCCCTTGGACTACGACAAATTTACCTTCAAGGACCGCAAAGGCAGCACTTGGGTCTATCGGGGACCACACACGGACACCGAAGAGCCGTTCTTCGACATGCAGTATTACTATGTCTCCATGGAAGGATTCTTCCTCCCGGGAGTGGCGGAGCAACCCGCGCCCGGCACCATCATGCCGTATCTCCGTCCCACCGCCCTGGAGGGTGGTTATGACGGAGACATGAGTGGCGCTTCCGATCAATCCCTGGCGATTACGTTCCGAGCCATCTGGCCCACCAGTGCTCCGCAACTCCGTTTGGGTGAAACGCTGACCCTGCCCAAATACGGCCTGCCTGCCGTGCGCACCCAAACCAGTATGCAGGTGCTCTATGACCAGGCGTTGGCGCTGGAAGATGACACCCACAGCGTGGTGCTCTTCGACCCCACCCGAGCCAAGACCTACGGGCTGGCCGCGGATGGTCTCAGTAAAATTCCCGGTTCCGTGGCGACGAGCGATTATCGCGGAAAAACCTATTTCCCGAACCTCCCACCACACCTCAGTCAGCGCGTTTACTTTGACGCGAATCTGGGCGAAAAAGGATCGCTGGTCTTCATCGGAGAATTCAAGGATGAAGCGTTTGGTGAAGACTATTTACTGCTCAACACGCTGAGCGAACAGGATCGGGAAACCCTCATCGCCCTCTGTGATGATGGGGATGACGATTTCGATGCATGGACCGAAGCCATCGAAGGCCTGGAAACCATCGTCGAAACCTTTACGGAAGACCCCACCAAGCGCGGGACCTACAAGGCCATTGAGCCTACCACGGAAGACGTGGTGGACACCGCAGCCCGGGACACCGCTTGGAATTGGATGTATGATTTCGAGTTTATGAGTGAAGGGATCTATTTCTCGGATGTCACGGAAAGGTTTCCTGACAAAAACGCCCAGGAATTGACCCCACTCTGGAAATGGATCAATGAACACAAGGATCAACTCAACAATCTACGTCGTGACTATCGCGAATTTGCAGTCAACAAACGTTGGGAAAATGGCCCTCTGATCGGTCGTAACCGGGGCTACACCTCCTGGTTAAACGAGGAGAAGCGGTGGCATGAGGCCACCAGTGACGCCAGTCTAACGAGAGCACGGGACGAGGTGAATGCCTGGTATAATGCTCGTCCGATATTCCCGCCCTCCGCCCGGGCGGAGGATATCAATGAACTGAATAAGCGTGCAGATCAACTCAAGCGTGATGTCGCCACCCTCAAGGATGATCTGACGAAGAAGGTCTATACTACGGTGCAACCACAATACGTCACCAGTGGTCAGGACGAACTGACCGAAATCACGGATCCTGACACCGCGGTCGATTCCTATGCGCTAACCGCCGCAGGCGGTGGCGAAGGCTGGGTGGTCCTGGTGAGCGGTAACGGCAAAGCGTTCACGCCGGAAGGTGAACCTGTCTCCGTGCACGTCATTCGGGTCACGGCACCGCTGGGTCGGGGTGAGTTGAAGGTGATTGCTCCATCGAATCCTTTAGACGAGAAGCTCACCCTGCAACAAAGTCTGGACTTTGCCGCCAAGACCGAGAACTACGAATTCGAATGGCGCTATGCTCCGCCCGTGGATGGCTTGCCACCGGTGCTTTACTCCTATGACCGTGCGCTGATTATGGGCGATGGTGGTCCCTGGACTTACACGAACGGAGAAGGTGTGGTTACTACGCTCAGCCTGCCCAGTTCCTTGGATGGCCACGCCGGAACCTCACCTGTCACTCTGTCCCGCACGTTCAATCTCACGACGGTTCCGCTGCGGTTCTTCCTCAGCTTGGACTTGGGAGCCAATGATGGAGTCACCGCATCGATCAACGGGACCACGGTGGCCTCCTGGAATGTGCCTGGCACGGCTAATACCGCCGTGGTCGCCAAGCCTTCCCCGGACTTCAGCCCGCTCTCTCGCTTGCTGGAAATCTCTGCCAACTCCCTAGCCGTGGGCAGCAATACTTTGGAGCTTACCGTCGTGACCACAGCCGATGCCGGAGCGGTCAGCTTCGTCAACGCCCGCTTGGAAGCGATGCAGGCCACGGAACATTTGGCCTCCTGGATTTCCATGCCCGCCGCTCCCAATGAAGAGGCCGGGATCATGCCGGGCAGTATCACCGGGAAAAACCGCCACGTGATCCAAGGTCCTGGCATCTTCACCCTGACTGACAATTATTTCGTCTGCCGCTTCCGCGCCACCGATCCCGATCATGCCGCCTACGATGCTGCTGGCGGCTGGTCGAAATGGACCGAGCCCCAATTAGCCGAAGGTTGGATCAAACGCGCTCTGGCGGGGATCAATCCCTTCCAACAACGCGTGACGGATCTCTATAACAACGCCGTCAACACGGACGTATCGTTAGTCACCCAAGCGGGCCGCCGTTGGGAAGGTGACATTTCGCTGAACCTCGCGAACATCAATCAGTTCGGTCTCATTGAAATTTACGAAACCATCCTGCGTCGTGGTAAATCGCTCAGTATCGAAGGCACCCCGCCCCTGAGCTATGGACCAGCCAATGATGCGCTGCTGCTGGCGGCAGGCTACCTCAATGATCTCTACATGATCGTGGGTAATGAAGCCTATGCCGATGCCGCCAATCCAACCATCGCCTACAACACAGACAGCGGTCAGTTTGGCGATGTGGCCACCTCCCTCTTTGCCTTCAAAGGACAAGTGGCCACCGTGTTGGATGAAGAACTGGGTCTGCTGCGCGGACGGGATGATTTCCTGCCTCCCGGAACCCGGACCGCTCCGGTTTACAATCGTCTGGTGTGGAATTACACCCGCGGGATCGACAGTGGCGAAGCGGTCTATGCGCTGAATTATAACATCAAGGATCTCAATTCCGACGGGGTCGTCAGTGCCGCCGATGCCGCCATTGCCTACCCCCAAGGGCATGGCGATGCCTATGGCCACTACCTCACGGCCATGACCAACTATTACTCGCTCTTGCGTAACTCCTACTTTGATTGGATGCCACGCAGCGAAGCAGTGTTGCTGCTCGGAAAGCCTGTTGCTGTGGACTACTTGGATGAACGCAAGTTTGCGACTGCTGCTGCCGCCTTGGCCCGCACCACCTCGCAAACGCTGGATCTGACCTACCGCCAAGCCTTCAATCCGGCCGCGGCCACCGTGGCTACTTGGACGCATTTAAAAGATGGCCGGGTGAACTCCCAAACCGGCCGCACCCGCAACTGGGGCGTCGATGACTGGGCCACCCGTGGCGGCCAGGGCAGCTTCCTGCACTGGGTCACCGCCAACTCTACGTTGCCGGATGTGGATCCCAATCCGAATCACGAAGGGATTCAAAAGATTGATCGCACCACGGTGCCAGAACTGGCGGAAATCGTGGTCCAATCCAAAGCGATCCAACAGAGCTTGGACGCTGCGGATGCCCGTCTGAACCCGCTGGGGATCTCTGGTGGGGCTCTGCCCTTCGATATTTCACCAACTCAGGTGGATGCGGGCAAAACGCACTTTGAACAAATCTATGAGCGGGCGGTGGATGCTCTCCGCAACGCCGTAGCTGCGTTCAATAACGCCAAGACCACCACTCAGCTAATCCGCAGTCAGGATGAAAGCCTGGCCAAGGCAAGGGATGCCATTAATGCGCAAGAACGCGCGTTCACCGCGCAGTTGATCGACCTGTATGGCACGCCTTATGGCGAAGATGTGGGACCCGGCAAAACCTACGCCCAAGGCTACGAAGGTCCGGATTACTATCACTTCATGTATGCCGACATCCCCGAACTCTTCAAAAATCAGCCCGACGAGGAGGAAGGGGATCGCACCTTCACGGTGCAAAACGGCACGGATTGGAACATGGCTAATATCGACGATGCTCGTTGGAAAGCAGAAGATCAGCGCAAGGTCAAAAAGGATGGCAAAGACGTCTGGGAACTGAATCCTTTGCCCGATGATGGCTTGGGTGAGCCCCTGGTTTACACCGTGGACAGCACCGGGAACTTCAAAAAACCCGACAACTTCACGCGACGTGCCCGCCCCGGCCGCATCCAGGATGCGATCTCCGAAGTGTTAATGGCTCGGCTCCACCTCCACAACGCGGTGGAGGATTATGCGGAGTTTGGACTTCAAGCACGTCGTCTCATCCGGAACTATAAGGCAGTTCAGTTTGCTCATGACGACAATCGCGACTTGGAAGTGACTAATGCTGCACTCATCGGTTCCTTCGAGGTCCTGATCGGGGTCGGAGAGACCCTCGTTGACGGCATTGATGCAGTTGAGCTTGGAGCAGAGGACATTATTGAAGCGATTAAGGAGTCCTTGCCTACGGTAGTGGGGTTGGCGACGGACGCCACTTCTGCTGCGCGTGGGGCGGCGGAAGCATCCAAGGAGGTCCCCAAGGCCTTCGCTTTTGGCGCTAAAGAAGTGATTAATGTGCTTATGAGAGCGCTCAATCTCACGATCTCCAATCTGGAGCGCACTCGTGCGATCGAAGCCTCCGACATTGCTTGGACCGCAGAAAACAAACAAATGATGACGGATCTGAAAGCAGGGTGGGAGGACTTGGAAGATGGCACCCGCGTGATCGACCAGGCTTTACGCGCTTACGATGACGCCAAACGCAAACTACGTGCCGCCACCTACGACGCGCAGCGCATTGTGAGCGAACGGGAAATCGTGCGCCAGAAAGCGGCTGCGTTAATCCAAGGTTACCGCACCAAGGACTTCGGTTTCCGGGCCTTCCGCAACGAAGCGCTGGAAAGCTACAAGTCACTGTTTGATTTGTCCGCTCGTTACACCTTCCTCGCAGCGCGGGCTTACGACTACGAAACGGGTCTGGCCAATGCTGCTGGTGGCTCCCGCGCCAACGATTTCTTCCAGAAGATCGTGCAGGCTCGTGCGCTCGGAGTAGTCGCCAATGGCCAACCGCAGAATGCGGGCAGCCAAGGTGGTGATCCAGGATTATCTGGCGCGCTAGCACGCATGAATTCGGATTGGTCCGTGGTCAAGAGCCGGTTAGGATTTAACAACCCCGACCGCTACCGGACGTTGTTCTCGCTGCGTCAGGAAAACGAACGCATCGTGCCCGGCACGGCGGGTGACACCTTGTGGTCCGACAAACTGGCCGCCTCACGGATGTCCAACATTCTGGATGACGACGACGTCCGTCGCTATTGTATGCAGGTGAACAGCAACGGTGCGCTGAGTGTGCCCGGCTATGTGATTCCGTTCTCCACCACGATTGCCACGGGCTTCAACTTCTTTGGCCAGCCTTTGGCTGGTGGCGACAGCACGTTTACCCCAACCTCCTTCGCCACGAAAATTCGCTCCAACGGCATTGCCTTCAAGGGCTACGTCGGCATGGCGACTCCCACCAGCATTGGTGGAGCGGTTGTCAGTGGCGGTGGCGGCACTCCGACCGATCCGAACACTGGTTTCCTCGATCCCAACGCCCTGAGCGCCACGCCTTATGTGTATCTCATTGCTGCAGGCGAAGACTCCATGCGCTCACCAGCGCTGGGTGACTCCAGCGTCGTCCGCACTTGGCAGGTGGAAGACCAAGCCATCGCGCTGCCGTTCGACATCGGAGGAGCCGACATTGGAACCAACATCTTCACGCCCGGTCAGTCGCTGAGTGAAACGTTTACCATTCGCAAGCACCAAGCCTTCCGGGCGGTGCCGGATGGAACGGTCTTCAGTTCCTCCCCAGGCTTCACCAACTCCCGCCTCATTGGCCGTTCCGCTTGGAACAGCCGCTGGAAGATCGTCATCCCTGCCAACACCCTGCTGGCTGACCCAGTGAAAGGGATGCAGATCTTTGAAGCAACGGTCAAAGACATCAAACTCTATCTCGAAACCTATTCCTACTCTGGTAACTAATATGAAGACCTATCAATTTCTATTTCCCCTGCTCCTGGCAGCAGGCTCTGCGCTGGCCTTCCCGGCCGCCCCAGATTACTCGTGCTACGGCACGGTGCGGGATGAGAGTGGGCGTCCGTTGGATACGGGAGACGGCGTGGTCATTGTCAGTGGAACCGCTGGAGAAATCACGCGGTCCCCCATCGATACCAGACGCGGTGCGGGCATCAATTACACGGTGCACCTGCCGATGGATTCCAATACCACCAGTCAACTCTTCCAACCCACCGCACTGCGGCCGACCATGCCCTTCACCATGCGCGTGGTCATTGGCACCACCAGCTACGTCCCCATTCAAATGAGCGGCAAGACGTGGACTGCGGGCAAGCCAGGGGCGCGCGTTCGCATCGACCTCACGCTGGGCGTGGACTCGGATGGAGACGGGCTCCCGGACAGTTGGGAGCAGGGGCTCATGGACAATGATACCACTGGATTGCTCACGGATCTCTCCAGTGTGCGTCCGGGCGACGATCTGGATAAAGATGGCTTGACCAATCTGCAGGAGTATCAGCTCGGCACCTACGCCCTGGATCGGTTGGATGGCTTGACGCTGAACGTGAAGGAACTCAAAGGCGGCAAGGCCTGCCTGGAATTCACCACGGTAGCCGGTCGGACCTATCGGGTGAAATCTTCGCCCAATTTGAAGGATTGGACGGATGAACCCATCGCAGTGACGAGCACGGCCGCCCCGCAAGGCTATTTGCGGGCGACTGACACCACTCCTCAGGAAGTCTTCGTTCCGGTAAATGGCAGAACCAACCTCTACTTCCGCCTCTATGCTGAATAAAAAATATCTGCGACGCAGTCTGGTGGCAGTTGCCCTTGCCTGCGTCATTGGTGCCGGCATCTGGCACTGGTCACGGCCCACTGTGGTGATGCCCGGTGAGCTGCGTCGCTCTGACCTCACGCTCACGGATGGCAAGCTCATTCTCAGCGGAACGGACCGCCCCTACACGGGCGTGATGTTTAACCAAGCCCAAGGCGGACAACGCCTCAGCGAGATCCCGGTGCAAGCTGGGATCATCAACGGATTGGCCCGCGGTTGGCACGACAACGGTCAACTCGAAGTCGAAGAAACCTTCGTTGATGGCAAATCAGACGGCGTTCGCAAACGTTGGTATGCCAACGGCAAACTGAAAAGTGAGACCACCATCGTTAAAGGAGAACTGCATGGCGCCTACACCGAGTGGCACGAGAACGGGCAGATGTCCATTCGCATGTCCATGGATCACGGCCAACCAAACGGAACGTGCGAAGCGTGGTATCCTGAAGGCGGCCCAAAGTCCCGCGTCGAGCAGGATCATGGTAAGATCGTGAAACAAGAATTCTTTCCCAACAAGGCCTCGGAGGTGGCCGGACAATGAGCAAATCCTTTCGTCTCCTTCTCCCAACCCTTAGGAACATCCGCTGGAGTTCGGCCTTGAGGCCGATAGCAACACGCTTGGAATTTGCCTCTAGCATGATTTCTGACGCGCGTCCGCATATTCCAATCGGCCTAAAAGCCGAACTCCAACGGATGTTGCATGCACTCATTCTGCTGCTGTGCGTTGCCTTTTCCACCACGGCATTCGCTGGCCTGCCGCAGTCCATCCCCGTGGCGAACATCGTCGTTAAGACCCCGGACGCAGCCCCCTTTACCCTGCCTGCGGTGGCCTCCAGCGGATTAACCATCACTTGGGAATCTCTCACTGGACCAGCCACTGTGGCTGGAAACACCGTCACCTTGACGGGTGGCAGCGGAGCTGTGACCTTGCGCGGACGTCAACCCGGCAATGCTACGTATGATCCCTCCCCGGACAACTATGAAACCTTCGTCGTCGAAATCGGCGGCGGCTTCTTAAAGATGGCCGCTGGGGAAGCCCACGTCCTGGGCATTCGGGCGGATGGTCAGATCTGGAGTTGGGGTCGGAACTATCAAGGACAACTGGGTGACGGGACCACTGATGACCGGGCCACGCCCCAGAAAATCACCATTCCCGGCACCGCGCTCTGGTCCAACATCGCCTGTGGCAGCGGCCACAGCTTGGCCTTGCGGGCGGACGGCACGCTCTGGGCCTGGGGCGCAAATACCAACGGCCAATTGGGCATCGGGAATACCCTCGACAAAAGTTTCCCCACGCAAGTGGGCACCCTCAACACTTGGGCCGGGGTGAGTTGTGGGGCCAACCATACCCTGGCCTGGCGGACGGATGGCACACTCTACGCCTGGGGCAGCAATTCCCAGGGTCAGTTAGGCGATGGCACCATCGGAGATCGCACGGCTCCCGTGAAAATCGGCACCGCGCAAGATTGGGTGGAGATCAGTTGCGGAGCCGCGCATACCGTCGGTCGTCGCGCCGGCGGTTCCCTCTGGGCCTGGGGCGGAAATGTTTCCGGTCAGTTAGGCGATAACACCACCACCCGCCGCCTGGCGCCCACGCGCATCGGCACGGCCAGCAATTGGGCAGGAGTGGGGGCCGGATATTCCTTCAGTCTCGGCCGCCGCAGTGATGGCACGCTTTGGACCTGGGGCAATAACGATAGTGGACAGTTGGGAAATGATACCCGCGTGCAATCGAACGTGCCGCAGCAAGTCGGCACGGATACGGATTGGGCGGCTGCTTCGTGCGGTGCCAGTTGCGTGATCGCCCGCAAGAATGACACGTGGATGTGGGCCTGGGGGGATAATTCCGCCGGTCAATTGGGTGATCTCACGACCTTGGACCGACTGCTGCCGGTGCGCACCATGCTGGGGCCTTGGAACTCTGTGGCCGTAGGTGCTGCCTGCGTGCTAGCGGTGCGCAATGAATCGCTGTGGACTTGGGGGACGAATGACAATGAACAGCTCGCCCTGCCACCCGAAATCACGGGCGCGGCAGCCGTGCCACCTGCTCCGCGTTTGCCTCTGCGTTCTGCCCAGACTGTAGCCACGCTGCCTAATTCGGTCCGCCAGAGCGTGCCGTTGGCTGCCAGTTCCAGCAGCTTCCTGCCTGCGGTCTTGTCCATTATTTCTGGTCCGGCCACGTTGTCTCCCAACGGCACGTCCCTGATTTTCACGGGTGAAGGACCGGTGGTGGTGGAAGTGGCCCAGCCCGGGGATGGCTCGTGGGATCCTGCGCCCACACGCACGTTCACCATCCAAGCCGACGGCACCGGCCCGGTCTTCACGACCGCTCCCGCCACCCGCACGGTGCAACTGGCCGGAGTCAACGGCACGGTGGTCACGTTCGATGCGGTGGCCCTGGATGCGGTTTCGGGCTCGGCCAATGTGGTTTGCGTGCCGCCGAGTGGATCGCTATTCCCGGGAGGAATCACCCAAGTCACCTGCACCGCCACGGATGCGGTGGGGAATCCCACGGTTCATCAATTCGATATCAACGTCAACCGTCGTCCCGTGGCGCAGGGCTTCACCTCCTCCGCCCAACCACCGTCTTTGTTCATTCCGCTCAGCGCGGCGGATGTGGATAATGATCCGTTGACCTACCGCGTGGTGACCCCGCCCGCCTCCGGCACGCTTTCCGGCGTGCCGCCGCTGCTGATTTATACCCCATCTGCGGGTTTCGTCGGCAGTGTGCAGTTAACGTTTGTGGCGAATGATGGCACCATCGATTCCCTGCCCGCTACCGTCACGATGAACGTGCAAAACGCCCTTCCGGTGGTGCCATCCAGTTCCCTCTTAAACGCGATCGGTGCCACCTCCGCCATCAACCTAACTGGCACGGACGCAAATCAGCAAGTGCTCACGTTCAGCATTGTTTCCGGTCCCAGTCACGGCTCCCTGAGCGGCACCATCCCCAATTTGGTCTATACCCCCACGCCGGGGTTTGCTGGACCGGATACCATCGTTTACAAGGCGAATGATGGTTTGGCTGATTCCCTGCCCGCCACCATTACCATTCTGGTGGGCAACAACCCGGCCGTCACTCCGTTGAATATTACGACCAACGAAGATACTCCCCAGGCGATTACGCTCGCAGGCAGCAGCCCGAACGGCTTTGCGATTTCCTTCTCCATTGTCACCCCGCCAGCGCACGGCACCCTCAGTGGCCTGCGGCCAAATATCACCTACACTCCGGCCGCCAACTACAACGGACCGGATAGTTTCACCTATCGTGCCAGCGATGGCTTCCTGATCTCGGATCCCGGGACCGTTACCATCAATGTGTTGCCGCAGAATGACGCTCCCACCGTGGTGGCGCAGACCGTCAGCACCAACGAAGACACGCCGAAGGTGATCACCCTGACGGGCAATGATATCGATGGAGATGCGCTAACATTTACCGTTACCTCGCCACCAACGAATGGGACCGTGAGTGGCGCTCCGCCCAATGTGACCTATACTCCCAGCATGAATTTCCATGGCACCGATGCGTTCAGTTTTGCGGCCTCGGACGGCACTGCCAGTTCTGCTCCAAGCACCATTTCCATCACCATCAATTCCGTGAACGATGCGCCAGAAACAAACTTCGACCTGCTCTCTGTCAATGAAGATGAAAGCTTGGCGGTAGCTTATGCCAAACGCATTCTGAAAAATGACAGTGATCTCAACGAAGGCGGCCCGGGCGAAAATAATAATCCGCTCACTGCCAGTCTGGTTTCCGCCCCAGCCCACGCCAGTGCCTTCAGTTTGAACTCAGACGGCACGTTCACCTACTCCCCAAGACCGAATTTCCATGGCATTGATGGATTCACCTATCGTGCGGTGGACAGCCTCGGTGCCCAGTCCGAACCCGAGACCGTGGTCATCGTGGTCTGGGCGGTCAATGATGCTCCGGTGGCCACACCGTTGGCCAAAACTACCTTGGAAGACGTGCCCGTCACGATCCAATTGCGTTCCGCAGATCAGGATTTAGTGGGCGGGTTTGATCCTAATAACTCCTACGGAATCGTTCCGCCGAACAATGGGCCTGCGCCCCATGATGCGGATCCCACCTACACCATCGTGACGCCACCAGCGCATGGGACGATTAGCGGCACCCTGCCCAATGTGATCTACACTCCAGCGGCCAATTACAACGGCCCTGATAGTTTTACCTACACCGCCAACGACGGGCTTGCCGCCAGTGCGCCAGCCACCGTCACGCTGACGATTCAAGCGGACAGCGACGCGGACTTACTGCCCGACGCATGGGAGATGCAGGCCTTTGCCTCGCTCGCCTTCGACGGCACGAGTGATCCCGATGGCGATGGACAAAACAACAACTTCGAGCTGATCGTTGGTAATGATCCCAACGATAGCAAATCCTCCCTCCGCATCGATATCGTCAGCATCAAGCCCAATGACGGCACCCTGTGGATTAATCGCGTGCAGCCGGGCGTAGTTTATTTCCTTGAATCTAGCCAGGATCTGCTACATTGGGACACGATCTCGCAATCGACCTACGAAATCACCGCTCCCGGCAGCATCGCAGATCCGCGCACGGATGCTCCGTCAGAGCGTTTCTACCGAATCCGCGTCGACAAGGCACCGTAACCCCCATCAGATCATGAAAGCAGCCCAATTAATCAGCCTCCTCTTCGGGATTTCCAGTGCGTCAGCCCTGGCCGCTTCGATTAGTTACGAGGGAAGCTTCGTGAACACCCAGAACGCCACCAGTAGTGTGCCGAAATTCAATCCTGCGATTGGAGTCTTGGAATCAGTGACCTTCAACTTGGTCACGACTGCGAGTGCGCTGGTCGAGATTGAAAGCGAAAACCCCATGGCCGGGCCGGCGGCCGCCAATCTCTCCTGCTCGATTGCAGGCACCTTTAGTGGTTTGAACACCAGTGTGGTGCTCAACCGGAGTCTGGCCGCAACTTACGGTGCCGATGATGAAGTGGCTGGCCCTGATTACACCGGAGTGGATTACCAGAACTTTGGGGTAGTGACGGAGAGCAACTCCAACAGTGTGGCCGCCACCTCGGCGTTGGCAGCGTATATAGGTAATGGAAGTTTGGGAGTCAACGTCATGGAAACCCAACCCTGGCAGGTGGCCGGCACGGGCGACTATGCCAGTCGGATTGCCCCCGGAAGTTCTACTACGCAATGGGCCGTGGTCTATACCTTCACGCCCTCGATTATTCCAGAGCCCGGAACCGCCCTGCTGGGCCTCGGCAGTTTACTGGGATTAGTGGTGCGTCGGCGTCGGTGATAACCGGTCTTCCTGAGCCTCGCATGAAGCCCACCAAGCAGGAAAAACCCCTCAGACCTCCGCCTAAGATTGAGGCGATCCAGGATGAACTGAAGGCGGGCACCCCTGCGGCGGATGTATCCACGAAAGTTGGCGCCTCAACTCCTGCCGTTGTCTTGCCTGCTCCACGCCAGCCGAAAATGAGGCCCCAAGCTGCGACCCCAGTGGTTTCGGATGTTCGTTTGATCGCTCCCAGTGAAGGCAGTGCTTGGGGGGCGGCGTCCGGCGGCAGCCAGACCTTCTCGTCGTCGTCCGGTCCGATCGAGATGCCAGAATCACCAAGTGGGTCAGCGCGCAGCCAGCCAGCGCGCTGGAGGCATCGTTTGCGGCCAACCCAAGCAGCGTCACTGGCGCGGCCGTTGGAGGCGCGTCCCACCCGGGCGGATCACAGTCAGATCTCCTTTACCTGCCCTGCCTGCCATCATTCCATTTCCCTGCCCTTACTCCAAGCGGGGCAGAAGGCGCGCTGCCCCCAATGCTCGTCGGCCATTCGGGCACCGCAGTTGCATACGCTGGGGCAGGCTCACAACTACGAGCGCTCAGTTGAATCCTTGTTGCACCCAGAGCATTTTAGCTCGTCCCCCCGGCCGCAGCGCAGGCTTCTCGGCATGCCCTGGCCGAAAATGCATCAGTTGCTGTTGGGAGTGGCCGTGGCCATCGTGGCGTTGGGTGGGTTTCAACTAACACGTTTCCGTGGAGCCGTGGCTCCCATAAATCACGGGCCGCAGACGATCACGCTCGAGACCAAGCTCCAGCAGGACGTGTTCGACCCCGTAGCCGACGCGGAGAAGCTCGTAACTGCCTTCCTCGTAGCGGATAATTGGCAAACCAGGGCCCGTTTCGTGCGCGATCCCATTCGCGTGGGGAAATTGCTGGAGCAATACTACCCAAGTGAGCGACTGGGGCATCCGCTTCCTCCTGTTAGTGTCATCGCCTCGGCTCCCACCTATTACTACAACACCGAGCAGTTAAAGCACCGTCATAACATGGTCGAAGTGGAAATGCCGGACGGATTACAGCACCATTTCATCGTCGAGTTCCTGCCGGAGGGCCCAAAAATTGAATGGGAGTCCAGTGTGGCCTATGTCCCGGTGGCGTGGCCGAAAATGTTAGCCACAGCGGATCCAAATACGGTTTATCTGCAACGAGTATGCGCCTGCCTGGATGACTACTACAATCACGAATTCAGCGATCACAGCGCATACATCAGCCTCTATCTACAGGATCCCAATACGGGAGCCTCGTTGGGAAACGGTTATCTCCTGCGTGATTCCGCCGCCGCGGTTGAGGTGCTGGCGGTGCTGGGCCCCCACAATCGGCAGCATCTGAAACGCGTGATGATCGAGGTGCGGCCACGACCCACCTCCGCCAAAAATCGCCTCATCGAAATCACCCGGTTTATCAAGTCCGGTTTCCGCAGCCCGGAAGGATCCACGGTGGTTTCCGTCGAGTAGCCATCAAGCTCACTGGGGACGTTCGTTGAGACCGCGGATTTTGTTCTTCTCTTCCCTGGCTTTGGTCTCTTCGTTGATGGCATCGAAAATGACCCCGCCCCGCACGCGGACGTTTCCGGTGTTGGACTGCACGAGTTCTGGAGTTGCTCCACTGGTTTTATAGGTCTGTTGCTCCTTGACCGCTCCGTCCACATCCAACATGACGTATTGATAGAGTTGCGGGCTGGCCATATAGAGCACGGAGAGATTGCCGGCCCGATCCGTGGTCGGTTGCGGGTCGCGATACGTTAAAATCGGACCGAGTGGGTAGGTGGCGATGTTTTCTTCGGTTTCTTCATCGGTGATACCGACGTAGAGCAGTTGCACCTCCTGATTCAGCCCGGTGGCGGCCGACTTCATGGTGGATTTGCTGGTGAAGAGACGATAGCGACGGTAACGCCCTGCTTGGGGATGGGTCACGGGCACGCCCACGGTCCGTTCATAGAACGGGGCTCGCGCGCTATTGACTCGCACCAAGGCTTTGTTGCTGGAACCGATCCAGCGTTGCAGGTCCGAAAAGTAAGCGGTGCAACTGACCAAGTAGGAGGCGGGTTCATCCAGGGGGTAAAAACGCGCCAGATTGATTTTTTTGGTTATGGTGGCCCCGGCTTTGAGCATGGTGGGTTCTACTTTGGGGTCACCATCGGTGGCGAGCACGTTTCCACCATCAGCGCGCTGGAGGTTGAATTGCAGCCAGCTTTGACCAGAAGGACCTCCCAAGGCGATGTCTTTGCCAGCCAGATTCTGAATTTTGACGAGGGCATTGACTGCTTCATGGGAGACGAAATTGGTGCGTTCCATTTCGATGGTAAGATTGAGTTGCGCGACCAAAGGCTGGAGGCAGCTCAGGAAAATCAAGAGGAGCAGGGATTTCATGGTGACAGGCGGATTAAGTTAGGGTGAGGTTGGGTGGTCACTGACAGTGCGGAAGCCGATGAAGGGCTGCGCGAGGTCCAAAGTTTTAGCGGTCCAGCGCTGGTCAGCCACGGGGGCTGAGCGCTGACTGAAAGAGCCGCCCCGGTAAACGGGGGATTGCTGGTCTGGGAAGTCGGGATGTTGGGACCAGGAAGTGGTCCATTCGGCCACGTTCCCGCCCAAGCCGCCCGCGCCCTCGGGGGTCACGTCCTCCGGCTTGGCGTCCACTTCGCACCACGAGCAAAATCCATCCGTCTGACCGCCGCCTGCGGGGGTGGCGCTGAAGTCATCACCCGTATTGGCTTTGCTGGGGGCAGCATCGTTTCCCCAGGGATAGCTGAAGCCCTTGGGGCCGCGGGCCGCGCGTTCCCATTCCTGCTCGTTAGGGAGTCGGTGTCCGCGCCATTTGGCATAGGCGTAGGCGTCCCACCAGTCGGCCCACAGGACGGGGCAGTTCAGGGTGATTTTGTGACCTTTGAAGGTGCCGCCAGTTTTGGCGGCAGGGAAATACTCATCCCAGTTGAGCGGTTTGTGGGTCGTTTTGCCCTTGGGCTGTTCGGCATGATCCAAGGCGGAGTCCAAGGCTGGGGCGGCCGCGAGAAACTCGGCGTATTGCGCGATGGTGACCTCGTATTTGCTAATCCAGAATTCCTTAATCGCCACGTTAGTGGAACCGAACCATCCCGGTCCGGCGGGAATATGCACGAACGCTTCTGGTGGGCGGATTTCGGGGGTGGGACCTGGATAAAGCAGGGCGGCCACGGTTGCCAGGGCGCAGGCTCCACCGCCAATGATATAGGGTAATTTTTTGCGTTTGGGTCGGCGTAATTTACCGGTCATGCGGCTCCGTTTCGGGGCTTGGGCGGCACTGATTTCGGCCAGACGCTGCAGGGCGTTGGTGGTGGCCAGCACCAGTTTTGGCCAGGTCTGCAATGGTGGATCTGCCTGTCCGCGCATTTGCTTCAGGATCATGGCCACCTCCCCCTCCTGCGCGCTGCGCCCGCTGATGGCTTCGATGGCTGCGGCCAAGTTTATGAAATCCTCTGAGCTGTCCGTCCGTGCGTCGGCCGGGATGGTGGCTAAATTGGCCAACCGGGGCAGACCGTCGTCGCCCTGAAATAAGTGCTGCGGGCGGAGTCGGTAGTGGGGGATTTCCCGGTTGGCATAGAACACCATGGCTTCACCTGCGGCCCGGAGCAGCGCCAGGAGATCGCGCTGGGGCAATTTTATTTTGGCGGCCGCCAGTTCAGGCAGGGATTTCCCTTTAACGAATTCCCGGGTATAGAAAATCTCCCCAGCCTCAGTTTCCTGGGCTTCGAACACTGTGGCGATCGAAGGGTGGGCCACATTGGCTTGGGATCTGACCAGCGCGCGGAAAGTCCTTTTGGCGTTCACATCGTGTTGGTATTCGGCTTTCAGGCGTTCCAACACGACGAGCCGATGCATGGAGATTTGCAGGGCTTGATAACTTTCGGAACGTTCGAAGGTGCTGCGCTTGGCGATGATCTTGTAGTCCCCGATGGTGTGATTGAGCAGGGTGTCCGGCAGGGTGATGGGATGCGTTTGCGGGGCCACTGGTGGGGGAAGTTTCTCCAGTTCGTGGATCCAATTGAGGATTTCATAATGGCTGGAGCTGGGGCCGAAACAACGGTCGTGCGGACCCAGTTGCAGGGATGCATCCAAGTCCAGGTCGGTGAAAAATCCCGCATAGAGGCAGGGAAATTTTGCTTGCATGGCCTCCTGCACCGCCTGCCCATCCGTGGTGGAAAAATGGCGGGCACAGAGCAGCACATCCATGGCCTCCGCCTCGGTGCCCGCGTCTTCAACCGCTTCGACGGACTTGGCAGTGAGGATGGTGTGGTGGGTGTGCCGCGCCAAGAAGCGCTCCAACCCATCTAGGGTCGGGACGTCTTCAGTGGCGATGAGAATAACCATGAGATCAGGTTAGTGGAAGGGTTTGGGTGGGGAGAGGAGGCGCGGACGCAGGAACGCTATTTCGGAAAAAGCGAGGGATCTGGCGCGTTATCGATCACTACGGGCGGAACTTCTGGCATCTCTCGCACAAAATTCGCGAGTTCGGGGGGATCGGCCTGTAAATCTTGGAGGCTGTCCGGAACATTGGGTTTGGCGGGATCGCGCAGGGAGATCTCCAGGGCATAGCCCCAATATTTGCGCTGTCCGTAATGCACGATGTCCACCGGGGTCATTTCCGGTTGATCGTAGAGCACTTCCAATCGTTCCAAGCCACGTTCCTCCCAGTCCGCAGTGGTGGAGATGATGGTGGGGGTCGGTTTATTGGCTGTGGTCCGATCAATTTTCCGCCCGTTAACCACATCGAAAAAGTGGATACCCAAGCCAATGTCTGCGCTGTCGATCTTATCAGCGGGATCGCGCTTCTTGATCGTGAAGCTAACGAGGCGCTTTTCGCCTCCGTAGAAACCCGGTGGCTTTTCCACCTTGATATCGACGATGCGCAGGCGCTCCTCCCGCTCTTCAAGTTCGGCCGGGCTGGCGCTGACTCTGCCTTTGCCCTTGATGCGAATTTCCGCCAAGTCGAAATAGTCCCCGGCGGCATGCCCCAGCGTTACCAAGGTATTCCAATGCGGCTGGGCCTTGGCCTCCAGGCCCATCAGGTCAAGGGTGCGGGCGAGTTGGTAAATGAGTTTGGGATGGTCTGGCTGGGCTTGCCAAGCAGCCCGGAAGGCTTGGAGCGCGCTTTGCATGTCACCTTTGCCACGCGTTTCCAACCCGATGGCAAGATTCTCCAAAACCGCGGCATCCGTGATCGGCGTGTCCAACGTGGCCGGCAAGGATTTGGGCTTGGGGTCCACGATCCGGATCGGCGGGGCGGAGGGCAGGGCTTTGGTGGGTGCGGCGGGAATTTCCGCCGCAGGAACGGCGGCCACGATTGGTTTGGGCATGGTTTGCACTGCCGGCACCAATTTCACGGGCACGGGATTCTCCCTCGCCAGTTTCCGAGCCTGCCATCCCCAAGCCGCCACCCCCAACTGTCCCAAGGCCACGGCCGCAAGCACGCCACAGGCAACGTAAAACGTTGCCCCAGCCGATGCTTTTGCAGGTGTGGGTTCCATTGATAAAATTGGGAGTTGCAGGTATGACCACGCGAAACGCAGAAATCCCGAAAATAATTATTTCCGCAGCATAGGGAGAAATCCTAGGCCTGTCAACGCTGTCGATTTTACTTTAACGCAGCGGTATGGCCCCGTTAATCCGTAGGATTTCTGCGTGACGAGCCACCGATGCTCCGTAGGATGGGCGGCCATGAGATGCTCTATTTTCCTAATCGCCATTACCTGTCTGTCCTCGCTCGGCTGGGCGCAAGATCCTGCTGCCAAAGAATGGATCTGGTCCCACAAAGTCGCCAAAGCGAATGAAGTGACCTATTTCCGAACCGAATTCACGTTGGCGCAGGTGCCGGAGAAGGCCCAGATCCGCTTTACTTGCGATAATGGAGCCACCGTGGTGATTAATGGCAAGCCGGTTGGTGAAACCAACGATTGGAATGAGCCCGTGGTCGCTGCGGACAAGGGATTTCTCCAAGCGGGCAAGAACTGGGTGGCCGTGAAGGCGACCAATGATGCTGGCAACATCGCGGCCTTCGTGATGGATATCGGAGCGCCCAAAGCCCCGCCGGTGCTGGTTACCAATGGGCAGTGGAAATTCTCCCCGACGGGTCAAGGCTGGGATCAGCCCAATACGGACACGACCAGTTGGCAACCTGTTGCTTCCATGGGCAAATACGGTTCCGGGCCGTGGGGGCAAGCTTTGGACGGAGGCAAAAAAGGGGGCTTGGCCGAAGATACCATCACGGCTCCGGCCGGATTCAAAGTAGATCTCATTTACACCGTGCCCAAGAGCAATCAAGGCTCCTGGGTCTGCTTGGCCGTGGATCACAAGGGACGCTTCCTGGCGGGGGATCAGGATGGAAAAATCTATCGCATCACGCTGACCAAGTCCGAGCCAAAAGTCGAAGAGTTAGCGGTCAAACTCACCCACGCGCAAGGCCTGCTCTACGCCAACAACGCGCTTTATGTCGTGGTTAATGGCCCGAACCCGGGGCTCTATCGCCTGCGCGATACCAATGGTGATGACCAGTTCGACGAGGAAACGTTGCTCCGAAAAATCGACGGTGGAGGTGAACACGGGCCGCACCAAGTGGTGCTGGCACCCGATGGTAAATCCCTCTACGTGACGGGAGGCAATCACACCAAGATCCCCAATCCAGAACGGAGTCTGGTGTCTCCCATGTATGGTGAAGATCACCTCCTGCCGCGGGATTGGGACGCCAACGGCCATGCCAAAGGAATCCTGGCCCCAGGTGGTTGGATTTGCCAAACCGACTTCGAGGGCAAGACGTGGACGCTTTTTGCCGCTGGCTTCCGCAACGAGTATGACGTGGCTTTCAGCCCGACGGGCGAGGCCTTCACGTATGATGCCGACATGGAATGGGACATCGGCATGCCGTGGTATCGCCCCACCCGCATCAACCATGCCATTGCAGGCAATGAATCCGGTTGGCGTTCCGGCACTGGCAAGTGGCCCGCTTACTATATCGACAGTCTGCCCGCAGCCGTCAATATTGGTCCCGGCAGTCCCACGGGGGTGGTCTTTGGCACCGGAGCAAAATTTCCTGCCAAATATCAACGCGCCTGTTTTGCGCTGGATTGGACCTACGGCACCATGTATGCCATTCATCTAACCCCAAACGGAGCCAGCTTCGACGGGGAAAAGGAATCGTTCATCACGGGCAAACCGCTGCCGCTCACAGATGCGGTGATTCATCCCGATGGCGCGATGTATTTTACGGTCGGCGGCCGCAAGACCCAATCTGCGTTGTTCCGTGTCACCTACACCGGGCCTGAGTCCACGGCTCCAGTGGGACCTGCCACGATGACCAAAGAAGCGAAATTACGCCACGAGTTGGAAGCGCTGATCCTGGCTCCCCCCCAGCAAAGAAGTGCTGGATAAAGCCTGGGCGGTGCTGGGGCATAACGATCGTTTCCTCCGCTTCAGTGCCCGCACCGTGATCGAACATCAACCAGTGGCCACGTGGCAGCAACGCGCGCTGGAAGAGCACGAAAATCCCAACGCCAGCCTAACCGCACTCTGTGCCCTTTGCCGATGCGGGGATAAATCCCTCCAGCCCCAAATCCTCAAGGCGCTGGGTCGCGTGCATGATCTGGGCCTGCGGGAGCCGGAAGCGCTGGATCTGTTCCGCGTCTATGCCCTCTGTTTCACCCGCATGGGCAAGCCCGCTGATCAGGAGCTGGTCAGTAAAATGCTGGTCCGCTTCGAGCCGATGTATCCCTCTCCATCGAATGCTCCAAACAAGGAATTGTGTGAACTCCTCGTCTTCCTCGGCTCCAAGCAAGTGGTTCCTAAAACCCTGCAACTGATCATGAACGCCAAGGATGACGTGCATGCGGACTCCGCCACGGATGACCTGCTCTCGCTGAACAGTGGATACGCTTCCGCCTTTAAAGCCGTCTCCGACAGCCGTCCTAACCGCCAGCAAATTTCTTACGCCTTCGCCCTGCGCAATGCCACGGAAGGCTGGACGGATGACCTGCGTCGTTCCTACTTCCGGTGGTATAACAGCACCAAGAAATGGAAGGGTGGCAACAGCTTTACTGGCTTCATCCGCAACATGCGCAACGAAGCCCTGGTCAATGTCCCCGAGGCCCTGCGCGATGAAATGAAGAGCATCAACGGAGAGCTGCTGGCCACCACCAAGGACTTGCCCCGTGCCAAAGGCCCAGGGCAACCTTACTCGTTGGAAGACGTCTTGAAACTGGCCGACGGCAAATTACATGGCCGAAATTTCGAAAATGGCAAATTGCTCTACCAGGTCGGCTTGTGCTCCACCTGTCACCAATTCGCAGGCGAAGGCGGCGGCGTGGGCCCGGATATTACCGGGGCGGCCAATCGCTATTCGCTCAAGGATCTGGTGGAAAACATTGTCGATCCCAGCAAGACCATTTCCGACCAATACGAGTCGAGCTTGGTGGAACGCAATGACGGCAGCATTCTGGTCGGACGCATCGTCTCGGATGAGGGTGGCAAACTCGGCGTGGTGGAAAATCCGCTCGACGCCAGTAAAGTAACCATCGTGCCTAGTGATACGGTGAAGGAGCGGAGTCGCTACCCCATTTCCGCGATGCCGCCCGCGTTGTTGAATAACCTGAATCCGGAAGAAGTGCTGGACCTGCTGGCTTACCTCATGAGCGGTGGCGATGCCCAGTCGAAGGTCTTCAAATAAACTAAGAGTTCAGGGCGGCCTGGGCTTTGGCGGCGGCGGCTTCGGCCCGGCGGGAAATTTCTTCGGGTGAAGGCAGACTGGCAAGGACATCGGCAGGGATGAAGCCGTCCGTGACTAATTTGGTGAGACACTTTTTGCGCTCTGCGAGGGCTTTGCTGGCGTCCCGCTCCTTGGAGAAACGGGATTTCGCGGCATCGCTGCGTTCGCGCAGGCGCGCATAAATGTCTCCTCCGAGCAGGGCGGAAATATCCACTTTCATCGACTCCCGTTGCAGATCGGCGGCATTCACTGGCTCGCCATTGATGGGGCCGCTGGCATACTTGGGAAACATGATCGCCACTTCTGGGCAGACCCGGGAACAGGCCGGGCAGTTCGTTTTACAATTGTCGTTATTTTGCACCTGGATCTTGCCCTCTTTGCTGACGCCATAGACGTCGAACAGGCAGAAGCTCAGACATTGCATGCAGTTGGTGCAGCGGCTGTAGTCAATCACCGGAAACCAAGGTTTCCACTGTCCCGGCTGGTTCATGGGGCGGTCTCCCCGCAGGCGTTCCAAGGCACTGAGCATGTTGTCGGGACTGGTTTGGGCCAGATCCAAATGCGGAATGTCGCGCTGGGCTGGCAGGCCGCCAAAGGCAGGGGCGGGTTGGCCGCCGAAATCACCCAGGATGACTAACGTAACGCCTTCAGCCAGAAGGGCGTTGGCTCCCATGGTGGCGATGCCATAGCCTTGATCCAGGAGCGCCCGGCAGAGTGCGGCTTTGCGCTCGGCGGGGAGCAACTGGGCTCCCGGGCCTTCATAGAGCAGGACTTGAAAGGTGGTGGCGTCGTGAATCATTTAGCTTTCAGAGGTTAGTTTGGCCATCGCTTCGGCAGCAGAGAGTTCGCGCAGGTTGACGATTTCCGCATCTTCCGATAAGGGGGCATCGGCGGCATGGAAAAGCCACTTTACCGCCCGCGGGTGACATGCCGCGATCTTCCAACCGGAGGCACTAGCCAATTCTGCCAGCCGAGGATCCCGGCGGGCGGACATTTCACACAGGTCGGCCACGGCAGTAAATTGCTGACCTCCGGCGCAGAGCTGGGAGAGGACTGCGTCCTTGGTTTCATCGGGGATTACTTGTGCGTAGGCACAGCGGCAGTAGAGTATGGGCATGGGTCAAAGCAAAGAAAAGGAACCCATGCTTGCCAAGGCCGCAGCGTTACGCAAGGAGGCAATTAGCCGAGCTGAACTTAGTTGGGATGATACCAACGGACATCGCAGGTGTAAGGGTTCACCTGGAGGCAAACGTAGTCCGAGGGAGTGGTTTGCTGCCCTTTGATGATCTCCTCACGATTGTAAAGCGTCAGGAACCAGCGTTGATTGGTGGCAAGGTTGAGAGAACCATCCGGGCGGATTTGAAATCCCACATAATCAGCGGAAGTCTCCTTCACATCCGGGTCCAAGCCTTTAACAGTGGCCTGTCCTTTGAGCACACGGGAGGGGTTGACCAAGCTGGATTGGGCCACATCATCGCTGATAATGATCCCGGCAGGGAGTTTAAGCAAGTTTCCCGTTGGTTCCTCTTTCAGCTTTGACGTCAACGGATCCGAATTGGTGGACAGATCGAGCTTCATCAGATACAACCGGGCAGCCATGTAGTGCATGGTGGTCTCTGGGGTTTCGACGTCGTCGTATTTAAAGATACGAACTTCGACCGGGGCGTTGTTCTTTACTGCCATTTGGCGGGCTTGGGTGATCAAATTGCGCAAGGCTTCCCCGCCCTGGGTCAACTTGGAACCTTTGAAGGCCGCTGACATACTGGGGGCTGACAGCACCATCAAAAGGGAGATCACGCTGATGACGACGAGCAGTTCAATCAAGCTGAAACCGCGGTGGCGCAGCGTTCGAGGATTAAGGTAAAGTTTCATAGATAGGTAATTGGAACTCGTTTAGTTGGAAGCGTTGGCATCAACAAAGCCGCCCCACTTGGCTTCCCGGAGACGGACGCTGGCACGGAAGATACGGAATTTGATTTCCGGGGTGCGCTCGGAAAGATTCTTGCGCAGGGTGTTAAGATCTCGATCATAGTTGCTGGCATTGGCGAAAAGGCCTTTGGTGAAGTCCACGGCTCCAAAACCACTGATGGATTCAATGCCGTTGATCTGCGCTACGCGGCGGAAATCTGCTTCATCCACGGCTACCATGGTGACATCGACAATTGGAGGCAGCACATGGCGGGTCTTTTGGAGGTTCACGGCCCCACCGGCCATGCCGCTGTTGGAACTCTGCCAAGCCCGGGTGTCATAGTAGTAATTGGGGGCCAATTTATCCCGATATTCCTCCGCCAGCGAATCTGCCGGAAGCACCAACAGGGCGATGATGTTTTCCGCAATCATGCGGGTCGAGCGGATCAGTCCGGTGGCCTCCTGGTCGGAGTTGACCACCTGATAATTATTCGGGCTGTTGACCCCATACTTCGACTCGTTCAAGAACCAACGATTGAGCACCGCCGGGGATTGGCCAGTCTTCTTGGAGCGCAGTTGGTCGGCATAAATCTGCAAGCCTTCGGTGACTTGGGAGTATTCCATCAGGCGATAGCGCACGCGGGGCCTGGGGGCATTGTCCAGCGCGTTCAAGTAGGCCGGGCGATCCACCCGGTCGTCTCCAAATTCGACAAAATAACCCCAAGCGTTGAGCAGGTTGGAGAAGTTACCATACTTCAGGGTGTTGGCGGTATTGGAGTTGGTGGAAATGGTCTCGGTGTAGCCGGTGGGGGCTTGGAAGAACATACACTGCGTCACCCGCTCCCCAGCATTGGCTGGCGGGGGGCCCATGACTGCGGCGGTGGGTCCGGAAACGAAGTGCAGGTCCGATTCGCGTTCAAATTTGGTGGCCACCCCGGAGGTGTTGTTGGTGACTTGCCAAAAAGTGTTGAGCGTGGCTTGGCTGAGGCGGCGGGTGATGGCGTCGAACCCGTTCCGGGCGTCTTTGTATTCGGAAACGGAGTCCCGGGCTTTCTTAAAAGTGATCTGGGTCTTCTCCAACATTTGGAACACCAGAACCATGACGAGGCTAAGCACGGCCACTGAGACGAGCAGCTCGATGAGGCTGAAGCCAGTGAATTTTCGGCGGTTAAAAGAGGAGGCTTTCATGAGAATGCGGGGCTTGAAATGAGGTTACTGCAGGGATTCGCTGGTTCCCATGTTGGCGAGGAGGAGGGTGTATTTCTTCACGAACTTAGCCCGGTTCGGATCCTTGGGGGAGGCGGTGCGGCCACCCGGGGTGTATTCCACATAGATATAGATCTTACGGAGGTGAGAATACCCTCTGGTGTAGGTTAGGATCACCGGGTGGGAGGAATTCGCGTTATCCATCTCCATGAGACTGGAGTAGGCGGACACTTGTCCAGGCACCCCAGCCCCGGTAATGAGATTACCCTGGGCATCGTAGCGGCGCATATTCGTGATTCCCAAAAGTTCGGAAAGCTTGGGTTTCGGGACTCCATTGGCAACGACGGTCTTCGTGTCCCATTCGGATTGCTGGGCATCACTGATCATTTCCTGCACGATGCGTGACTGGATGGCCACGGTTGAAGCTTCGTGAAGACTGGCAACTCCACTGGGCAGAATACCGATAAGCCCCACCATAACGGTGGCCACGATTCCCATGGCGACGATTACTTCGATCAAGCTGAAACCGCGGGTGGAGGAAGATGAGATTGTTTTCATGGAAAGGGTAGGTTGCGAATTAATGCCCTGTAGTTACAATGCATTTACATGTGCAGTTACGCAAGGAAAAAGGTAGGAAATTATAGCAGGAGGCTTTATTCGGGGAAAGGACACGCAGATCCTGGTGGGTTCAACCAAGGGTCCCGCAACGAATCGACCCTTACGCGGAAGGAAAACCGGGGAGTGGTGGTGCCGCTGTTGGCGGTGGCAATGTATTGCACTTTACTGCGAATGGTCACTAGCTGCGTGCCGTCTTCGTTGTTCTCGATGTTTCCGACAAGGGTGAATTGGCTGTTTCTCCAGTCGGATTCCCCGTTGACACCTTGTGGATTGGCTGTCCCCTCAGGAACATACCGCAGGTCGTTAACGGTGAGGTAGCCGAAGTTATTCATGTCCGAAGGCTCGACCTGTCCGGCCAGAATCCGGAACTGCATGGTGATGTAGCCCCCCGCAGTGCTCGTAATCTGCGGCAGGAGGCTGACGGTTTCCAACGTTGGCAGGACCGTAAACCGATTGGCTTGGGCGGCGTGTCCACCGAAGGCATATTCGAGCAGGTTCTGAATTCCGTCTCCGTCTGGATCCGCCAGCGGTTGGCGTTGCTCGAACGTGTAGAGCGCAGGCGGTAACTGCACTGCCAAGGTGCTGCCGAGATCTTTGGCGGATTTCGCATCTCCTCTGGTGATGAGGTTATCGAAATAGCAGTATTGGTAATCGTTTTCGCTGGGGTCTCCCACGATGTTACCCTCGAGCTTTATTCTCATGGTGCGGATGCCATTGGGGATCAGTCCAAGTGGCGTCGTCAACGTCGTCATCTGGGTGTTCGGCGGGGGATTGGTGAGTTCCAAAACGGCCGGGCTATTGGGATCCGGGGCGGGATTAGGGGCAGAGATGATGATTTTAGACTGCATGAGCAAGTCCGAACTGCTGATCCCCGCGTTGTAACCCCGGATACAAAGCACATTGTTCAGGCCGGACATGGCGTTGGCTTTGAATAACGTGGTGATGTCATAGGCTTTGTAAATGATGGAGGTGGCGTCGTCCCTTCCCGCAGGAACTGCGGTGTCAGACGCGGGTTCACCTTCGCCCGCCAGTTTAACTCCAGCACGCGACGTTGCGTTGAGGTCGCTTGCCAGCCAAGCTCCAAAGGCATCGTCAAAACGCATCCACAATTCAACCTTGGTGATGGCGTTGATGGTGACATCGTTCGGCACCGTGAAGGGAATCCGAATATTCACCCGGGATTCTTTGTTGAACATGTCCGTTTTGACCGTCGGGCTGCTGCCGGCGTCCAGGAATGGGGTGTAGTCCACTCCAGCGACATTATTGTCGTAGCCAATTCCACCCTTGACAGTCGTGGCCGTAAGATTTCCGGCCCGCCAAAAATTAGCTGACTGGGTGCCCTGCACGGGTGCGGTGTTGAAGGACGGCCAAAGGGTGGGTTTGAAGGCAAACCAATCGCTTGGATTGTAGCGATTGTTAACACCCACCGCACGAGTGGCGGAGGCGTTGCCTCCGACTGTTCCCGCAGTTCCGGTAAAGGTTCCATTTCCCACGGCCCCAGTCAGGCTAAAGGTCGTGGCCGTGAGCTTGGTGATCGTAAACGTTCCGTTGGCGGCGGTATTTCCAGCAACATTACGAACGATGACACTGTTTCCAGTCACAAACGGGTGGGCGACGCTGGTGGTGATGACGATGGGGTTGGCATTGGTGGCCCCGGTTACGGTAAAGGTTGAGACCCCATTGCCAACACTTCCCGTCAGACTGAAGCTGGTGCTGTTCACCACGGTGACTGGAAACGTTCCGTTGGCAGCCGTATTCCCCAGCACCCCGGCAATGGTCACGTAATCACCAGTGACAAAAGTATTCGCTGCTGCCGTCGTAATCACAATGGGAGTGGCATTGGTGGCATTGGTCACCACCGATGCCGCCGGAGGCACGGCGGCAATGGCCGGAACCTGCCAGAAATCGGCCGCAGTGTCTTCCACCAAAGTCCTTAGGACGGTAGAAGTGGGGCTCGCCTGATATTTGAACCAGGGAATGTCCGTGAAGCCAACCCCATCACTGCTCACCTGAATGGAACCCTTGATGTAATCATCCGACCCCCAGGGCAGAACCAAGGACGCGGTTTTATCATTCTCCGTGCGAAGCTGCAAACTGGCTTGAATGTTCTCAAAATTCTGCGCATCCAACCGCTCCGTGAAGAAAGTAAACGAGGTGTTCCGTTTGAACTGGAGTTGACGGTTATCGCTGCCGTAAAAAGAGCCGTAAAGCTGGGGCGTGTTATAGCCGGTCTGGGTCGCACTGATATCGTGGTATTCAAAATCATACTGCATCTGCGTCTGACCGATCCCGCGGAGGAAGGTCTTGTGATCGGCGGTCGGACTGTCAAAATCCCCCTGGAAATCCTGATAGGCCCCAATCGTGGCCTCCCCGAAGCATGGTGGCGAGGTGGAGCCGGTCATAATCATGTCGAAAAATACATCTGAACTGGTAGGGGCTTGCTGGTGCAGTTCCACCGACACCACGTTGGCTCCGGTAACGAAAGGGTTGACGGTCAGGAGATCGACATTGAAGTAGGTGAATCCTGCAAGCACGTTGATGGCAGATGATGCTGGCGTGGTATATAACACCGGATCCAAAGACACTTTGGTCGGTAGGTTTTCCCGTTTAATCTCGGTGCCATTAACATAAATCACGTAGCCGTCATCCCATCTCATGCCCAGAATCAGCGAAGTGAACGCGGGGCTGCTTAGGGTGAACGATTTCCGGAAATAAGTCGTGATGTATTTCGCGCTCGGCTGGTTGTTCCCAGCGCTAAAATTCAGCTTGGTGGTAGCCCCATTGGACGTCCAGGTATTTGGCGTGACCGCCGTATCTACCTTGTAGCCAAAACTGCTCTGCCCCGAACTCCAAGCCGCATCATTGAAAGCGACGGCCTTCCATGCGGTGCCTTGATTGGTGCCGTTGTCCAAATATTTCCAAGTGTCACCACTTTCGATGAGCGGCGTTAGGGTAGCCGCAGAACTAGTGAAGACCGAAACGAGCATGCTGAGCGCACACAAGCCTAAGCGAGCCAGTGAACCAAGAGGCGTTTTCATACGAGGGATGGGGTGGGATGAGATACAGTGGGCAGGGGAGGGTGCAAGATTTACATTGCACATACCGGAGACTAAGGGATTTGCCTACGCCATGTCAATACTCGTTTGCCATATTTTGAGCTGTTTTTCATTTTTTTTGTGCTATGGACTGCGGCCTATGCTAAAAATTGCGGCTCCTATAGGCATTTTCGATTCCGGAGTGGGTGGACTTTCCGTGCTCCGGGAAATCCGCGAGCAGTTGCCGTGGGAAAATTTACTCTACGTGGCCGACAGCCATCACGTCCCCTACGGCAACAAATCTCCCGAGTTCATCGTGGAGCGGAGTCGGGTCTTGGCGAAATTTCTGCTCCAGCAGGGGTGCAAGGCGGTCGTGATCGCCTGCAACACCGCCACCGTCGGAGCCTCCCGGTGTCTGCGCCAGGATTATCCCACGGTCCCCATCATTGGCATGGAACCGGCCGTCAAACCTGCCGTAGCTGCCACCAAATGTGGCATCGTCGGCGTGTTGGCCACGGTGGGGACGCTCCAGAGCGCTCAGTTTGCCGGATTGCTGGACAAGTTCGCCAGCGGCGTGCGCGTAGTCACGCAACCGGCCCCGGGCTTGGTCGAATGCGTGGAAGCTGGGGACTTGGATTCCCCGGAGACCCGAAAACTCGTCGCCCACTTTGTCCACCCTTTGCTGGAGGCCGGGGCGGACACGATTGTGCTGGGCTGCACCCACTATCCGTTCCTCAAACCGCTGATCCAGGAGATTGCTGGCCCCGGGGTCACGTTAGTTGATACCGGAGCGGCCGTCGCACGGCAGGTGGCCAGTCGGCTCCACTCTGCCGGGCTGCTCCAGACGACGGAGGTGCCTGGGCGTGAAATTTTCTATACTTCCGCTCCGGAAGCCGCCACCACCAAGGCCTGGGACGTGCTTTGGCCAGGCCACGGGGCGATCCTCCATAGTCCTCATTTATCATGATGGCGGCGGCCTGATTTCCCTAGTTGCAATCCCGCCCGCCTCGGGCAAATTCCCGCCCCCCGTGGCACGGGCATCTTGCCCGTCAGCCCAACCGCGTTTCCCCGCAGCGACCCATTTCCTCCTTTGCTGCGAATTCCCATTTTTCAATCACCACCATCCATCATGTATCGCACCCATCATTGCAACGAACTCCGCCCCGCCCACATTGGTCAGACTATCACCTTGTGCGGTTGGGTCAATACCGTGCGGGATCAGGGCGGCGTGATTTTCCTGGACCTGCGGGATCGTGAAGGTCTGACCCAAGTCGTCTTCCGTTCCGAAGAAAATGCCGACTCGCTAACGCTGGCGGAGAAACTGCGCGATGAAGACGTCATCCAAATTACTGGCCAAGTGGCAGCTCGTCTCGCTGGCACCGAGAACGCCAAGCTTGGCACCGGAGAAATTGAAATTGTGGCCAACGCGCTGACGATGCTGAACAAGGCCGAAGTGCTACCGTTCCAGTTGGACCGGGAACTCTCTAACGAAGACCTGCGGATGAAATATCGTTTCCTTGACCTGCGTCGGGAACGCATGAACCGCAACATCCGCACGCGCCATAAAATTACCACCGCGGCCCGCAACTACTTGGATCAGGCTGGATTCATCGAAGTGGAAACACCGATTCTTTCCAATCCCACGCCCGAAGGTGCGCGTGACTTCCTGGTGCCCAGCCGATTGAATCCCGGTAAATTTTACGCACTGCCGCAGGCACCGCAGCAGTATAAACAACTCCTGATGGTGGCCGGGCTGGAGAAATATTTCCAAATCGCCCGCTGCTTCCGCGACGAAGATTTGCGCGCGGACCGCCAACCGGAATTCACCCAGATCGATATCGAAGCCAGTTTCATCGAGCAGAAGGACATAGTGACGTTAGTCGAAGGATTGCTGGTGGATATGTTCAAGGTCGGCACGGGTCAGGACGTGCCCCGTCCGTTCCCGCAAATGACCTACCAGCAAGCGATGGACGACTACGGTTCCGACAAACCGGACACGCGTTTCGACATGAAGATCACGGATATCGGAGCGGTGTTCGCCAAGACCGAATTCAAGATTTTCCGCAGCACGCTGGATGGCGGCGGCATCGTGCGAGCCATTAACTGCAAAGGCTTTGCCGGCATCACCACCGGCCAGATGAACCGCTTAAACGAAATTGCCATCCAAGCCGGATTGCCTGTGAAGACGCTCGCCTTCCTCAAGGCGGAAGGTGGGGAAATTAAGTCCCCGCTCTGGAAATTCTTCACGGATGCAGAAAAGGCGGACCTCACCAAGACGATGAACATTGAAGAAGGGGATCTGGTCTTCTTCGTGGCAGGTGCTTGGGAATTGGTCAGCACCATCCTGGGTCGCGTGCGCCTGGAAGCGGCTTCCATGCAGGAGCTAACCAAGCACAGCACCGCATTCAATTTCCTGTGGGTCGTCGATTTCCCACTGTTAGCCTTTAGCGAAGAAGACGGCCACTGGGTCGCAGTGCACCACCCGTTCACCCGCCCCAAGGCGGAGGACGTGGCGCTGCTGGACGCAGGTGACTACGGCAAAGTGCGGGCCGAAGCTTACGACGTGGTCCTCAACGGCTACGAACTCGGTGGCGGCAGCATTCGGATCCACGAACGCGAACTTCAGTCGAAAATGTTCACGGTGTTAGGCGTGACCGAAGAGAAAAAAGAAGAGAAATTCGGTCACCTCCTCGACGCCTTCAAATTCGGCGCGCCCCCGCACGGTGGCCTGGCGCTGGGATTGGACCGCGTCGCCATGTTGGTTAGTGGTGAAGACAGCATCCGTGAAGTCATCGCCTTCCCTAAGAACAACAAAGGAGCTGACCTCATGGCCGAAAGCCCCGTGGCCGTGGACTTCAAACAACTCCGCGAGCTTTATATCCAGAGCACCCACAAGGAAAAGAAGGCCGAAGCTCCGGTTGGGTAAGTCGGAGAGTTGCTGCTTCCACTGTCACATAGTCAAGGTTCTGTCGGAGCTTGAGCCGCTTGGGGCTAACCGCTAACCATCCGTTTCCGTTTGGGCCAACCTGGCCCGTAGAATCGGTTCCACCGTGGCCTGCGTGAGGCGTGCCACCTCCTGATGACCGTTGGCATTCAGGTGATAACCGTCGCCCACCCAACAGGAGGGTTCACCCAGCGCGGGCGAGCCCAGCAGATCAATGATGGCCACCTCCAATTGACCCAGCACGGGCAGGATGCGCTTCGCCACATAGCGGCGGAAAGTGGGGTGATAGATTTCTCCAAAGATCGGGCTGAAGAGCACTAATTCCGCACCCCGGGCTCGGGCCGCGTCTCGCACAGCGGTGATCAATCCGGTGAGTAAAGCCAGGCCAGTATGCTCCAGGCCGCAGATTCTCCCTAACCAGAGATTGGGGACATGGAAACGATTCATCATCGGAGTCAGGCCTTCCTCCAATCCCACTGGCCACCGCGGCCCGTATTGGGCGTGAGGATTACGGCGGAGCCGGGCCAAGCCGGAGCCGCTGCGTGCTAGCCAAACCTGACTAAACAATCCCCAGAGCATTTCCGGCCGCAGTTGCACGATCAGGAGATCCGCCTGACTCTCGTCCAGCAGGGCCAGCGCCTGTTCCTGCATGACTGCCATCTGACTGCTCTCCATGCGCCCCAGTCGCACCTGCACAGGCGCCTCCAGCGTTGCCTGCAAGGCTTTCACCAGGATGCGGTGGTAGAGTGAATTGAGCGGCACCAGATTAAATCCAGTGTTGAGACAGCCGCCCATGATGGCAAGGCACTGGGGTTTCACGCGGGAGTCCTTTCGAGAAAGCGTTTGGCCAGCCAATATTCATGCGGGGAAATAAAATACCCTTCGGAGATGGCGAAACTACGTTTATGGGCCCGACCAAATTCGAACAACTCCACCACCCACTCGGCACGGGCGCGGAAGCTGGCCGCAGTTTCCTGGAATGCTGAGGACTCGTATCTCATGAGCGCAGCAGGCACCGACCGCTCCAGCACGGCGCTCTGAGCAGTGCTCAGCGAGCAGATGCCAAAGGCCGCCGAACCTGTCGCCTGCAGCATCGACTTGATTCTTAGCAGTCCGACCTCATCCGTGAGGTGTGGATAGGGCGGATGAATGTAACGCACGCCGCTCTGCTCAATGACCTCTCTAATATGTAAGACTAGTTTCCAGAACTCCGGGGAGAACTGGCTGTTGATCGGCCAATGGCCCGCGTCCACCGCATAGTCAAAGTAACCGAAAACCGCTCCGCTGCCGGGAGCCGGGGCCGCCAGAATCTCGTTTAGTCGTGCGATCCCTGGAACGCTTTCGATTAGTGGGCTAATGCGCACCACGTGGCTGGTGGCGGACTGGAGGCGGTTCTGGCAATCCAGGAGGTCTTCCGGTTGCGCGACCTTTGGGAGGAGAATTTCCGGAATAAATCCTTCCGCAAAGCAATCAATCACGACCGCCAGGTCAGCCGCATAGTGCGGAGTCTCGGCATGATTGATCCGCAACATGATCTGCCCAGGGGCCACTCCCTGCGCAGCCAGAATAGGAGCCAACTGGCGGAGGCCATGACGCGCTTGCTCCTTAAGCTGCAGGTTCCGTTCGGGGTCGAAGACACATTGCACACTGTCCTCCAAATCCAATACTGGCGTGATCCCCCGGCCCAACAGGTCCGCCAACAACGGGCCCGCCCCACGATAGCGTGTCAGGGGCAGAAAGTGGTAAATCGCAGCTTGTTCCGTCATTCCCATATGGCTATGCCACTGCACGCGGCCCCGATGCTTGCCAAGCGGAAATTTGGCGGGTGTAAATTACTACTTTCCAAGAGGCGCGGCAGCGTGCTACACCGTCTGCCATGTTCATATCTTTATTTCGCTCGCTCGGACGGGTAGTATTGGT
This sequence comes from Verrucomicrobiales bacterium, assembly GCA_031411295.1. Lineage (GTDB taxonomy): Bacteria > Verrucomicrobiota > Verrucomicrobiia > Verrucomicrobiales > V1-33 > JAGNEJ01. The sequence continues at coordinate 28,680 of JANOAV010000077.1, read as the reverse complement.
GCTGGCTTGCCTTCAACTTAGGGTGGTGGCACATTCTCCCTTCGTGCATTTCGAGGGTCGGCAGATGCATCCCGTGGCGGTGTCGGCGGATGGCATGAAGTTGCTGGCGCTGAACACGCCCCATGCGCGGCTGGCGGTGTTTGATATTTCTAATGCGGCTAATCCCGAGCCCGTGTTGGTGGCGGAAATTCCCGTTGGGTTGGAGCCAGTCAGTTTGCGGCAGCGCACCACCGATGAGGTTTGGGTGGTCAATGAAGTTTCGGATAGCATATCCATTGTTTCCCTGAGTCGGCGTTGTGTGCTGGATACCATCTCCGTGCCGGATGAACCTGCCGATGTCGTGTTCGCCCAAGGCAAAGCCTTCGTGACTTGTGCGCAGTCACAGGTGATTCGGGTGCTGGATGGCATCTCCCATGTGGAAACGGCCACCATTCCGGTGGACGGAAATTTTCCGCGCGCTCTGGCGGTCAGTGCTGATGGTCAGCGGGTATTTGTGGCTTGCTTGCTATCAGGAAATGGCACTACCACGCTGCCCGCCGCCCAAGCTCCTGCTCCACCTGCACCAACCAATGCCGCCCTGCCGCCCGCTCCGCAAACGGGTCTGATCGTAGCCACGGGTGACGCCCGATTGAATTACAGCGTGACAGATCACGATGTGGCGGAAATTAATCCCGGCACGAATCAAATCATCCACTGGCACTCTGGCGTGGGCACGAATCTCTTCGATCTGGCGGTGCATCCCACGACGGGCGACCTCTGGGTGGCCAATACCGAGGCGCACAATGCGGTTCGCTTCCAGCCTAACCTGCGGGCTCACGCGGTGGATAATCGTGTGGCACAAATTTCCCTAACAACGAATTCGGTAACCAACTTCAATCTCAATCCGGGCGTGGATTACAATGCACCACCGAACCCTTCCACCGCTGCCGTGGCGCTGGCTCAGCCTACGGGCTTGGTCTGGGCACCCGATGGTTCGCATGGCTGGCTGGCGGTGTATGGATCAGATCGGGTGGCCAAGTTAGGCGCAGATGGCACCGTGCTGGCGCGGGTGGATGTGCGCCCGGCCGGTGCTGACACGAAGGCGATGCGTGGGCCGCGTGGACTGGCGCTGCATCCATCGCGCCCCCGATTGTATGTGATGAATCGCATGGCGAACTCCGTTTCAGTCATCGATACCAGCACGGAATCTGTGCTGGCGGAAGTTCCTGCGGGAAGTCGCCTGTTGATGCCGGACTTTATTGCCGAAGGCCGCGGCTATCTCTATGATGCCAGGCTCTCGGCCCATGGCACCATGTCGTGTGCGTCCTGCCACATCGACGGAGATCGCGATGGGTTGGCGTGGGATCTGGGTGATCCCGCTGGCGAAATGACCACGGTGGGCACCCGATCCTATCATCCCATGAAGGGCCCCATGCTGACGCCAACACTGCGGAGTGCCGCCGCCTTTCCGCCCTACAACTGGCGGGGCGATCACGGGTTGCTGGCCATTAACTCAAATTTCGCCAACAAGTTAGGCGGTAGTCCGCTGCCGATTACAGAGTTGCAGTTGCTGTTGGATTATTTAGTTAGCGTGAATTTGCCACCCAACCCGAATCTCAAGCTGGAGAACACGCTGCCCACTGGCCTGGCTGGAGGAAACCCTGAGATCGGCAAAGCGAAATTTGAAGCCAGCAGCAGCAAGTGCGCCACTTGTCACGCGGGCACGCGAGGCTCCAACTACAGCGTGCCGGATCCAGCGTTGACGGGCTCTGCGCAATTCTTCCGCGTGGCTCCACTGCACACGTTGTATCGGCGGGGAAATTTCACCCCGGAGGCCGGCAGCACGCTGAGTGGTTTCGGGTATTTGCATGATGGCAGTCAATCGGTGTTGCCGCTGGTGCATCTCGTGGCGGATACCGGCCTGACAGCGGGGGATTTTGCCGATGTGGTGGCGTATTTGCAATGTATGGATACGAGCACGGTTCCAGCGGTGGGGTTCAATCGCACCGTCACCCTGACAAACCGAACCAGCAATTCGCTGCGCGCTGAAATTTCCACGCTGGAGGCACAAGCCACTCTCGTGGGGCAGGTGGATGCCGTGGCCCGGGGCCGCTGGCAGGGCCGCTTGCAGGCGTTCCTTTGGTCCGGGGAAGACCTGCGCTGGCATGGAGATCAGGAAGACGAACCGGGGTTAACGCAGCTGGAGTTGCTGGCAGGACTGGAGCAGGAGGATGTGCTGACATTCCTCGGCGTGCCGCCCTATATGGGATCGAATTACAGCATCGATCAAGACGACTCGGAAGTTCTCGATGGAGACGACGAGGCCCCACCAGTGAACCTTACGCAGACGGTGGATGGGCTGGAATTGATGGGGCCGGGAAATACTGGTTGGGTGCCGGAGTGGAATGCCACCCTGAGTGACGCATGGCAAACGCTGACTACCCCTGCCACACGCGATGCGGAGGAGGCAACGTTTCCCTTACCCATGGCTGGGCGTGGTTTCCTCCGCTTCCGCAGGACGTGGTGAGGCGAAGGTTTTTGACTGAGTAATTGTTACTCGACCATTATGTGAAGCTGATCTGCCCTGTGACGATGTGGACCTGGGTTACGCCAGTGGTTGCCCATGAACCGAGCGGAGGCTGGGGGCCGCTGCGACGGCACAACAATTGGATTCGTCGGCGGGGTTAAAGTTTACCAGATCGTTCGGGGCGATGGCAATTAGCACTTTTGAAGCATGCAGCAACCGCCGACCCCGGGGTGACAGCATCATTCATCACTACCGTGTCGTTTGTGGGGATCAGATCGCACGTGTATTTCCACGTCTAATCTCTTGGGTAATTGATCACACGGTAAGTCCCCAGCGTTTGCGCAGAAAGCGTTCCCAGGGGCTGAAGATGATTTTGTCGGCGGTGAATCCGATGATCAGAATGACAAACATAATGGCGGCCACTTGATCCATGCGGAGGTTGTTGCGGCTCATTTCCATGAGGTGGCCCAGGCCGGTGCCCGATGGAATGGTGACGAAAAGTTCCGCCGCCATGAGTGAGCGCCAGGCGAAAGCCCAGCCTTGTTTGGTGCCGCTCACGATCAGTGGCAGGCTGGCGGGCAGGAGCACGCGGCGGAGCAAATGGAATCCGCTCGATCCCATGGTGCTGGCGGCGCGACGATAGATGGGCGGAATTTGACGAATGCCGTGATCCGTCGCTAACAGCACCGCCCAAAGCGTGCCCATGACCACAATGAAGAGCATGGCGGCCTCGCTCTGCTTGAACCAGATGAGCGCCAGGGGCACCCAGCACACGCTGGGCAACGTTTGCAGTCCGAGCGCACTTACGCCGAGCGTGTCGCTCGCGAACTGAAATCGCGACGTGAGCAATCCAAGTGGAATCCCCACGATCACCCCAATGGTGTAGCCGATGAGCAGTCGTTTCATGGTCACGACGCAGGCCGTAATCATGTCACCGTCCTGAATGCTTTCGAGCAAATATTTACCGATCTCGGTTGGCGAAGGAATCGTGAGCGAACTCCACCACTCCTGACGGGAACCGTATTCCCACAGCACCAGCAGCGCCCCAAAGAGACTACAGGCTCGCAGCAGTCGAACGGTTAGTGATGTGGTGGGTTTCATGAGGGATTTTGCTGGAGGAGGTTCTTGAGTTCGGCGGTAATCGTGGAGGCCAGTTGCGCCACTGCCACGTCGTTGATGTCTCTGGGGCGTGGCAGATCCACGTTGAACTCCGCACGGATCTTACCGGGCCGCGGCGTGAAGAGCAGCACACGATCCCCCAGGCAAACGGCTTCCCGGACGTTATGAGTCACAAAGATGATGGTCTTGCGTCGCTTCTTCTGAATTTTCTGGAGGTCATCGTAGAGCTGCTCGCGAGTCATGGCATCAAGCGCTGCAAAGGGCTCATCCATCAAGAGCACTTGGGGATTCGGAGCCAAAGCGCGGGCCAGCGCCACCCGCTGCTTCATGCCGCCGGAGAGTTCATGAATGTTCGATTTGGCAAATGGAGTCAGTCCCACGATTTCAATAAACGCGGCAGCAACTCCCGCGCGATCCTCGTCCGTTAGGTGAGGTTTCAGGTTTAAACCGAACAGCACATTCTGGGTAACATTTAGCCACGGAAACAACGCATGCTCCTGAAACATCACCATGCGCTGACGGCCCGGCCCGGTAATGATTTCGCCATCGGCAGAGAGCGATCCTGCATCTGGCGGTTCCAGGCCTGCGATGAGATTCAGCAGGGTGCTTTTGCCGCACCCACTGGGCCCCAAAAGGCAGATGAATTCCCCCTCACTCACGTTCAGACTAACATCATCGAGCGCATGGGTTGTTTTGCTTTCACTACGGTAAATCTTACTAACGTGATCTACCGTGAGCTTGGCAGGAGGAGCGTTGAGGAGTTCTGCTTGGAGGGACATCGGCTAATTATGGATTGACTAGCAATTGATCCAACGCGGGGATGTCCTGCAGGAAATTCGCCTTCTGCGCGCTCTGCACCATCTGCTCCAGCGAGGGACGGGAAATATCGTTGGTGAGGGTTACGCGTGCCAGCGCCTTGTCCAGCACCGCATCTGGCGGCTCGCTCTTGGTGAGCGCTTTCAGTTCAGATTTAATCAAAGCACGCGCCTCGGCGGGATGCGCATTGATCCAATCCGTTAACTCACGGTGCGCTGCTGCGAGCTTTTTGGCCAACTCCGGACGTTCATTGAGAAAGGTTACCCCTGCGGCCAGCAATGCGACATTCGTTTTCTTGTCGTCCAAAAATACCGTCGCTCCGGTGTCCAATTCCAGTCGCGTGACCCAGGGCTCCGCGGTCCAGGCAGCATCCAGCGCACCCTGCTGGAACAGTCCGAGCAGGTCCGGATTCTTCGTCGGCATGATGGTGGCTTCACCTCCCGTTAGGGTAACCTTGATGCCTTGATCCGCCAACCAGGCCCGCAACTGCACATCCTGAGTATTGCCCACTTCAGGAGAGGCAATTTTCTTTCCCTTGAAATCAGCTGCGGTCTTGATGCCGGAGTCCTTGCGAACCACTAACGCACTACCACCATTGGCGGCACCTGCCAACACCCGAACTTCCTTGCCCTTGGAACGGGCATAGCCATTGAGCACCGGACTGGGACCAATGTAAGTTACATCCAGCGCCTGACCAAAGATGGATTGCATGGCTTCCGGCCCTGCATTGAAGACATACCATTCGACCGGCACCCCAAGGCGTTCCTCATACCAGCCTTTCCCCTGACGGCTCAGGGCGTGCGCCACCAAGCCCTGCACGTGGGTAATGTTGGGGAAATGCCCAAACCGCACCGGGGCGTTGGCTGGGGCGGTGGAGGACTTGCTGCACGCAGTGAATCCGGTGGCAGTCAGGGCGGACAATGATAGGAAATTTCGACGATTCATGGATATGATGAAATGCGTCAAAGCAGCCTCCGGTGGTCCGGTCAGAGCCTTGGCAGGTGAGGTGATTTTTTTGGGGATGCCTCCACGGGTGGTGGTGGGCAAGGAAATTCAAGGCGGATTACTTCTTCAATTGGCCGAGGCCGGTGACGAGACCGGCCAGGAAGCCATCCGTAGGATCAGCATAGCGGGGCTTGGCGGGAAGCTTGTTCCGCTTGATGGGTTGGGCTTTCGATTGGACCATGGGCATCAGTCCATCCCGCTCCATTTTCTTCATGGTCACGGTGATGACATCCCCCAGCGAGTATCGATCTAAAATGTTAGAGATCGCGTTGCGCACGTCGATCATCAACATGCGCAGCCCGCAGTGATCTGCGTCCGGGCAGGAGCAGGGCTCGTAAGAAGTCTCACTGGCACAACCTATGGGGGCTAGTTTACCATCCAGAAATCTTACCAATTCGCCCATTTTGGTTTGGTCCACATCGCAACAAAGCTTCGCTCCACCTGCCTTCCCACGAATTCCTTCAACGTAACCTTCGGCCTTCAAATCGGCCAGAATGTTCTCCAGAAACTTTGCCGGAATGTGCTCACTTTCTGCCAAACGAGACACGGACACGATCGGCGTTCCCATCCGCTGGGCCACTCCCAGTCGAATGAGCGTGCGCAGGGCGTATTCTCCGCGTTTCGTTAATCTCATAAAACTTGCTTAATTCTTTAATCTACATCGCGCAAGTAGGAAATTGCCACGAGAATGAATTATTATTGGATCGGTGATTAAATTCGTTGTCCCATGAGGACTTTCATGACGTCGTCCATGGGGATCCAGCCGGAGACTTCCCCCGCGCTGTTATCCACGAGCACTGCGATTTCTGATTGATCCAAATAGAGTGCAAGAGGTTGTGTCAGGGTGGAGCGTTCATCGATGTGCGGGACGGGCCGGATGAGTTGATGGCAATCTCCTTTGGGCTCGCCTGGCTTGGGGTGGCTTAAATTTTGCACAAACAATTCCCGCACCCGAATGTAGCCCGTGATGCGTCCAGAAGTGCCATCCGCACTGACAGGATAGCTGCGGTGCAACTTTGGCCCTAGTCGCTGGACGTTCTCCAGCAAGGATTGGCGGGCATCGAAGAACGCCACGGAATCCCGCGGCACCATGGCGGTGCGGACACGACGCGCAGACAAGGTGGCCGCGTGGATGATGATAATTTCCTCCCGGTTATGCAGCACCTGCTCGGCACGCGCGGCTTCCACCAGTGTCACGATGTCCATGATGTGATCACTCCCAGCGCTGGCCGTGGTGGGCGCGCGCTTGAGGAGAAGACTGAATTTCTCCATCACCACAAACAACGGATGCGCCAGCTTCAACACGGCGGAAAGCGGTCCTATCAAACGTGGCGCAAATTTATCTGCGGCATGAACTCCAATAAATTTTGGTGCCAACTCGCCACCAAAGCTCACGAATGCGGTCCTTCACGCTGCCGAGAGGTTTTTTGCACTCGCCCTTGAGTGCGATCTGCGCAGGCAGACCTTCAGCAATGCGATTGAGTTTAACCAATGTGGTGTGCCCCACGGTGGCAATGATGTTTTCGTAGATTGGCATAAACGTGCACTCACCCCTGTGAAACTGATCATGATTTTGCAATTTTGATCCTTCTTGTGGTCGAAACCAAACGGTGGATTCAAGTGCGCTGAAGAACAAGGCTTGGCTCTATCGCACGCTGCTCATGCCGCAGCATGCGCGGGCACAGTGGTTGGAGGCAATTGGTAGTGTAGGAGGAGGGACTCGAAGTTTACAAAATGCTGGCAAAGCAAAATTCCCCTGAGCGGCAGGTGCAGCAGGAATTGGCGCGGATGCAGTGCTTGTATGAATAAAGTGTGCCCAATCAGAAACGCTTCGAGGAAGCGATTGAGTAAAAGCTGTTCTCCCGAAAGGTGCTGGTTGAGAAAGTCGGCACCGCGCCGGAAAATTATGAATTGTTGCGCATTTGGATCGTGTGTTCGCGGCATCTCGCCACCGCGCTGATGGACAGCGGGAAGCTGGACGAATCCAGAATGCTCATTTCCTGCATGCGGAACCACCTGCAGGCACATAAGCCGGTAGATTTTTTGGCGCGACGGGAGTTGGTGGGGAGTTTTGTAGCGGCAAGGACGGCCATTACCTATTGGTAAAATCGCGTTCCGGCCTTTGGGTAAGGCAAAATCCGGCTCCAGAGTTTTTTTTGCAAACCAGGTTCTTCCAGGAAGGTTCCACAAAACTCCCCACTATTTCCCGTTGAGCCCAGATTTTAGGGGTTGAAGCTGCGCAGTCTAAGGGATTTGTTGGATCGGAGGAATTGGGCTCAGGGGACGCGGTGGCTGCGCGGTATCGCCTGTGGTTATTCGGAGAAGGGCAGGAGATTCACGGGAGCGAGGTCACACCGGCTTGGGCTGGTTTCAGTTTGGACGAGGTTGAGAAGGTTCATGCAGCAGGTGGTAAACCATCCCGGGGGCAGATGCTGCGTCTGAAGGTGAACTATTTTATACGGGGCGGGATTTTCGGGAGCGCTGGATTAATTAATACGGTGTTCGGGTCGGTGCGGGATCGGCTTGGGAAGAATCGGAAGTCTGGTGCCAGGAAACTCAAAAGAGTGGATGTGAGAGAAGTGCGGGTGTTTAGAGATTTGCAGCAGGGATTGGGTTAGGAGTTCTGGCTTTTGATGCAGGATACTTGGCTAGGATACCGGTTGGCAGCTTATTTCATCACGAAGGCAAGACAGGCCAGTCTGCCAGTCTTGATGATGCTCCCGAATATTTTGGGTGACAAGGTGGCAACCATCCACATGGTCTGCCTCTAATGACGCAACGCCACTTTTGCACCTACTTCGACGAACGGTATTTTTCGCGTGGCATGGCAATGCTGCAGAGTTTGCGGCAGTATCAACCAAATGCTAAGTTCACAGTGCTTTGCCTCTCCGGGGCCTGCGAAGCGCTCGTGCGACAGGTCGCTTGGAATGATTTGGAGTTGATAACGCTCGATGCGTTGGAGCAATCCTGGCCTGCCTTGTGCGAAACGAAATCCAACCGAACGCTGGTGGAATATTACTTCACTTGCACGCCTTTCCTGCTGCTCGAACTCATGGGGAAAGCGGAGGCGGATGCACTGGTGACTTATTTGGATGCTGATCTGTATTTCTTCTCCAGTCCAGAGCCAATCTTTGCTGAGTTGGGAGCGCAGTCGGTCGCCATTATCTCGCATCGCTTTCCGCCCGATCTCGCTGGTAATGTTATTTACGGTGAGTTCAACGTTGGCTGGATGACGTTTCGTCAGGATGCCAGTGGTCGGCCGTGTTTGCAGTGGTGGGCGGAGCGTTGTGCCGAGTGGTGCCATGACCGGGTGGAGGCAGGACGATTTGCGGATCAGAAATATTTGGATGACTTCCCGGTGCGGTTTTCCGGCGTTCACGTCGTCCAGCATCCGGGGGCGAACCTTGCTCCGTGGAGCATCCGATCCCATAAGTTGAGTGGCGAGTTAGCAACGGTGATGGTCGATGGTCAACGATTGATCTTTTTCCATTTCCATGGCTTCCAATTCCCCAAGCCTTGGCTGGTCGCTCTGCCGTTCGCGCTTTACCAGGCGCCTTACCACCGGATCCTCCGCAAGGCCGTGGTGGCTCCTTGGTTGCAGGCGCTGCGGCCATGGGAGAAGCAACTAGAAACTCAGCCGCAAGCGACAGCGACCCGAACCGATCACGAACAGCCAGTCATCCCTCAAACATGGCGTGAACTGACGGCAAAAGTCCGAGCTGGTATCTTCCATGTTAGTGGAGGCAGGGCCGTCATCGTGAAGTTGCTCAGGAACCTTGGAGTCGCCCGCCCTCCTGCGCCACCACCCCGGAAACAGAAAGTCAGGCAATCACCTAAAAGCGATCCCAAGGATAAGCCTGTCGCAGCAGCGCTCACGCCACCGCAGGACCGGCTTCGGTTCGATGGGGATTACGCGACATGGGATGCCGCTAGTGCGGAGTGTGGCGGATACGCCGCTACTAATATTTTGGAAACGACGCGGAATGCCATGCGCAAGATCGTCTCGGGCGAGGCTGTTTATGAGCGCGATTCGGTGCTCATGGACATTCCAGAATATCCCTTCTCCACGATTGCCGGACTGCTGCCCGCTGCCGCCAGGCAGCAGGGGAAACTCACGGTGCTGGACTTTGGCGGAGCCTTGGCCAGCACCTATTTTGCCTGTCGTCCCTGGCTCGATGCGATTCCGGAGCTTCACTGGTGTGTGGTGGAACAACCGCATTACGTGGACTGCGGGCAGGCGGAATTTTCCAACGCGCGAGTCACTTTCTACAAGTCCATTGCTGAATCGGTGGCTTGTTATCCACCGGATGTGGTTCTGTTGTCAAGTAGCCTGCACTTTCTGCCTCAAGCTACGGAAATCATCGAGGAATTGTGTCGCCTCAAGGCTCCGTATATTTTGCTTGAACGCACGCCTTACTGGGAGGGCGATCGGCATCGCATCGTCATCCAACATGTTCCTGCGGAGATCTACGTCGCAGACTATACCTGCTGGCTCTTTTGCGAGCAGTTGCTTCTCAGTCAATTCAGCGAATCCTATCAGGTGCTGGCGTCCTATCCCGCCTTGGATGTGATCCCACTGACCGGCGGCAAGAGCTACTTCAAGGGCGTGCTCCTGGGGCGCGTTTGAAGTTATGAGATTCGGCAGAATGTGGAGCAGCCCGCTGGGCTGCTCAGGCCTTGGGAGATCAGCCCAGCGGGCTGACCCACATTCGTCTTATGATCCCAGCAACTGATCCCAGTGGTCCAGGCAGAACTGGCTCCAGGATTCCAAGAGATCCCGCCGTGCTAGGAGTTCGTCGCGACTCAGAAATTCCAACTGCGTGATGGGCGCTTCGTTTGGCGCGACGGACTCGGATTCCAAATCGAAGACATGCACGATGCCCAGATGCACTTGGCCGACGTCGTTGGAATCATCATTGAGCAGCGCCACGATGCGTTGCTGGTATGGGGTGTCCAATTTCAGCTCCTCGTTGATTTCCCGTTCCACTCCCGTGAGGTAAGTATCGCGCTCCAAGGAAGCCTGCTCCGCGTCTTCTGAATTGATATGTCCGCCAATGCCCAGGCTGCCTTTGGCGGCCAGGCGTTGTTCGCCACTTTTCTTGCCCCGCACATAGTGCAGCAATTTTCCCTGACAATGGAAGATCGCGTAGGGAATGATCTGTTTGTGGGACGGGTCCGTTTCGGCAGCATCACGCGAGAGGAAGAAGTTTTGCGAGGGATTCAGGAACTCAGGCAAATATTTACCCACTTCGGTGGAAATACCTTGGAAGGCACCCAATTCGTCGAAAAGGGAGCGGCGGACGACGAGGACGTGTTCGTTATTGTAGGACATGGAGGCAGTCTAAGCAGATGCTCCCGTCGGATGCAAGAGTTTCGCGTAGGCTCGTTACAGGCCGAGCACCTTATTCATGCGTTCGGCCACATCCTTGAGGACGGCTTCACCTCCGCCGCCAACTTCTGAGGTCGCCCAGCCACCGGTGTTCTTGATATAGCCGACTTCATCCAAGGCCTTGAGCACATCCGGCCAGGCTTCATCACCCTCACCGATCTTAACCCCGAAGCCTGCGCCATCCTTACCCGCTGCTTTCGCCTTGGCGTTGCTGTAGCCTTTGAAGTCAAATTTCAGCAGGCGTTTCCCTAACAGCCGGATCCATTCCGCCGAAGCCACGCCATATTTCAGCATGTTCGAGCAATCGAAATAGGTGCCCACCCACGGGCTGTTGAACTGATCCACATACTTGATCATCTGCTCGGGCTTGGTGATGAAATTATTCCACACCACTTCGATCGCAATCTTTACGCCGGCCTTTTCCGCATAAGGCAGGGCCTCCTTCACAGCCGCCGTGGAGCGTTCCCAGACTTGGTCGAAATTTTCCGTCTCGGCATTCTTCACGGCTCCCGGCACTAGCAGCACCGTGGTGGCGCCCCAGAACTTCGCGTCGTCGATGGCTCCCAACAAATTCTTCATCGCATTCGCCCGCACCTCAGGGCTGGGATCGGAATGCCGCACGCCCCAGTGACTGGAAATGACGACGCCATGAATGGTGATGCCGGTGGCGGCGGCGGCCTCTTTGGCTTCCTGCCGTTGCGCTTCATTGCAGCCCGGGCTGTCCATCTCCACGCCTTCAAATCCAAGTTTCTTGATCAACTGAAATTTCTCCAGGAAGCTCTTCCCTTCGATCATGCCAATCTTGACCGCCTTGCGCAGGCTGGGTTTCTCCTGCGCATGCAGAGTGGTGGCAATAAAGGTGGCGGCACTGGCTTGAAAGAAATGGCGACGGGTAATCATCTTCGGATATTAAGGAACCGGGCGACATCCGACAATCCCTCATTGACGTGCAAAACGATCACGAACGTCAGGGAATGAGCCGGCAGTGTCATCGGGACCGTCACCTCCACCACCATGGAAGGGATTGACGTAACCGCACCGATTGATACTCTCGACTGCATGATCGCGAAAATCTCACTTCATCTCTGCCTCACCCTCGGACTCCTCTCCGCCTCCCTCCGAGCCAAGGAGGCCACACCAGAGGAGAGAACCGCCGAGTATATCGAAGGGCTTACGAAAGGCGACTCGCATGCCCTCATGGTGCTCTATGCGCGGGAGGGAAAGATCATCTATAACCGCGGCTTCGGCTTCGCCAACATCGAAGAGAAAATACCCGGGTCTGCAACGGCGCCTTGGTTTAGCCATGCTCCCCCCGCTGGTTCGGACAAAAATGTCGCTCCCCTGGCCATCATCACCAAATTCCGCATCGGCTCCATCACCAAACAGTTCACCGCCGCCGCCATTTTGAAACTCGCGGAAGCTGGGAAATTGAGCCTCACAGACCCGCTCGCCAAATACTTCCCAGACATCCCCAACGCCAAGGAAATCACGCTGCATCAGCTCCTCACCCACACCTCCGGCATTCATAGTTTCACCGACCGACCGGGCTTCCTCCAACAAGTCCCGCGACCCACCACCCCGGCAAAACTCATCAAGTCCATGCAGGGTGACACCCCCGACTTCGCGCCCGGCAAAGGCTTCCACTACAACAACTCCGCCTACTTCCTCGCTGGCGAGATCGTCGCCAAGGTCAGCGGGAAATCGTTCGGTGCCTATTTGGAAGAAACTTTCTTCAAACCCCTCGTCATGCAGTCCACCGGCATCTATGACAACGCCAACCCGCCACCCAGAGCCGCGAAAGGCTACGAAGTCACCGATGGCGTGGCCAAGCCCGCGCTCGAATGGGACATGAGCTGGGCCGGCGGAGCTGGTGCCCTCTATTCCACCGCCGAGGATCTTTTTAAATGGAGCGAAGCCCTGCACAACGGCAAGGTCCTCAACGCCGAATCCTACAAAGCGATGACCACGCCCGTCACCCTTCCGGAAGGCGTCGAAGGCATGCGCTACGGCTACGGCCTCGTCATGGGAGAACTCGGCGGGCTCCCCAGCATCGACCACAGCGGAGGTCTCAACGGCTGGTCCAGCGATCTGCTTTACTTCCCCACCAAGCGCACCACCGTCATCGTCCTCGCCAACGCCCTTCCCACCATCAAAGGCCTTGAGCCCACTGCCATCGCCCAGACCATCGGCAAAAATGTTCTCGCAGAGGAAATCAAGAAAATCCCTGCACCCACCGTTAACGCCAACGTGGATCCCAAGACCTACGCCGCTCTCGTCGGTCGTTACGACTATAAAACCGCCATCCTCACTGTCACTGTCGAAGGAGATAAACTCTACGCCCAACTGACCGGTCAGGAGAAATATGAAATCTTCCCCTCCGGCACCCGCGAGTTTTTCTGGAAGGTCACCGACGCCAAAGTGAAATTTATCGCCAACGAAAAAAGCGAAATCACCGCCGCCCAGCACACCCAAAACGGCACCACCTTCAATGCCACCCGCCTCCCGGCAACGGACGAGATGAAACTCACCGATGCCGAATACAATGCCATCCTTGGAGACTACCAATACTCTCCGGCCATGACCCTCACGGTCACCCGCAAAGACAACCAAATCTTCGCCAAGATGACCAACCAACCAGAAGCCCCCATCTTCCCCAAGTCCGCCACCGAATTTGTTTGGAAAATCGTCCCTGCCAGCATTGAATTCATCAAAGATAAAGCAGGCAAAGTCACCAAAGCGATTCACCACCAAGGCGGCCAGAACATCGAAGCCCTCAAGGTGAAATAAAGCGGCACGGGCAAGGAAATGGCAACGTTAGATGAGCGCTCGTCCTTCGGTGACTACGAACGCAGCAAGCCCATGAAGCCCCGCGGCAAATGCACTCCGGCAATGGCCAGCCCGACCAGGGCTAACGGCACGCGTGGTCGATAGGCTAGGTAGCGTCCCTGCCAGTTCGGCTGGTATTTATTTTTGAAATTGAAGAGCCGTTTGTAGCCGTAGAAGCGGTCGAAATTTTCAAAGAGGAAGTTCACGGCTCGTTCTTGGCGTGTGGGGTCATGACCCTCCGTGTCGGTATCGACATTGGCTAATGGAGCGTTGCCCAGACTGATTTCCGTGACCCCTTGGGCTTTGAAATGATCCATCGCTTCCACGATGAGAAAATCCATCACATCGCGCACTTCTTCGCGTGCTCGCATGATGTCCAGCGTGCGCCCCTGTCCCTGGGCATACGGCCACCAAGTGGCGAAGGCCTCCATGCGGCCCTCCGGATTGCGCACGATGGCCACCCCGTGTTCCCGAATCGTGGGGATGCTGAATTGTCCCAGGTCGAACGTCATTTCCCCTCCGTGCTTTCGTTTCAGCCATTCGCTGGAAAGCAATTGCAACTGCGCCTCCAGTCCATGATCCGGCTGGGGTTGCGCGTCATACCACTGGAAGGTGAGGCCGGCTTTTTGCGCCTTGTTGCGGGCCGTGCGGAGGTTCTGGAATTTTCCCCCGGCCAGTTTGAATTCATTTACATCCAGTCGGGCATCCTCACCCACTTTAAGCGTGACCAATCCTTGCGCTTCATAATTCGCTCGTTGGCTGACATGTGAGCAGTAGAACAGCGGCTCCCAGTCTTGCTGGGTGCAGAATTTCACAAACCCGGAAATCATCCCCGCGCGCTGTTCGGGCGCGCAAATGGGATCGGCTAGGGCGACTGCAAAATTACGCCACAGCGCATAGGCCACGCAGCCGGTGCTGTCTTCGTTGAAATAGTAACTTTTGTCGTTCAGCAGCGCAAAGTAGTCCATCGGATCATTCCCCTGCGCTGCGATCACTTTTTTTGCGCGTGATCGGTCCTCCTCGTTAATTTCTTCTCGCAGCACCACGGGCCGCAGCAAGAGCACCAGCACCACCAGGCCGCTCAAGAGCCCGCCCACGCGCAAGGTGCGCAGGAAGCTCCGGGCTTCCCGGCTGCCCTGGTGATCGGCCACGGACTTCTGGGCGAAGACTCCCGCCACCGAGGCCTGAGCGCATTCTTTCCAAGTGAGGCCGTCCGCCCCATAGGCTCCACGGCGGCTGTATTCGTGCAGACTGATGGTGCCATACGTGAACAGCGCCAACAGCAAGCCCAAGGCTACTTTCCATGCGATGCCAATGGAAGGCCGGTCTGAGCGGGCGGAGAACTCGCGTCGCCAGCGCACTAACGGCACCAGCAACACGAAGGCCGCCAGCGCATGATGCCAGTCAAACGCCCGTGATAAATGCAACACCACCGATCCGCCCAGCAACGCCACTCCCAGCCACCAGGCCGCGCGTTTGCGACGACGCAGCCCCCGCGCCAGCACCAGCAAACTCAATCCGGCTACCAGTAGCAGCACCCGGCTCTTATCGCTTACTCCCAGCGGCATCCATTGTTCCATCCAAGAAATCACGCCGGGAGGCTTGGTGATCAGCGACTCCAGAATATTCGTCCAGCCCATGACGATGACTGCCCAGCCTAACACCCGCAATGAGTGGCGTCGGCTGAAGATAAAGAACAGCGTTAGGGAAATAGCGATCAGCGCGATGGGCCAGAGTGGAGAGAGTCCGTAGGGAAGTCCTTGGTCTTCCATGGGAGCGGCGGCGGTGTCATCTCCCAGCACCCAATCGAAGCCCCTTAGCAGATACCCTTGGAACTCTTCCGACGGCCCGTCGAAGCCGTGATTGGCCCCGGAAATTTCGTAGAGTTGGCGATTGGCGTTTAAAGATCTAATCCAGGTGGTGCTGGCCATGAAGTCCGTGGAACCATGAAATTGAGCCACCCGCAGACCGTTCATTTGATTGCTGAATTCTGTCAGCGCAAACGTGCCAGGCCCCTCCGGCGTGATCCCAAGCTCATCGCTGGGCCGGAGTCCGTAGCGCCCGCGGCTGTCAGCACTCAACATCATGATGCCGGCCAAATTCTTTGGATGTTTCCGCGAAGCGGCAGCTGGCACCGTCAAGACGGCTCCAGTGCTCCAGCCCGCATAGATGATCGGCAGCGCGCCATCGCCCCCCACCTTCAAGCCCTCTGCCGCCAGTGAGGCCATATCACGCGCCAGGATATCCGGGGTGAAATCTTTCTCGCAATATTTTCGGGAATCCAGCGTCACAATGACCGCGCCAGCATCGCTCAGCCAATTGCAGACGGCCTCCTCCCACTCACTCCAACCGCCGTCACCCGAGCCAAATACCACCACCGCGCGCGGCGGGCGCAGTTGCGCGTCCAGCACGCGAATCTCGAACTCGCTGCGGACCAGGCGAAGTTTCTGTGGTTTGTATTCATAGACCGGCTCCGCATCCGGAGCAGGCTCACCCTCCTCCGCGCGCAGGCCGGGCCGCAGCAGGGAGAGGAGAAGCACGAGGTAAAGCAGGAGGGAGCGAAGCATAGGGTAGCGGACCCCTACCGCTGTCTGGGCCGCTTGGCAAGATCGTGATGATAATGTAACCCCCGCATATTTTGCACGCGATTCGCAGACTTTGTGCCATGCTGCAGGTGATGCATTTCGTTTCCGTCCTCCCCCTGTTCCTGCTCCTCTGCCCGCTTCCCAATGTCGTCATGGCGGATGCGCCACCACCTGCACCTCCCTCGGACGTCAAGCAACGTGATTCCGACAACGAAGTGGAATCGCCTGAAATTCACGCGGACCATCGGGTGACCTTTCGCCTGGATGCCCCGAAAGCTGTCGAGGTGAAACTGCGCGGCATCCAACATCAACCCGTCCCCATGACCAAAGATGCGCAGGGTGTCTGGTCAGTGAGACTGGGCCCCATCCTGCCCGGCATTTATGGTTATAGTTTTATAGTCGATGGCGAGGCCATGCTGGACCCATCGAATCCCGAAATCAAACCCGAGCGCGATCCTGACGAAAGTGAATTGGAAATCTTATCCGCCACGCCACCGCTCACGCAGTGGCAGGAAGTGCCCCACGGGACGATTCATTTAAATGATTATTACTCCCCTTCGCTGAAGCGCGTGCGCCACCTCCGCATCTACACCCCACCGGGCTACGAATCCCAGCCCGAGGCCCGCTGGCCTGTGCTCTATCTGCTACACGGCACGGGGGATACCGAAGCCACGTGGACCGAGTTCGGCCATGCTCATTACATCATGGATAACTTGATCGCGAAACATCAGGCTCCCCCCATGATTATCGTCATGCCAGACGGACACGCCTATTTACAAGACGAGGAAGGCATCGGCCCGCGCAACCTGGAAGCCATGGAAACGGATCTGGTTAAACATGCCGTGCCATTTGTGGATCACCTCTATCACACCAAAGCCAACGCCAGTCAGCGCGCGATCTGCGGACTGTCCATGGGCGGGTTCCAGTCCATGTTCATTGGCCTGCGCCATCAGGACCTCTTCGCCTCCGTCTGCGGCATGAGTGCTTATGTCCCCGATGCGGAGAAGAATTGCCTGGAAGCGCTCACGCATCCGGAAACCACCAACGCTAACCTCCGCCTCTTCTGGCATCAGATCGGGCGCGATGATTACCTGCTGCCAGAGCAAAAGAAATTTGAGCGCATCTTAGAGCAACACGGCATCAAGCGCAGTTTTCACCTAACTGAGGGAGATCATAGCTGGACCGTCTGGCGCGGCTACTTGGCGGAATTGCTGCCAGTGTTGTTTAAATGAACATGGGGAACGAGCGCTTGTATTCCTCACAAATATCGACAACGGTTTTGATCATGTCCGATACCGCCTTCCGGGCCATGGCGGCCAAGAATCCCACCGCCGCTTGGGAGCAAGCCACCAAGCTGGGCCAAAGAGGAATGAGCGCGAAGTCATCCATTCTCTCAGAATTGGCGCTGCATAATCCGACCGAAGGACTCAAGCTGGTGAACGCCAGTAAAGGAATGTTTGATAGCTGGGCCTCGCGCAGCTTCTTCCAAACCTGGGCCGGCCAGGATCCCGTCGCTGCAACTGCCAGCCTTGATCAAGTAAAGAACGCGCAAGCCCGCAGCAACGCCTTGAACGCCGTAGCCGCCGTCTGGGTGCAGCGCGATCCCGCGGCGGCAATGGCATGGGCGGACGGACAGACTAACATGCGAGACAAACAAAATGCGATCGGCCAAATACTAACAACTCAAGCCGAATCCGATCCCCAGGGAGCCATCGCTACGTTGCGCACGAAAACGCTGGGATCAAACCAGCAGTATATCATGTCCAACAAACCAAACCATCGCCAAAAACGTCGTCTCCACCATGGCGCGGGATGATCCGCAGAAGGCCATCTCTTGGATGGAAGCCCTGCCCGGCGGCGGAGCCCGGGAACAGGCCATCGGAGGCATTGCAGAATCCTGGATCAACTTCGATCCCGCTGCTGCCAGCGAATGGATTACAAATCTTCCGACTGGGGAAGGACGCGATACCGCCGCCGCCAAACTAGCCACCACCATCGCCCGGGATGATCCCAATGCCGCCTTCGTCTGGGCCACCAGCATCAATGACCCCGCCGAACGTCGGAAATCCGCCGAAGCCGTGATCGGCACCTGGAAAAATAACGGCGGTAAAGCAGCAGCACGCATGGCGTTAGAATCTGCCCATTTCACCGATCAAGAACGCTCTGAGTTGTTGAAGAAATTGGAATGACGTGCTAGCCTCTGCCGAGGATTCAATCCATGCAACCCATGCAACCCCTTTTCTAATGCTCCATTACACATGCTACCCCGCAGATATCGCCCGCCCCTGACACCAACTTTCTCGCTGAGCGATCATTGTGATGGGCGATATTTCTTCAACCCCGGCCAGGTGCTCCGGAGTTCTGGTTGGGATATATTGAAATGGAAAACATCCTCAAAGCCAGCCGTGTGGCCAAAACAAGCGGGCGGCTTGGTGGCGCCTTCGTTTGCGGCTTCCCCTGACGTTGCAGACCTCACAGCCACGTTGGTGGGACACGCGACGTTTCTGGTGCAGTATGCTGGTCTGAATATCCTTACGGATCCCGTATGGTCCGACCGTTGCAGCCCAGTAGCTTGGGCGGGGCCCCGGCGGGTGCGCCCGCCTGCCATCGCCTGGGAAGGATTGCCGAAAATCTCGTTAGTGCTACTGAGTCACAACCACTACGATCATTGCGATCTCGCCACCCTGCTGCGGCTTCAGGAACGATTCCACCCGCTGATTCTAACTGGACTGGGAAATGCCGCTTTCCTGCAATTCCACGGCCTGCAGCGCGTCATGGCAATGGACTGGTGGCAGCAGGTGAATTTGGAGGAGCAATTCCCGGCGTGTGCTGCCACCGCCACTTTCACTCCTGCTTTACATTGGTCCAACCGAGGTGGTGGCACGCGCAACACCAGCCTCTGGGGCGGCTTTCGTTTGCAGCGCGAGGCAAGATCCGTCTTCTTTGCGGGCGACAGTGGATATGCCAGCCATTTCCAGGAAATCGCCACACGCTTGGGCACAACGGATCTGGCACTGCTGCCCATCGGTGCCTACGAGCCTCGGTGGTTCATGAAGACCATGCACATGAATCCAGCAGAAGCCGTGCAAGCACATCTGGATCTCCACGCCAAGCGAAGCTTGGGGATGCACTATGGCACCTGGCAGCTCACGGATGAAGGAATCGATGCGCCCGTGGAGGCGCTGCACGCAGCCAGGGAAGCTGCGGGCGTGCGTCTGGAACATTTCCAGGCAGCTGTCTTTGGTGAGACCACAAGAACCTAAACCACCTAAATCTGAGCAGGATGCTGCTGCGCGAAATACTAGCGATTCGCCAGGTTAGTCCGCCCCTGCAGCATTGGTGCTTCCGTGCCTGGATGATCCTGTAGCGCGATATTGCCATATTGGAGGAAACGAAATGCAATTGGCATTGCCATCATCAAAACTGGGATGGCGAAGACCAATCCAACGACCAACGCAATGACCCCGAGAAGCAGAATGAGCATGCCCATGAGGTAAAGTCCTATGTTGTTCAGCACATTCTTTTCAGTTAGCTTGTAACTGTATTTGATGGAGTCAATCACGCCCAAGTTAAGGTCAACAATGGCGTAATTGATGTAGGATAAACGCGCCGCTAGAAAAATCCCTGGTAGGATGAGCGCCAAGAATCCAAGGGCGACGATGAGATAGACAAGGAGCAATGCTCCCAGCCCCTTCAATAGCTTATGGCCTTGGCTAAATAGACTGCTGATCGAGGCTGGTTCCCCAGAGGCCAGATCCAAGCTGGCACGGGTAAGCCCTAAAAGCAGAAACGTGTTACAGACGAAGCCAACGATCTGAGCTAGGATGCTCTGGCTTGGCACCTCCAGCATCTCGCCTCCGGGGAGACGCATTTGAGTCATGCGACCGAGCCCTAGAGCACCATCAACTGCCCCTAACACCAGGTTGATCCCCCAACTGATAACCAGGTAAACAATACCAATCGCCAAAATGGTTCCAAACTGTCGCTTCACGATGGCGATGGCTCTTTTAATAACGGTCATCACTGGTAACCCTAAAGAGCCAGGAGTTATCTCCGTAAGCGGCCCCTCTGTGGAGGGTGCCAAGAGGTCATCCGAGGCAGTGCTAGGGGCTCCATAGGGATTAAAGGGGGCGTTACTTGGAGCATCCCCATCGCTCAATAATCCAGGGATGGCACTCAAGGGCTTCCATTCCTGCATCCCCTCCGTCCATGCTAAGTCTCGATTCACATCCAACGAACCGCTGCGTGCAATAGTTTTAATTTCCTCAAAGGAAACTGGACCTAACCGCTCGCCATTTTTTGTGTAATACCATGTAGTCATGGGTTCTATCCTACATTTCACAAACACCGTGGCAAGTTCTTTTGCCAAGGGATCGGCTCTCAGGTCCTGCGTGGCTGCGGCGGGCCAATCGTCCAAGCGATGGCGGAACAAATTTTATTTTCAACGATTCTGCAAATGGCCCGGCTGCTTTGCGATTGATGGGTGACGACTTCGTAAATCCACCGCTGTGAGTGCAGCGGCAGTTTGGAAGTCAGCTTTCACTAACCTGATTCGGTTCACGCCGAGTTTATCCCAACTGCCACTTATGAAACCATCACTTACCTCCCGCCTCTTCCTTCTGGCCTCCTCTCTGGCTGCCGCCAATCATGCTTCCGCCGTTCCGATTCCATGGATTCCTGTGGTGGACAATGCGTTCACCCCCGCACTGACATCCCATCCTGCTCCAGTTCCGCTAACACGTTATCTGAGCTTTGATCCCCCCATCATGCCGCAGTATGACGGCAAATTGCTGGCTTACAAGGCGCGGCTCCGGCTTGGATTAGCTGCCACTGGTGTAACCATCACGGCAGCCAACGATGAGGGCGTCTGGGGCAATGGACCAGAGTATTCGCAGACTGGCACATTCTCGCTTAACCCAACGTTGATCCTCCAGGAAGGAAATCCCACGGGCACCGCTTCCAGTGGCATCACCTACGGCAACGCTGGCAGCCTGATCATCAACAATCTGCAAATGACGCTCCGTGGAGACACTGTTTTTCAATCAAACGTCAGCACCGGCGGCAAAGCCAATCTGCATGACAACTGCTGCCTGCAAATCATGGGCCAGAGTGGGGCCACCGCGCCTTTCCTGGACCTGGGACCGCCAGTGGTTGACCTCTGGGGGCCGAATGTCGCAAACTGGTTTGCGCGGAACCCAGTTTCCACGCCCATCAAGTCAGGCATCATGCGCCTGACCTATCCTACGGGCTTTATGCTGCCTCCGTGCACGCCATTCACAGCCAGTCTGGCTTCCTTTACCGGCTCGTCCTCCGCCGTAGGGGCGATGGCTGCGATTGGTGGCGTTGGCAATTTTCTAGCCACGCCTTCGCCAATCGGCAGTCCGGCCATTAGTGAACGTGGCCATGTGCTCTTCTATGCTTGGGATCAGAAGCTTCCCACCATCAAGCGCCAGCACCTGCGCATGAGCTTAGCTGGTGGCGGGGAAGTGATTCTAAATCGCAGGGACGATCTGGTGCCATTTGGGGACCTTTACTATCCGCTGGGAAAACTGGGTGTCTATGCTCCCAAACTGGTCTGTATGTCAGACCGCGCGGGCACGCCGTCCCTAGCCGCTTGGCAAATGAGTTCCATGATTAACTCCAGTTCCGTCACGGTCACGGCTCCCAGCCTCTGGATCCAACGCCTGCTCGGTGCTAACGTCCCTGAGTGCATTATCACCCAAGGCGTGGCAGCTCCCGGCACCACCTCCACCTTCAACACGTTCTACGAAATGCAGACCGTCACAGACATGACTGGCGCCGGAGATCACTGGGTCTTCTTCGGAACCAATTTACTCAATGGCAAGCGTGCCATTTACGTTGTCAAAGTTCCTGTGGCTGGCCCATTTAGTGCTCCCATCCTTATCGCAACGGATGACACCCCGGTCGGCACCTTTGTTACTGGGGTCGTTGGCGGAACCCAACGCATCACCACACTGCAACCCTGGTTCAATGTTAGTATCCGGGGCGAGGTGGCCTTTATTGCAAATGTGGCAGCCTTCCCCGTCGGTGCTAAGCAAGTGCTCTGCACCGCCTTAGCCGCAACCCCTGCACCCGTGGTGCGCTCCCAGACCAGCTTGATCATCACCACCCTAACTGGCAGTGGATTCATCACCGGCTTCGATCTCGCCAAGCCTGACCAAGGCGTCTTCAGCCGCGGCCAAGCCATCAATGGCCTCGGAAATATCGCTGCGCGGATTCTCTTCCGCCAGCAGACCACCGCAGGGATCAGCAACTTCGAGGGCATCTTCTTTGCTCCTTAATTCGCCCCATGAATTCCGTAAAATTTAACCCACGAGTAATCTCATGAAACTCCGCAAACTAACCCACCTGGCGCTGCTGCTCTGCGCCACCTCGTTCCTGCAAGCTGAAGAGCCAGATCCCGATGCAGTGCTGGACAGTGATGGCGATGGCCTCTCCGATGTGCAGGAAACGGAACTTGGAACTGACATCAACCGCATGGACAGTGACGATGACGGTCTGACCGACAGCGAGGAAATCAACCTCTATAACACTAATCCCCTGGATGAGGATTCCGATGACGACGGCCTCCCCGATGCCCTGGAAATCAGCGCAGGAACGGATCCCAACAACATGGACTCAGATGGCGACGGACTGACTGATGGTGAGGAAGTGCTGGAACGCGGCATTGATGCCAGTGATCCGGACACGGATGCTGATGGCCTCTCTGATGGCGATGAACTGGCCGCCAATGGCAACCCTGAAGCTGCCGACACTGATGGCGATGGCTTGCAGGATCTAACTGAGTTCAACCTCGGTCTGAGCCTGGACTCCGCCTTCAGCAATGATGACGGCATCAGCGATGGCAAGGCCATAGCCGGAGCCACCAAGCCCCAGCTCAGCCCACCCACAGCCACCAGTCCTGCTCGCTTGAGCCTAACCCTGAACCCTGCGGTGTCTTACACGATTTATCGTTCAGAGGATCTGCAAACTTGGACCGCTGAGCAAACGGTGCCCTCCAGCGCGGGAACTGAGCCATACAGTTTCGACTACACGGAGAAATCGACCGCCACGCGGGCATTCTTCAAAGTGGAAGCAAAATAAGATTTTTTGGTAGTGTGAGAAAATGCGAAACCGCCCGGCAGCCGCCATCGCTGTCGGGCGGTTTTTCGATTCCCCGCAGGGATTCCTCTGGTTATGCCGCAGAATCAGTCCAACAATTCATACCCCAGCACGCTGAGGCAAAACAGAGCAGCGGTTTCTGCGCGGAGGATGCTGGGGCCCAGGGTCCATGGCTGATAGCCTGCGGTTACGGCTTGGGTTAGCTCGGTGGGTGAAAAATCTCCCTCCGGTCCCACCAGGACGCAGGCGCGCAGCGGTTGCACCTGGTTGCTCAGGATGGTTTGCAGCTTCTGCGCACTGGGGTGCAGCGCGGCTATCAGTTGCAGGTCGAAGGGGCTTTGCAGTGCCAGAAATTTTGCCAAACTCTGCGGCACGTGAACCTGCGGAAGCCAACTTTGGCCACTTTGCTTGCAGGCCTCCAAGGCGATGCGTTGCCATTTCTCCTGCTTCTTTCTAGCCTCGATCTCGTCCAACCGCACTACGGTCCGATCCGTGATGAGCGGGAAAATGTCGCTGGCTCCCAGTTCCACGGCCTTCTCGATGATTAACTCCATGTTCTTGCCCTTCGGAATCGCCTGCGCCAGTGCCACGTGAGCACTGCGCGGAGCGAACTGCACCATGCTAGTGATGGTCAGCACGACACCCTTACGATGAGCCAGCGTAATCGTAGCCAGAGCTTCCCGCCCTTTTCCATCGAAGACGGTTACCGCGTCCCCCACGCCCAATCGCACCACATCCGCGCAGTGGTGAGATTCCTCTGCGTCGAGCGTTAGGGGATCCGCAGTCCATTGCTGCGGGGAAAGAAAAAAGCGATGTCCGGCCATACGGTATTGCTAAGCAGGCGAGACGTGGGTCGCAAGGAGGTTTCCGAGCCGCGCTAAATCCAGCCCAGCTGGGGATTGCCAAATCGCCACCCTGAAGTTGAACCAGTGGGCGACGGCCGGACGAGTTTACGCTCGTCCGGCCGATTTTCATTTTCTGCTGGCATTGGCACACAATCCGCCGTGAATAAGGGCGGTCTTCCTTTCGTCCTAATTTACTCAGGCGCTGCCTGCCGTTTTTACAATTTACTCATGCCCGAATCTACCTCACCAGAGCGACTTCAAGTTGCGGGGAAATATTTTTCCCGCAGCGGTCGCAAGGTGTATTTGAGTGGACTGACTTACGGCCCGTTTGGACCTGGGCAGCTGAATGGCGGGCTCCATGCGCCTGCGGACACCATGCGGGACCTGGCCTTGCTGCGCAACATGGGGGCCAACGCGCTGCGCCTCTACCATGCCCCACCGGACTGGTTTCTGGATCTCTGTGCTGAGTATCAACTGCGTGTCACGGTCTCCCTGCCCTGGATGGATCATGTGGATTTCCTGAGCAATCGCCAAGCTCAGCGCCAAGTGCTGCAGAACCTTGCCACCGAAGCACGGCGGCTTGCCAACCGACCTGAAATCGATGCGCTGTTGGTGGGAAATGAAATCAACACCACCCTCGTCCGCTGGTTGGGACCAAGGCGCGTGCTGCGTTTCCTGGAGGACTTAATTGACGCCACGAAACAAGCCGGACCAGAGACGTTGGTGGCTTATGCCAGTTACCCTAGCACGGAATATCTGTTGCCGGAGAACGCTGATTTCGCGGCGTATAATCTGTATTTGGAAGACCGCTCCGCCCTGACCTCTTACCTGGCCCGGCTGCAAAATCTGGCCGGAGATCGCCCGTTGGTCATTACCGAATTCGGCGTGGACACCCTCTCGCACGGCTTGGCCAAGCAGGCGGAAATCCTGCAATGGCAGCGCGACGTCTGCGCCACGGCGGGCGTGGCGGGAAATTTTGTCTTTGCTTTCACGGACGAATGGCATCGTGGCGGGGAAGCCGTCACGGGGTGGGATTTCGGAGTGGTGGATCGCGCGGGAATTCCGAAACCGAGCTACCAAACGCTGCAGGCTTCGGGGCCATTGCAGGCGCCGCGTTTACCGGACACGCCCAGCATGTCCGTGCTCGTCTGCACCCGCAATGGTTCGCGCACGTTGGAGGAATGCCTCTCATCACTGGAACAGTTGGCGTATCCTAACTTCGAGATCATCGTGGTGGATGATGGTTCCAACGATAACACCCGGGAGATCATTCAGCGGCACCCGCAAGCGCGCTATCTTTTCCAAGAACCAGCCGGGCTCAGTGTGGCCCGCAACACCGCGGCCAGTTATGCTGCCGGAGACATCCTGGTTTACACCGATGACGATTGCGTGGCGGACCCGGATTGGCTAACGTATCTGGCGCTGAGTTTTCGGGATCCCAAAATTGCTGCGGCCGGTGGCCCCAATATTCCGCCGGCACCGCAGACGTTGGCGCAAGCCTGCGTCATCGCAGCCCCGGGCGGTCCGGCTCACGTTTTACTAACGGATACCACCGCGGAACATTTGCCAGGATGCAATCTGGCGGTGCGGAAATCCGCCTTTACCGAAGTCGGCGGATTCCTGCCCAAATATCATGCCGCCGGGGATGATGTGGATTTCTGCTGGCGGCTGATGGAACGTGGTTTCACGATTGGCTTCCAGCCTGGAGCCATGGTCTGGCACTATCGGCGGTTCACCACCAAGGCTTACTTGAAGCAGCAAATCGGCTACGGCAAAGCCGAAGGACTTTTGTTAGGCCAGCACAGTCATCGCTTCGGGCATTTCGGTGGAGCCCGCTGGCGGGGGATTGTCTATCAATCCGCGCTGCTGCAAATGACGCGTCAGAGTGGTCGCATTTATAGCGGCACCTTTGGCCATGCTCCCTTCCAGATTATTTACGCCGCGCCCCTCTCAGACTACCTGCATCTGGCCTCCAGCTTCCCGTGGATGGTGATCAGTCTGGCCTTGCTGGTGAATTTCACTTGGAGTGCCGTGTTAGGATGGGCGGGGTTGGGGATGCTGGCACTAACGTTGTTGCTCCCGCTGCGGCGAGTTTATCAAGTGCGTCTGCCAGCGCGCTACGATAGCTGGAAGGCGAGGGGCTTATTATGGGGGCTATTTGTCGCCCAACCTGTCCTGCGGAATTGCAGTCGCTTCTACTGGGGGTTGCGCTCCGGCGGAGCGCCCAGTGGTCCCATGTTCAATCCCCGCCCCAGTCGCTTCACCCGTCTGGGTTTTCCCAAACGCATTGCGGAACTCAGCTTCTGGAGTGACCGCGGACAGGATCGTGATGGACTTCTGACTGCCTTGGGGAAAGCCCTCGCTGCGCAGAAGATTGCCTATCAGACCGATGACGGCTGGAAGAATTGGGATTTGGAAATGCAGCCGAATTTCTTCTGGGCGGTGCGCCTCACGACCGTGACCGAATACCACACCAAGGGCGCTACTCTGACCCGTCTGCGCCTGGCCACCAGAGCCACGGTGCCGAATTTGCTGCTGAATTTGCTGCTGATCTTGATCGTGGCTGCAGTGATTTTTTCCACCAGCACCCTGACTGCGCTCATCGCGCTGGGCTCTTTTCTGCTCTGGCTGACGCTGCTGGAACTGCTCCATCGGCGGACCGCTCGCAGCATCGCCAAGTTTGCCCAGGAACAAGCCGTGGCCTTGGGATTGGAGCGCCATGCGGCCTAGTCGGCATGGCTGAACGGCCTGGGTCCGGACCGCTTTTCGCGTTGCTTCGCCTAAAGATTATATGAGGAGTCACTTCCCAAAAGCCCCCAATCAATGTGAAACCAGACTCCTATGAAAACCAAAATCAAACCAACTAAATCCACAGCTAGCGCCATCCGCACCCCCAAACTGGTGCCAGTGCCCCAGCCCTCAGACACCCTTCCAGCTCACACCATCGGGATTGATCTGGGCGATAAGACCCATCATTTCAGTATCATCAACGCCAAGGGTGTCATCGAAAAGCGCGGCACCTTTGCTAATCAACGCGAGGCCATGACAGAATTCTGCGACCAATGGAAAGGCGCTCGCGTCATCATCGAGTGCGGTGCCCAGAGTGCTTGGATCTCCCATTTCCTAGCCGATGCAGCGATGGAGGTCGTGGTCGCCAATCCGCGCAACGTCAAACTCATCTCCGCAGGCACTAAGAAGACTGATCGCAAAGACGCTGACCTCCTCGCACGCCTAGGCCGTGTCGACATCGAACTGCTTTCCCCCATCACCCATCGCAGTATGAACTCCCAGGAAGATATCTGCTACGTCAGGGTGCGCGACACTCTGGTCTCTGAACGTGTGGCGCTTGCTAACTCAATCCGCGGGCACCTCAAAGCCCTTGGTTACCCGCCCCCAAGCTCCTGCGTAGAGACCATCGCAAAAAATTGCCGAGCCCATCTCAAAGGTGCTCCGCTCCGACTGGTCACACCCCTGTGTAAAGTGCTCGATACCCTCAATACACAGATCAAAGCCCTGGATAAAAAAATCCACGCCTTGATCATCCATTATCCCGAAGCCACCCGTTTAACCGAGGTCTATGGCGTCGGACCAATCACCGCGATTAGCTTTGTGCTAACCATTGATGATCCCCATCGATTTGAGCGCAATCGCGACCTCGGAGCATTTCTCGGCATGGTTCCCAAAAAAGACCAAAGCGGAGAAGTGGACAAAAAGTTAGGGATAACCAAAGCCGGGGACAAGCTACTCCGACGGCTGCTCGTAGGCTGCGCGCAGACCATCCTTAAAGAAAGAGCGCCCGAGAGCGACCTCAAAGACCTCGGCCAGAGAATGATCGCCAATGGTCGAGAAAACAGAAAGAAGCAAGCCGTAGTAGCCGTGGCCCGCCGCCTAGGCATCACGCTGCTGAGCCTGTGGGAAAGCGGGCAAACCTATGATCCCATCCGTAACCTCACCCTCGTGCGCGCCCAGAAACCCGCCGAGCCAACACCACCACCCCAACCAATGGAACAAAGCACAACGGAAGCGCAAGCCGCGTAGTTACCCTGCCAGACAGCCTAACGTTTATGGGGGGCAGCCCCCCAAACCCCCCGTTGCTTTTAAGAGACTTGAAAAATTACCTGCGAGATCCCCCAGCAACCACCCACGAGAGAAAGACCCAGGAAACCAAGGGAAAAGAATTTTCGGACAAACGAATCGCTTTGAGTGAGCATGGTCCAGCCGCTGTCTGCGAGGGCAACCTCGACGACGCCCTAAAGATGACGCCACTCCGAGCCCGAATAAAATAATGTATACTGGGCGCGCCCCAGATTGCGAATGGAAGCATGATCCGTAACCGAATAATCCCGACCCGAGAGATCCACCCAACCCAACTCCCAAGCCCAACACAGCGCCCGACGCGGCGAGAAAAAAGAGCGGCGTTACCGCCGATTTATATTTGACAGACTCCTCATGGAAGGCTGGACACCA
>JANOAV010000076.1:0-21826 GCA_031411295.1 Verrucomicrobiales bacterium | reverse complement strand
CCGCCGTTTTCATTGAAACATGTCCCAACTCTGGTAAACTCGGTCTATGTCAGCACCCAAAAATCAACCCCACGTGACTGCTCAAGAGATGATCGATCAAAGTCGGTGGAATCGTCGTCAGGCCGCTGTGCTCGAATCCAGGAATGGACCGCAGGACATCGAAAAGCGCGTTCCCGCCAAGCCTTTGCGGCCCGCCTTGATGGTGCCCAAGTCGGTCGCGAGTTAATGGAGATATTCCGGGAAACCCCGGAATTCGGGCGGTCCTTGACGATACGATTGGCGGACTTTTTGGACGAACAAGCTACTGGGGACTTAACACTCATCGGTGGGGAAGATGCAATCGTCGCCATGCGCGCCAAGATGCCTGTGCTCCGGTGGTATTATTTGTCGTATTTTTTACGGAGCGCTAGCAGCAAGACTCGATTGATCAAAGCAAACATTCGGGCGTCGGGCCGTCGTGGTTGGTAGCGTTCCAGCAGTGCATCAATGAACGGTTCCTCATTTCCAAAACCAGTGAGCAGCGTCAGGTCAACGTCCTTGGTGTAGCGCGGCTCGCTGCACGACTGCACGGCAACGCCGCCGATGAAGCAAAATTTCCAATTTTTGCTTTCGAAGAAATCTTGCAACTCACGGGCCAACGCCACGAGTTCATTCAATTGACGCGGAGTTTCTGGAACCATTGTTGTTGTTGGACGAGTCCCGAGGTGGGTTCTGCAGGAAAGATAACTGCATTTTGCCGTGGCATCCCCGCAAAAAATGAAAACGCAGAAAAGGTATCACTCCGCCGCACGTCTGCTTCCCGTTGCTCTTCTAACAACGGCCCCAGGGTCTTCCAGCGGTCCACGTATTCCTTCATCCTAGCCCACTCCTCAGGGGAGTGCGTGGCTTGATCATCATCCGCGTCTGCGGCTATTTCCATTGTCTCTAAAATCACCTTTTCCATGACGACTTCTACGACGGCACCTCCAATCCACAAGGGGAAGCTCACGTATTCACATCGGCAATTCATCCGGCTGCAAAGAGTCGGGCGGCTCGCCCCGATTGGATTCATGGTGAGTGATTTTGGAGGCGCAAGCTGCCCCTTTTCCTTGGGCTTATCATGCCACCCCCGCAGCGCTGGCCGGACCACCTGACAGGCCATCGTGTTTTATGACACCACAACCCAGGAGGTCGTGAAATTTTTTGCGCCACCCTGCAGGGCTAAGTTTGGTTGGATGATCACCATGAAAGACGGTGTCCCTAACGGAATTCGCCCCGGGGCGTTGGGCGAAGCGCATTCGCGACCTACCATGGCGACGTGGTTCCTGTTGGGCAACCGATGTGCGGCCTGAGAATGCGCTCATTGCCAGTTCCGACGGGGAACTGCGAGCGATTGATTTTATCGTGCAAGGGCCTGAGCGAGAGTGGTAGCAGTCCGCTGGACTGCTTCCTTAGTAACCAATGCCAGCAGTCCAGCGGACTGGTGCCACTCTCGTTCAATCAT
The DNA here is from genome assembly GCA_031411295.1 of Verrucomicrobiales bacterium. Lineage (GTDB taxonomy): Bacteria > Verrucomicrobiota > Verrucomicrobiia > Verrucomicrobiales > V1-33 > JAGNEJ01. The sequence continues at coordinate 20,343 of JANOAV010000076.1, read as the reverse complement.
CCGCCCCAGGCCGGATGCGGGCGTTCACGAAGGCGGCTAGCTTCGCGAGCGATTCCTCTGGCGTTTCGGATTCGGTTTCGATGGTAAGATCCGCGTGATCGGGCGGTTCGAAGGAACTGTCGCGTCCGGTGAAATGCTTGATTTCCCCGCTGCCGGCCTTGGAGTAAAGTCCCTTGGGATCGCGTTGGGCGCAGGCTTCGAAACTGGCTTGGACGTAGATTTCCAGGAAATCATCTTCGCCCACAATCTGTCGCGCCATGTTGCGCAGCGCGCGGGATGGGGTGATGAAGCTGGCAATCGTGACCACTCCATTGTGGGTCAGGATGCGCGCCACTTCCGCCGCGCGACGAATGTTCTCGCGCCGATCATCGTCGCTGAAGCCCAGTCCACGATTCAGTCCCGTGCGCAGCATGTCGCCATCCAGGGAGGCCGTGAGGCGGCCTTGAGAATGCAGCAGCTTCTCCAAAGCGCTGGCCAGCGTGCTCTTGCCAGAGCCGCTCAGACCGTAAAGCCAAACGACTTTGGCGCGTTGCTGCAACAAAGTTTCCCGCGCAGAGCGGCCAAGGAAACGGGCGGGTTCAGGGTGGATGTTGTCCATTTTTAAAGTGTTCGGGAGTCAGTTTTCAGTGATCAACAGCAAAGCACAAGGCTGAAAACTGCAATCTGCAATCTTCCTAAATATTTTGCCCCAGAAACGTATGGATGCCACACTCGGTCTTGTCGAACCCTTCCCAGCGGCCGGCACGTTCATTTTCGCCTGCGGTCACCTTGGTGCATGGCCAGCAGCCGATGCTGCGGTAGCCTTGATCGTGCAGGGGATTGTAGGGGATGTGATGTAGTTTGATGTAATCCCAGACCTCCTGGCGGGACCAGTTCAGCATGGGGTTGAGCTTGAGGATGAAGTGCTCGCGCAGTTTGTCGAACTCATACATTTCCAGCATCTTCATGTGCGCCCGGGTGTCGCTTTGGTTGCTGCGCACGCCAGTCACCCACGTGTCGAGCTTGGCCAGTTTCTTTTGCAGCGGGATCACCTTGCGGTTAGTGCAGCAGGTGTCGGGATTGGTCTTCCAGAGTTCGGGGCCATAGGTGGCGGCTTGTTCGGCCACGGTTTCCTCGGGATGCAGGCCTTCGATCTGAATGCCGAAGAAATCCTCGAGGCGCAATTTCAGTTCGTTGGTCTCTTTGAAAAGCAATCCGGTATCCAGGGTGAAGACTGGGAAATCCAGTCCCAGACGCCGAGCATGGTGAATGATGACCAAGCCGCTGCCTTGATAGCTGGTGCCGATGGCGGCTTGCTTGCCGAAAGTCTCAAATCCCCACGTGAGCACTTCATCGAGGCTCCACGAGGGCATGGCTTCCGCGACAGCGCGGACATCGAGATCGGGGTGGGTGGCAAGTTGAAATGACATATAATGTAAATACCTTATTTCCGATAGGATTAGTAGGGAATAGGCGTCATGCAAGAAGAATGTCTTTTTTTCTGAACCCTGATGACTGGTCATCTGAAATGAAGCCGCAGGATAGTTAAGGGTATCTGGCATGTGGGGAGAGGTTTCTCTTTTGGAAAATTCCGCTTTTACATCGCAATCCCGTCTTGCCAAGTGCCCGGGTTGGCACAAAATACGCCCTGATCCCATTAATCTAATTTCATAATACAACATCCGACCCATGACCTACGAACTTGAAGGCAGCATCAAACTCATTGGCGACACCGCATCCTACGGAGCCAAAGGATTCACCAAACGCGAACTGGTGGTCACCACCTCGGCTGAGCGCTTTCCTCAAGATATCAAAGTCGAGTTCGTAAAAGAGAAGACCGAACTCCTGGATAAATTCCGCGTCGGCCAACAGGTGAAGGTGGCCTTCGATATCCGTGGGAGCGAATACAATGGCAAGTATTACGTCAGCCTAACTGGATGGAAAATCGATAACTCCGATGGCTCGGGCGAAAGCGCGCCACCGCGCCAGCAAGGCGGGCAGGCGCCACGTGGCGGCGGCGGTGGGGGACGTTCTCAGGCTCCGGCTAGTAATAACAAGGGGTTCACGGAGGAGGATTTTAATCAATCCTCCAAGGACGAAGAATACCCATTCTAATCCCACCACTCCATGAAATTTTCCCGCACCCAATTTCTGAAACTGCTCAGCGCTGGGCTCGCAGGAACCGCAGCCCAGCGGAGTCGTGGTGAGACCGAGTCGAAACCTCCTGGCACCCTGCGGGTGGGGATCGTGACCGATTGCCAATATGCGGACATCGATACACCCGCCAAGTCGAAGCGAATGTATCGTCTGAGCCCCGCGAAACTCCAGGAAGCGGTGGATACTTTCAATGGGATGGAAGATCTGCATGCGGTCTGCCATCTGGGTGATATGATCGACCAAGATCTGGCCAGTTATGCCAAAGTGATGCCGATCTTTGCGTCGCTGAAGGCACCGCGCTTCCAGTTAATGGGGAATCACGATTACAGCGTGCTGGAAGCGGAAAAAATCAATGTGCCCAAGTTGCTTGGCATGGAGAAACCGTATTACAGTTTCGTGAAGGAGGGATGGAAGTTCATCGTCATGGATGGAAATGAAGTATCGCTCTTTTCTCATCCCAAGGATGATCCCGCCACCGTGGCGGCCAAGGAAATTCAAAAAAATGCCAAGGGCCGGAAACGCGTGGAGTTCGGTGGGGGACTTGGATCGGCGCAACGCCAGTGGTTAGCTGATGAGTTAGCCGCTGCCCGCAAGGCTGGTCAGCGGGTGTTGTTCCTGTGTCATTACGTGCTGCTGCCTTTGGGCCCACATTCGTTGTGGGATGCCGAGGAAGTCTTGGAAATCATCAAACCTTATGCTGACATCGCCCCGATCTGGCTCAACGGGCATAATCATGACGGCAGCTACATGGCCCAGCACGGGATTCATTTCCTGAATTTCCGTGGCATGGTGGATACCGATAAGAATACCTACGCGCGACTGGACATCACGCCGGAAGAAATCAAAGTGACAGGTTTCGGACGTGAACCCAGTCGGGTGCTGAAAATCCCCGCGCCAGATGCAGCCTTAGATCCACCGGCAGAAAAACCTCCGCTCAAGCCCAAGCCAGAGCAGGCTCCAAAATCCGAGACGCCACCTGGCAGCACTGCGAGTTAGTTGCACGGTAAAACTTAGCAACTCGACTGGTTGAGCCAGAGTCAGGTCCCGAATCTCAAGTCATCCAAACAAGACCAAGCCAGGCCAATTTCCCCTGATTCGATTTTACATGACATATATTGTGTGAAGTTATGGAAAGGGTGGATTTACCCCAAGGGTGTGCTCCCCCTTGAGGATTTGGTGGGTTGGCTGCATTCTGTGATCCGCAGGACTTGCTCCATTGGAGCGTTTGTTGCGTTGGATTTACATCTGAAAGTCCACGTGGTTTGAGATTCGCTCTTGACCCCGTGCTTGAGGCGGTCACTTTCGGGACATGTCCTCCTCCACACCATCTGTCCTATTCGTCCGCGTTCCCATTCGTGATCTGGCGCCTGAAGCGCTGGAAAAACTCAGCAAAGACAAGAAACTCTCGCTCTCCCGGGAGGATATGGTGGCGGTGCAGGAATATTTCGTTGAAAAGGATCGTGAGCCCACGGACGTCGAACTGGAAGTCATCGCGCAGACTTGGTCGGAACATTGTAAGCACCGGATCTTTGGATCGCAGATCGAGCACACGCTCAACGGCAAAACCGAGACGGTTGACGGCCTGTTTAAGAGCTACATCCGGGCTTCCGCAGAGCGTATCATGGCGCAGAAGCCAGGATTTGTTTTGAGCGCGTTCGTTGATAATGCCGGATTTATCAAACTGGACGAAACGAATGCCGTTTGTCTCAAGGTCGAAACGCACAATCACCCCAGCGCCATCGAGCCCTACGCGGGAGCCAATACCGGCTTGGGCGGCGTAATTCGGGACATTTTGGGTGCTGGTCTTGGGGCCAAGCCGATTGCGAATCTGGACGTTTTTTGTTTCGGAGCGCCCGACACGCCACGGGAGAAATTGAAGGCCAAAGACGTGATCCATCCGCTGGGAATCATGCGTGGTGTGGTCCGTGGCGTAAGAGATTACGGGAATCGCATGGGCATTCCTACCGTCAATGGCGCGATCCAGTTTGACGATACCTACATTTACAATCCCCTTGTCTTCTGTGGCACCGCAGGCGTGATCCCCAGCAAGGACATCCCCAAGGAAATGCTGGCTAATTTGCAAATTGTGGCCGTGGGTGGTCGCACCGGACGCGACGGCTTGAAGGGAGCCACCTTCTCCAGCGCGAGCCTCACAGCGGATTCCCATGAGGAAGACAAGAGCGCAGTGCAGATTGGGAATCCGATTGAAGAAAAGAAGGTGCTCGATTTCATTCTGGAAGCCCGGGAGCAGGGACTGATCGTATTTATTACCGACTGTGGAGCTGGCGGATTCTCCAGTGCGGCCGGAGAAATGTTGAGCGAGACCGGTGGCGAGCTTTTCCTGGAGCGCGCTCCCTTGAAAGAGCCCGGGCTTATTAGTTGGGAAATTTTCCTCAGTGAAAGTCAGGAGCGCATGGTGCTGGCGGCCACCGAGGATAATCTACCCAAGCTCCAAGCGTTGGCGGATAAATACCAAACCGAAATGGTCGTGCTCGGGCATTCGGATGGCACCGGCATTCTGAAAATCTGGCACGACGGACAGTTGGTTTGCGAACTGGATTGTCAGCGCCTGCACGAAGCTCCGCGCCAGCATCGGACCAGCACCTGGAACACTCCCCCAGTGGTCGCGATCCCCCAGGCCAAGGTGGCCGACCCTATGGCGCTGACCACCAGCTTGAAATTGCTGCTGCAAGATTTCGCCATCGTTAGTCGCGAGCCCGTGATTCGGGAATACGATCATCAAGTGCAAGGGAACACCTTGCTCACTCCGCTGGCCGGTGCCACAGGCGATGCCCCGCAAGACGGGTCGGTGGTTCGCGTGGACGGGTCCCCTCACCTCGTGGCGATTGCTTGTTCCCTCCTCCCAGAATGGGGCAAAACGGCACCTTACGAAATGGGTGCCGCCGTGACGGACGAATGTTTCCGCCAACTCGTGGCGGTCGGGGCAGATCCCGATCAAATCGCGATTCTCGACAACTTCTGCATGGGCAATCCAGATGACCAAACCGAACTCGGAGCCTTGGTGGAAAGCGTCAAGGGTATGTGCGAAGTGGCGGAAATTTATGGTGCTCCGTTCGTTAGTGGTAAGGACAGTTTCTACAATTACTTCCTGACCGATGACGGTCCCGTGAGCATTCCCGTGACCGCACTCGTAAGCGGCATGGGCATCGTGGAAAAGGCGGAGCACATCATCGGCAGCAGCTTGCGGAAGGCGGACAGTGTGATTTGTTTACTTGGTGAAACGACACCTGAACTCGGCGGCAGCGTCTATGCCCGCGTTCATAACCTCAAGGGCCAGCCTGCACCATCGACAGATGCGGCCGCTAACCTAACGAGATATCGTGCCTATCATGCCGCCGTGAAAGCTGGACTCATCCTCAGCACCCACGACGTCAGCGAAGGTGGCTTGGCTGTGAGCGCTGCGGAAATGGCCTTCTCGCTCAAAGGCGGCTTGGAGTTGGTGATTCCGGAGCAGTTGGGCTCGGATGAATTCCTCTTTAGCGAAAGCCCTGGTCGCTTCCTAATCGAGGTCTCCCCCGCCAACCTCACCGCTGCCCAGCAGGCGCTCCCCGGCCTGCAGGTGCTGGGTCATGCCACCGCAGTGCACGGTAATCTGAAAATCACCGGCCACGGAAAAGTGCTAGTCGATGAATCCATCCTCGAACTCAAAGGCCTCTGGAAATCCGGTCTCGTGAAATTTTACTAACGCCACCGTAAGAGCTAAAGCCCCTAACTACCGTGCTTGCAGCGCTTGCTGACACACCGTTGCATAGCACTGTGCCATGGCGGCGGCGCTGTATTTCGTGAGCACGCAGTCCCGTCCCGCTGTCGCTAACTGCTGTCGCAGGTCCGCATTTCCCAGCAGCGATTCCAATCCCAGAACCAAGCCGTCCGGAGTCGCCAGATCATAGACCACTCCCCCACCCGTCGCTCTAACTAATTCCCCCACCCCGGCGTGATCTGGCTCCACCACGGGAACCCCGCATGCCAAGGCCTCCAAGACATAGAGTCCGAACGCTTCGCCATACGTGGCAGGCACGCTGAGCACCGTCAGACTTTGGAGAAATTGAATTTTCTCCTCCGCCGAAAGATTCGGGCACCAGCGCACCGAATCAGTGAGCCCGGCCTCCACCAACTTCTGCTGTTGTTGTTTAATGAAAGGCTGATCGCCATCGGTCATCGTTCCGCCCAGTGCTAGTTGCAGCGTCTCGTGTCCCGGCCGTTGCTTCAGCGCAATGTAGGCACTGACCAGATCCCCCAAGCCTTTCCCGGCAATCAATCGCGCCAGGAAGCCAATCGTCGGCTGGGCCGGTGGCTGCGCTGCCGGGGCATAGGCGCTCAGATCCAATCCATTCGGCACACAGGAAATTTTGTCATCCCCTAACTGGAGCCGTGCCTGCATCTGACGGGCATACCACAGGCTCGTTGCCACGTATTGCGCCACGGCGGATGAGTTATCCCGCATGGCTTGCCAACTCTGCGCCCGATACGGCTCCGGCAGCGCATCCAGAAACGAATCCTCGCCCTGCAAACTACAAACGACCGGCACGCCCAGATCTCTTTGAATGGTGGGAGCCAGGCCGTTGAGCAGGCCGTTGGAGAGCGAGATCAAGTCTGGGTGCTCGTCCTGCACCCAAGTGAGCAATCGTTGCCATTCCTTGGCCTGTGGTCCCAAGGTTCCCTGGAGGCTGGCGAGAGTCATTTCGCCCAAATCCTTCGCACTGGTCATGTGGGCGCGCTTCACGGCGGCCTTGAGCAGGGCGGGCGCATCCAGCAGCTTGTCCAACCATCGTGGCGTCTTGCGGAACCAAGGGAGCTTCTGCTGGAGGAAGAGATTGATCCCGCCGACAAACATCGGCGTGTCCCCGCTCGCAGCGGCACCATCCGTTACCAGTGGTAGATAGAGTGGCACCATGATGACATCATGCCCCAGTTGCCGCAGGGCTTTCACCAAATGGTTATCGCGATGGCAACTTCCGCAGTGGAAGTTGCCGGTGCCGGGGGTCAGGTGGACGATTTTCATAGTTCAGGCAACCCAACACGCAATCCCCTCCCCTGCAAGGCCGCCAAGACGGACGGCAGCGTTTCCCGAATACTGGGCCGATCGTCATGCAGCAGAATAATCGCGCCCGCTTGGAGGTTAGGCAGCAAGCGCGCCAGAATCTCCTGCGGTTCGGTGGACACCCCATCGAACCCCCGGGCGGACCAACCCATAAGCTGCAGTTGATGCTGCCGGAGCACTGGCCAGAGCCAGAAACTATGATGCCCCACCGGGGAGCGGAACAGGGTCGGGACCTTGCCGCCGAGTTCGCCCAGGGTTTGCTGCGCAACTCCGATCTCTTGACTCAAGGCGGTCGTTCCCAGCCGCCAGAACTTCGTTTGCGGATGGGTTTGAGTGTGATTTCCCACCACGTGGCCTTCAGCTATGATGCGTCGGACCAGCTCTGGATGGGCCGCGGCACGATTTCCTATCAGAAAGAAAATCGCCTTCAAATCCAACTCTGCCAAGTGATCCAACACCCAGGGCGTGTGTTCGGGATGCGGACCGTCGTCGAACGTCAGGATGACAGCATCATTTCCGCTGGTGGTGCGCAGCGGGCCGAACCAAGTGCAGCTGGGACTCAAGGTGGCCCAGAGCCAAAGCATGTGTCCAACAAAGACCATTGTTAGCGCCCACCAACCGTGTCCCCCAAGCACCAGCGCAAGCCCTGCGAGTGGGCTCAGTAAATTGTAAGTGATGAGAAATTTTCGCATCATGCTTTCCAGCAGTAGTAAAGGATGGTCGCGCTCAGGGCATAATGGAACAGTCCCTGGAATCGTTGCGAGGACATCTTGCGCAGGAGTCCCAGTTTAAATAGCAACGATTGGATGAGGAAATTAATCGGCGTTAGGGCCAGCGTCAGCCCCATCAATAGTGGCCAGAGTAAGCCCCCGCTCACCGCGCTTGGCCAGCCCAGTCCGTGGCGGAGCAGATGCCATACGCCCACCGTATACCCGGTCGTCGTAAGCACACTCCCCCAGGCGGTTTCCCAGCGGGGGCATACCACCTTGGGCGAAGGCATGCGCACCACCGGGCGGGCGGGCGGTGCGGGGACTGCTACCACCCCGGCCACTAGGCTGGCGGGCGCAGCCTGCTTCACAAAGGCATCCTCCAGCACGAACCATTGATACCAATGCGCACGGGCCACGGAAGCCAGCGTTTGCACCCAATGTCCTGCCAGTTCATCCAAGGCCGCCTCGCGATTGCGTGGATCCGTGGGGACCGGCAACGGGGCCCGCACCACCACGCGGTATCTGCGCCACCCCACCCGAACGATGAACAAGGGAAACATCACCGCCCGCGTGGCCAACGAGAGAATGAACGGCCCTTTGGGCACCCGGATGGCATGCTCCGCATCGAACGGACAGGAGATCGCAGCCACCTCCCCCAGCACCCGATCCCCTTGAATGGCCACCGCTTCATGTCGATGGATCGCCTGCGCCAGTTCCACCGCCAGCATGCTGCCGGGACGATTGTAGTGAATTTGGAAGCCGGTGGACTGGAGTTGATCCCGCGTGGACTCCATGAATTCCTGCATTTGTTCATGTTTCTCCGGCAAACGCACCGCATGCAGCTTCTTGCCGAATTTCTCCGCAAAGACCGGTGCCGCAATATCGTAATTCCCCATGTGAGCCGTCAGGATAATGACGCCCCCGGGCGCAGCCTGTAGCACTGCGAAATCCTCCATCCCTTCAATTTCCCAATCCAGTTGATCCCGTCCTTCCAAGGCATGAGTGGCATCCGTCAAGCTACAGGCAAAATTCCAGAACACCCGCAGGGAACGTCCAATATTGGCGATCCGCCATGATCCGGGGAGCAGCACCTGCAGATTCCGCTGTATCGCCCGTCGTTGCGCTGGAGCCAAGACCCAGGTGACGAACGTGAAACTTCCAACCATAAACGGTTCCAGTGCCGCTGGCGTGTGCCGCGCATACCATCGCATCGCACGCACCCAAAAATCGCCATACAAACCAATGCGGGAACAACGAGCCATGAAAAAGTTAAACTAAGCAGATGTGGAAGTGGATAATGAGATTCAGCAGTAATCACCGCCAGATAAACGTGGTTCCGCGCAGAATCGAATGCTTTTTACCATCAGGCCCCACGAAACCGAAATCGAGTGTGACCGCAGTCCACTGGACTGCGGCGGGGCGCTGCCGACTGAGAACAGTCGGCACACGTTGTTTAGACAGTGTCCCGGCTGTCCTCAGCCGGGAGCAAGGGCTGCGCAGGAATATGCTGGTTCAACACGCCGTGCGGACTGTCTTTCCCACGGCTACGATCAGTTCTTGGACGGTGCCGTCCACGGGAGAAGGTGGACCTCACAGTCCTCTGTGCGGTTAATCATGCATGACCAGCCATTGAACTGCACAGGGGACTGTGCGGACCACCTGCTACTTCACCAGCCGCACCTCAGATCTTTGCTCTCCACGGTATTTCCCACGGCAACGACCAGTTCCTGCACGGTGCCGTCCACGGGACTGGGCGGCAATAGCGTCCTGTGCCTGAAGCAGCACCCCCAAGCTCGGTCATTGCACCTGTGGTTCAGCCAAAATTTGATCGCGATTCGCCCGGGCGGCTGCTATCGCCTCTACCGCATCGAAGGGCTCCGTTCCCGTGAACACCAAGAAACCATCACGATCCACCACCAGTGCGGAGTTGGCCTCAGGCGCTGGGCGCAGTTCCAAGCCATCTTCACCCAAATCAGCCACGAGCGTTGCTCCAGGCTTTAAGTGAAATTTCTGCAGAAAAGCCGGTGGGAGAGAAATCCCACCCTTCGGGTCTATCGTAAGACTTGCTGTCATACTAGAATTATACCCGCATCCCAGAGAATGGCAAGCTGAGCTTGCGAACACGTGTCCCACGGAATCGACGGAAACCGTGCGGGAAGATAAAGGCCTTCGGGTATGATTTGCGTGTTCCTGGGCTTGGGGGCTGCAAGCCCCCGCCACTTTACTTCGCCAGCCGCACCATCAAATCCTTGCTCTCCACGGTGTTCCCCACAGCCACGACCAGTTCCTGAACGGTGCCGTCAACGGGGCTGGTCACGGTAGTGAACATTTTCATGGCTTCCAGGGTTAGGAGTGGATCGCCTTCTTTTACCTTGTGGCCTACGCTAACGGCTACGCTGGCGACCATGCCGGGCATGGGGGCGCCTACTTGGAGGGGATCGGCGGGGTCTGCTTTGGGCTTGGCGACAGTCGTGCTCTTGATGCTCTTGTCCTGGACTTGGACGTGGCGTGGGTAGCCGTTGAGATCGAAGATGGCGGTGCGCAGACCGCTCGCGTCCGGGGCGTTCAGGTTCAGGAGATGCGCGAAGAGCGTTTTACCGGCTTCCAGCGTGATGGTGATTTCTTCCTTATCCCGCAAGCCATAGAAGAAAGCGGGGGTTGGGAGCACGCTGACATCGCTGTGGGCTTTGCGGAATTTCTGGAACTCGGCAAAGACTTGAGGATACATCAGGTGGCTGTAAAGATCGTCGTCCGTGGCTTCCTTCACGCCAAGCGATTTCGCCACAGCGGTGCGGGTCACTTCCAGATCCACTTTCTCCGCGCGTTCGCCCGGGCGATTCGTGTAAGGCTCGCGTTTGCCCAAGATGATCTTCTGGACATCCGCAGGCCATCCGCCCATGGGCTGGCCGAGCCCGCCTTGGAGCATGTCGATCACGCTTTCAGGGAAGCTGGTGCCTGCGGGAATGCTGTCCAGATAACTGCGGGCATCGCCCGGCTTCACGCCGCGGGTGATCATGAACATACACATATCCCCCACCACTTTGCTGGAGGGCGTTACTTTCACAATGTCTCCGAAGAGCAAATTAACCTCAGCATACATCCGCGCGATTTCCGGCCAGCGATGCCCGATGCCCATGCTTTCCGCCTGCTCCTTGAGGTTGGTGTATTGACCGCCGGGCATTTCGTGCAGGTAAACTTCCGCTGTGCCATAAGGCTCGGCGGTATCGAATGGCTTATAGAACGAACGCACATGCGCCCAGTAATCGCTAAATTCCTGCAACGCATCGCTGTCCAGTCCGGTGTCCCGCTCCGTGTGCTGCAGCGCAGCCACAATGCTGTTCAGATTCGGCTGGCTGGTGCATCCGCTCATACTGGAAATGGCGGCATCACAAATGTCCACGCCAGCCTCCGAGGCGGACAGAATGCTGCTGGCATTGATGCCGCTGGTATCATGCGTGTGGAAATGAATTGGCAGACCGACTTCCTTTTTCAGTGTTTCCACTAGCTTCTTGGCGGCAAATGGGCGACACAGCCCGGCCATGTCCTTGATGCAGAGCATGTGCGCCCCCATTTTCTTCAATTCCTTGGCCAGGGTGACGTAATATTTCAGCGAGTATTTGTCGCGCTTCGGATCGAGAATATCGCCTGTGTAGCAGATAGTGCCTTCGCAGATGGACTTCGTTTCCTCACGCACCGCAGCCATGGCTTCGGTCAGGTTCGGCAGGTAGTTCAGACTGTCGAAAATCCGGAAAATATCCATCCCGTTCTGGGCGGAGTGCTTGATGAAACCACGCACCACATTGTCAGGATAGTTGGTATAACCCACCGCATTGCTGCCCCGGAAGAGCATCTGGAAACAAATGTTCGGCACCCGCTCGCGAAGCTGCCGCAACCGCTCCCACGGGCATTCCCGCAGGAAACGCATCGTCGTATCGAACGTGGCACCGCCCCACATTTCCAACGAGAACAGCTGCGAGGCACGACGCGAAACCGCATCCGCCACCGCCAGCATATCGTAACTGCGGACGCGCGTGGCTAGCAGACTTTGGTGAGCATCACGGAACGTCGTATCCGTTAGCAACAAGCGCTTTTCCTTGCCCACCCATTCGGCAAATTTCTCTGGTCCCAGTTCGTCCAGCAATTGCTTCGTGCCTCTGGCGGGCACCGCCTTGTGATCCCAAGCGACGCGGGGGGCCGGCAGCAGCGCCTTCTCCGGCTTGTAGCCTTTGGCGTTAGGATTCCCATTTACCGTCACCTCAGCCAGATAGCTCAGGAGCTTGGTGGCACGGTCTTTGCGATTTTCAAATTGGAAAAGCTGTGGGTTGGTATCAATGAAGCGCGTGGTGGCTTCACCAGCGCGAAAGATGGGATTGGCAATGACGTTTTCCAGGAAAGGAATGTTCGTCTTCACGCCCCGAATCCGGAATTCGCGCAGGGCACGATCCATCCGATTCAGCGACTGCTCATAAGTCCGACCAAACGTCGTGACCTTCACTAGCATGGAATCATAATACGGCGTAATGACCGCATTTTGCGTTCCCAAAGCGCCATCCAAACGCACCCCGAAACCACCCGCACTGCGATACGTCAGGATCTTCCCGAAGTCTGGCGTGAAATTATTGGCCGGGTCTTCGGTGGTCACTCGACACTGGATTGCAAAGCCACTCTTCTCGATCTTATCCTGCGCAGGCAGCCCCAGTGGCTCTTCATGGAGCTGGTATCCCTGAGCGATTAAAATTTGCGACCGCACGATGTCGATGCCGGTGACTTCTTCCGTCACGGTGTGCTCCACCTGAATCCGTGGGTTCATTTCAATGAAGAACCAGTCGCCACGCTCCACATCCACCAAATACTCCACGGTGCCAGCGTGCGTGTAGTTTACGGCTTTCGCGATTTCCACCGCTGAGGCGCAGAGGTCATCGATGATTTTCTGATCAATGCCGAAGCTAGGCGCTTGTTCGATCACCTTTTGGTGCCGCCGCTGCACCGAGCAATCGCGCTCATGCAGGTGCAGCACATGACCGTGTTTATCGGCCAGGATCTGCACTTCAATGTGCTTCGCCTTGCCCACAAAGCGCTCCAGAAACACCGCACCATTGCCGAAGGCGCGTTTCGCCTCCGTGGTGGCATCTTCCATCAGTTGCGCCAAATCTTCCTCTTTCTGCACCACACGCATCCCCCGACCGCCGCCGCCGAAGGCAGCCTTGATGATCAGCGGGAAACCAATTTTCTTCGCAGCCACCATCGCTTCCACGGGATCTTCCAGCGCTTCCGGCGTGCCTTGCAGCGTGGGGACCTTCAATTTCTCCGCCACCGCCCGCGCGGCCGTCTTGTCGCCCATGGAATCTAACACTGTCGGCGTTGGCCCAATGAAAATGATGCCCTCGCGCTCACAGGCGGCGGCAAACTGAGGATTCTCCGAAAGGAATCCGTAGCCCGGGTGAATCGCATCCACGCCCTTTTCCTTCGCCAGCGTCACGATGCCTTCAATGTCCAGATAAGCGCCCAGCGGGCCCTTCTCGGGATTGAGCTGGTAGGCCTCGTCCGCCTTGAAACGGTGCGGACAGAAGCGATCCTCGTTGGCATAAATCGCCACCGTGCGGATGCCCAATTCCGTGGCCGCCCGCATGACGCGGATAGCAATTTCCGAGCGATTCGCGACCATCAATTTCTTGATGGGGCGAATCCCGTTAACGGTGGCAGTGGACGCGGCAGATTTCTTGACAGGCATGGTAGGAAATGGTTTCGATGAACTTCGAGTGGCGGAATGACGGCGGGACCTGAAATTTTGCAATAAGGAATCGGAAAATTGATGGGATTTGAGGATATTCACCGTGGAGGACGAGGTCACGAGGGCATCAAATGGAGATAGACCAAAATAATTCTAGCCAGCCTTGATTTTCTGACTCCGTGATCTAGACTTTCAGAGTGAAAAAGCCACCTGTAGCAGTTCCTCGCGTTAAAAAGCCCATATGCTTAAAGCCTTCAGCGACCGATTACGCGACCTTTGTCAAAACGACGACAAAGGCGCTGGAGAACCACGGCAAAATGCTATTGAAGGGCAGACCAAATCGGTTGCTGCTCTCGCTCGTCAATTTGGAATATTGAAATCATCCCCGAACACCTATGAAACCGTTAGGGATGGTGGCGATGATTTCATCGAAGGTGCAGAACACTTGGTGGGTTGGTCAGCTAGCATAACCTTGGCCGATCACATTAATTCCCTAAACCGCTGAAGCAATCAGCACAGAGCCTGCAAACCGACCGAACTCCCGCAAAGCTCCCTTCTCAGAGTTTAAACACTGGGGGCTGGGCATTTGGGGCTGGCTTTTAATTTCTTGGTTCGTTTTCTGTGGTGGCATCCCCCTATGAAACGCTTTGGAAGAACGGGATGAATTCGGAAATTGGCAGATCCCCTCGTGGCAAAGTGCCATTTTTGACGGAAGCTTTCTGTTCCTGCTATGGCTGCCGATTCTTGCGGTCTTGGCAACTCTGATAGCCTTCATCTTACGAAGGAAGCCCTTGGCAAACCAATTTATTTGCCTGGGCACCCCACTTCTCGTTGCGAGCATGTTGCTGCACACGCTGCTTTGGCCAAGGAGAATCGAACGGCGTTTTGCTGCGGACTGGGGCACGCCTTTTCCGACGAGAGCCACGGTGATACACGTGCGCTTGCGCTCAACCTCTCGTTGGAACCATAATGACCTCTTTCACTTGAAAACAACCCCAAGCGAAATTGCGACCCTGCTTGCCGCCAAACAGTTGAGCAGCGTCATCCCGACCGAGGATTTACTGGAACGAATGGAAGGGCGGGGCGTTTCTCAGTCTACCCTGCCGGATTGGCGATGGTTCTATTATGAAAACCTCCCGGACCCTAACGATCCACCGTCTGGTTACAGTTATCTTATGCTAACGAACCCAAGCGCTACCGAAGCAATTTGCATTACGGAATTCCATGACTAGCTCCATGCCCGACCCTATGCAACCGTGCTTCAATGTCCCGTGCGGAACGGAACTACCCCAAAAAAGCAAGGTCATTTTCCTTTGCGAGGCCTAGCCGATTTCTCCGCAGGACCTTGTTTGCTTGCCTTGATCAGCTTGGCAATGGAAGCCCTGATGGCAGCTAACGACTCCTCTGGTGCATCCTTGCCGTAGACGAAGTGAATGCGGAGCCCCTGCGTGCTCCTCTTGGGAGCAGTGAATTCCACAGTCCGGGTGGAGAGATCGTCTTTTGTGACAGTTACATCAGTAAAGGCAGGGATTTCCTCTGCATCCCGCACGGCCACATTTAAGTAAATGCCATTTTCAGACGGCTCTGTTTCGTTCTCCATGCCCGGGAAGATGTCCGCGCGGAGTTAGAAACCGCGCAAAGTCGTTTCCACCTTGCCTTTTCACTCGCAGAAAGGACCGGGGCCAGCGCTTCCGAGAAATGCTCAATGGGGTTTTCAAACAAACCGCCCGCTGAAACGGCCCCGAGGCCGAGCAAGGTGGTGAACAGGACGAAAACGTAAGTGGGAAATCTAGAAGCATTCATGGTAGGGATCATACGCGGGATCTCTAAACATTCGTGCAGGCAACCCAAAAATAACGCTCCAAACTTGCTTTGACATCAGCCGTGTTGTAACGGATGTTCCCACATGATTATCGAAACCAAAGTCCGCAAAATAGGCAACTCCCTCGGCATCGTGCTCCCCAAAGACGCCCTGAACCAGCTGCACGTTGAAGAAGGAGCCACGCTCTATTTAACCGCCAGCACTGAAGGCGCACTGCGCGTGACGGCGGAGCGTGTCGGCTTTGCCGAGAAGGCTAAACTCGCAGATGGCATTATGAATCGTTATCGAAACGCATTTAGGGAACTCGCCAAATGAGTGAACCAATCTGGATCGATTTAGAAGATTGTTTGGCATTCCATGACGGGTTGCTTGCACGCTTTGGCGGCTTGGCTGGGATTCGCGACCAAGGATTACTGGAATCCGCCTTGAACCGCCCTCAACAACTCTTCCGATATGGCAAGCCCAATCTATTTGCCATGGCCGCCGCGTATGCCTTCGGCATCGCTAAAAACCATCCCTTCTTGGATGGAAACAAACGCTCCGCCCTGATGTCCGCAGCATTATTCTTGGAATGCAACGGCTACACCCTTCAAGCATCCGAGGAATCCGCCGTGGAGTTCACCCTGGCCTTGGCGGCCGGAGCCATTGGCGAAGACGATTATGCCGCATGGTTGCAGAAATGGAGCGTGAAGGATGAGTTTTCGTAGATCGTAAATCGTCAATCGTAAATCAGTCCACCCAGCGCCTTACCTGTGATGGATTTACGAGGAACGAATGACGAACTACGATTTACGATTTTTCGAAGCCCCAGATCTCCGACTAGCATCCCCACTCTCTCACTTTTCCAATCTCCTACTCTCCCAAAAAGCATGAGCTACATCATGGTCGATATTGAATCCGATGGCCCGATTCCGGGCGATTACTCCATGATTTGCTTCGGAGCAGTGGTCGTGGAACCGGGCCTCAACCGCACGTTCTATGGCCGACTGCGCCCGATCTCGGAGAAATTTATCCCCGAAGCGCTGGCGGTTAGTGGCTTCACCCGGGAACAGACGATGGAGTTCGACGATCCCACGACTGTCATGACCCAGTTTGCCGATTGGCTCCGAGAGATCTCGAAAGATCGGCTCCTGTTTATCGCAGACAACAACGGCTTCGACTGGGGATTCATTAACTGGTATTTCCACCATTTCACTGGCAAGAACCCATTCGGATTCTCCTCCACCAATCTCGGCAGCCTTTACAAGGGCATGGTCAAAGACACCTTCCAAACCTTCAAACACCTCCGCAAAACCCGTCACACGCACCACCCGGTGGACGACGCCGTCGGGAATGCAGAAGCCCTGCTGACGATGAAGGATGAGATGGGGCTGAAGATTAAGCTGTAATTCCGCCTCACATCATTTACAATTGTAGAGGAAACAAAGGCAGTTCGATCAACGACCATTTACAACTCAAAACAGCTATGACATCAAAATCGAGCAACTATTCAGACAGGAAACCTTGGATCGCGTTGCAATTAAGTGGATGGTTCAGCTTGGCCATGGCCTGCATATTCATTAGTGCCTACAAATCCAGCGATGCGGCCATTCCAGCAGGACTGGCGTTCTTGGGCCTATTTCGAATAGCAACCACTAGCAGTTCTGCCATCAAATCATTGTCCGATCGACTTGACCTTTTGGAAAAGGCCAAAGAAGAAGCCGACGACGCAATAAGAGCGGAAGCATGAGATTATCACAATAATTCAACTGGAGTCTTGGAGTAAGTGCGGTCATTTCCGTCGCCATCGGCGGATGGCATTTAATGCAACTCTATGAACACCGAATCCTAGTGCTCATGCCAGACGGATCACCAGCTCAGAATCCATCTGTGATCTTCTTTCCAGAGGGATCGGGTGGTGGATGGAATTCTCCTCAATCCCAGGACATTTGGGGTAATCGCAATGGGATCATTTATGTCCCTCTCGACCAGACTCATCACAAAGCCGGATGGGGACACATCCATCTTAAGGCGAACAAGGACGGGAAAGAATATTTTGAAATCCTGAACACAGGCACGTTCGACTTCCCTCTGACTATCAAATTGCACGAGCGACCAAAGTCCAATCAACCATCCCTGCTCGATCAAGCAAAGCAGTTGCTGGACCTTGGGCTGCAAGTGAAAACCGGAGTCAAGGAAACGACCGCTCCCCTCACCCAATCCTTAGCGCAGGATCCATCGACCACGCCTATCCGCGAGCGCGAGGAAGCGGGAAGCAATGTTTATTCTGAACGCTACCGTATTATCGCAGACTTGGATGGCGACGCGGCAAACGACCTGATTCTCTCCGCAGCTGTGGAGACTTTTGGGAAGATGGGTGGTTCTTGGACGGTTTACCTGAGTCGGGAAGGGAAATTTAATCAGGTAGGAACCATCACAGCCCACCCCAAGGCAATATCCCTGGAGCCAGACCAGGATCGGAATCGACGCGGTCCCAATGAAGTGCGTTACGCCAGAATCTGGGTTTACCTGCGTGATAGTGGTCGCAGTGGTGGGTTAAGCTATTACCGGGTTGGGGAGAAAACGATCGAGGAGAACAAAGGATTGGTCATTTACCTTGGCGATGGTGGCAGCGATCTCGGTAGGGAAATTTATGCAGCCGTATTCACTGCATCACCTATCAAATTCACCTTAGAGCGCAGCCAGACTAACGCGAAAGGTGAGGTCACTTGGGCAACCGACTCGCAGTAACAACGCAACACCAATGAGAGCCATCCACATCATCCCTGACACCAGCGCTCAGCCATGGATCGAAGCACTCAGGCGCAGATTCGATGTGCTGGCTCCATTCATTCCAGCCCATGTCACGCTGGTGTTTCCTTTTGATTTACAACTGTCAGATCAGGAGTTGATCCGACATTGCCGGGAGCAATTGAAAGTTAGTAGAACAATCAAATTTACCGTGGGACCGCCCGAAAAATCTGCCGATAACCATTTCTGGCTGCCAGCGGACCCGATTCCGCCAGAGTTGCTAGCACTGAGGAACGCGCTCCACACGGGAGCGCTGGCCACCCTCAATTCATCGGGAAGAGAGTATCGACCACATATCACCGTGGCCAGACCACCGTTGGGGCCTGGTGTCACTGAAGCCGTGCAGGCCGCAGCCGATAACTTCCCCGCTTTGCTGGAGGCCACGGCTATTACCATTGAGCGCATTTTGGATGACCAGCGTTCAGAGGTCATTGAGGTAATCGCGCTGGACAAAGCTTGAAGCGAAAGGAAATACCACCCTGCGTGGCAAATCTGGTTTCAACTCTCAGACCGAGCCTCCTACCAATCATTCCAACAAGATTATTTTGTTACCATTATTCTGTTCTCTCCACCTCATCCTGGATTTCTATCCAAAGAGGGGAAACAAAATAATGGTTACAGAATAATGAATCGGCCCGCTTGAGCATATCATCCCCTGCGCAGCGAGGGCGCTCGGGCGGCTTGCACTGCCTGCTCAGCCACGGCTACACAATCCCCCGGAACGGTTCGCCTTCGTTGAGGGTTGGGCGCTCGGGACGGCCTTTGTATTTGTAAACCAAGCCCATGTTATCCAGACCCATGAGCCAGAGAATGGTGGCGTGGAGATCGTGCACGTGGAGTCTATTTTCTTCTGCGTGCAGCCCCAGGTCATCGGTGGTGCCGATGGCTTGGCCTCCGCGCACGCCGCCGCCGGCCATCCACATGGTGAAGCCCCAGGGGTTGTGATCGCGACCGTCGCCCTTTTCGCTCTGCGGCGTTCTGCCGAATTCCCCACCCCAGACCACCAGCGTTTCCTCCAGCAATCCGCGGGATTTCAGATCCTTCAGCAGGCCTGCAATTGGCTTGTCCGTGGCTCGCAGGAGGCCGGCGTGATTCTTCTCGATGCCCGCATGCGCATCCCATTTGCTGCCTGCGCCCGAGTAAAGTTGCACGAAGCGCACGCCCCGCTCGACGGCTCGACGCGCCAGTAGGCACATACGTCCGAACGTTTCCGTATCCTTGTCATCCATGCCGTAGAGCGCCTTGGTGGCATCGGTTTCCTTGGTTAGGTCAACGGCTTCTGGCGCGCTGGATTGCATTTTGAAGGCGAGTTCATAACTGGCGATGCGGGCTTCGAGTTCCGTTTGTTCCGGATGCTGCTCTGCGAATCGTCGGTTCAATTTATCCAGGAAATTCAGTTTCCCCTGCTGTTGCGCAGCCGTGACTTCCTCCGGCGGGTTCAAGTTAGGGATCGGCTCGCTGCCCGGCGTGATGCGGATTCCTTGATACACGGCGGGCATGAAACCCGCACTCCAATTACGTGGACCATTGATCACTGGCGTGGGATTATCCTGCATGACCATGAATCCCGGCAGGTCTTGGTTTTCCGTGCCCAAGCCGTAGCTCACCCAACTCCCTAACGACGGTCTCCCACCAAGGATACTTCCAGTATTCATCTGACAAACGCCGGACGAATGATTGATCCCATCCGCCCAGCAGGATCGGATCACGGCCATATCATCCACACATTCCGCCAAGTGCGGAAGCCAGTCCGAGACCCACAGCCCGCTCTGGCCATGCTGTTTCCACGTGCGCTTGGATCCCAGCAAGGGCGACTTAAATTCCCCCATTGCAGTGATGACTTTCTTGAAACTAGCCGGAATTTGCTGCCCGGCCAATTTATTCAATTCAGGTTTCGGATCGAAGGTATCCAAGTGACTCGGACCGCCCTCCATAAAAAGGAAAATCACACTCTTGGCCCGAGGCCGCACATGCCCACTGGGCCGAGACGCTTCGGTGGCCCCGTAGGATTTATCCAACCCCATCAATCCAGCCAACGCCAATGCGCCAAATCCCCCGCCAGCCTTGGCGAGGAAATCACGACGAGTCTGGG
>JANOAV010000075.1:0-5305 GCA_031411295.1 Verrucomicrobiales bacterium | reverse complement strand
CAAGGAACGCCCGCCGAGGAGCTGTCCCCGCACCCTGCGCCAACCCGTCAAA
Source organism: Verrucomicrobiales bacterium (assembly GCA_031411295.1). GTDB lineage: Bacteria > Verrucomicrobiota > Verrucomicrobiia > Verrucomicrobiales > V1-33 > JAGNEJ01. The sequence goes on along the minus strand of JANOAV010000075.1, from coordinate 5,253 downwards.
GCCTGGCCCAAAACCAAAATCCCCAGCTCCCAACCGCTCGTCAAAACCATCACCATCACCAATCCTTAAAGGCATTGGCTTTTAAGCGGCGCATCACTCCAAGCTCACTATCCTAGACAGCTCTGCCTGTTCCCCATAAATCCACCCTCAGGCCACTTACTTTCCTCGCAGGTCAGGATGTCTGCAGGAGTGATTATTCCACGGACTGACTTGGCCACAAAGAACACAAAACACACAAAACAAGCCTCTCCGAACCATCGTTCTTCGCCTTTTTGTGTTTCTTGTGTTCTTTGTGGCTAAATTCCTGTGGAATAATCAGTCCTGGGATGTCTGAGACGGCCTAACTCTTTCCAAATCAGCCCAGCGGGCAGATCCACATTCTTGACATGGCACCTATCCCTACCTGGAAATGGTCTCAGTTCATTTTTGCGCTCCTTGCGCTCTTTTGCGGCAATGAGTCTATCGTTGGGCTGAAGGAAGCAGATGTTTGCGCGCGGACTCCCTGGCTTGCGCGATTTCCTCCGGCGTCAGCAGGTAACCTTGCTTGCCACCGCCCATCTGCCGACCCTTCGGCTCGGCGGATTTGGCTGGATGCTCCAAGGTGAGGGCGTGCCCCAGTTCATGCCCCATCGTGCGGGCCAGCGATCCGATGACCATTGGTTCCGGTTCCGTGAGCAGCGTTTTCTGGGGAGGTTTCTTGCCTCCGCTGGACTTGTCCGACCACACGCCCACCAAGACCCGGTTTCCCCCCAGCGTCGCCACGCCCTGCAGGGTTTCTCCCACATAGGGGAAGAGGTAAATATTGATGGCACTCGGATGAAATTTCTCCGGATCAAATAGACGCTTCGTTAGCTCAAACGGAGCCACCCCAACCGCATCCCGTTTAAACGCCGCGATTTGCGCCAGCACCTTGGCCCGAAGCGGAGACTCGGGGATGACCTCCTCAATGATACTTTCGATCTCAAAGCGAACGTCCGCTGGTTTCCAGATGCGATTCACTTCCGGCAGCAGCACCTGCTTCACCTGCTCTGCCTTCACCCACAGGTCCAGCTTCGTTTCCTTTACGTTCATCGTCGCCCCTTGGATCAGATGCACCCGCACCGGCAGCACGATCACCTCCTCCGCGCGGAGCATGGTCAGCGTGAGAAGTAAGCAGCAGCAGGAGAAGAAATAGCGATGAGTCATGGGGAATCCAAGTTGGCGGGCATTTTTATTTCGGAGCACGGGCTCGCAGGGGCACCTTGAGAGCAGACGGTAACCTGCGCTTGGCGGCAAGCTCATTTCTCGTCCAGGCACCAAGGCGAACCCGGTTGACAACCCCAGTCCTCCTTAGTTAGTTCGGGCACCATCAATGGATCCACTGCCGCCTACTGTCTCAACATTATTTATCGAGGAATGCTTCTCGGCGGAGGATGAGCGTTTTGTGGATGCCCTGCGGGCGTTCTCTAATCAGAAGTGGCTGGCTGCTTTTACGGAACGCTGGAAGGTGGATCCACGGCCTTGGGCGCACCAGCAAATGTTCGTTTACGCTGCCAAGCCGTTTAATGCCATCGGACATCAATCGGTGGTGAAGCGTTTGTTTAAACATGCGGAAGCTCAGCGGAATGATGAACTGATGGCGGGGTTCATCGGAATTAAACATTTTAGCTCCCTCGCGGCCTGATTTATGCCAGTATTACCGCATAATTTTCCGTCACTTCGACGAATCGGGAATGGAAACTACCGGCCTTCGGTGTTGATCCTTGGGGCCGGCATGTCAACAGGCCTTGTTCCGTTGCCAGGAAAACTCCTTGAGCATAAGAGGGGCAACGCAGAGGCTGCTTTGGGCTGCAGCAGTGCTGTTCCCACAATCCCCGATCCGCCTGCGGAGGATCTTTATCGCTGGGCGGATGACATTTGGAACGAATTGACCCATCAAGGTGACCAAAATCCAAAACTGACGATTGCGGAGTCGCTCGATATTCCAAGCGACGAATGTTGGCGCGGCTGCATCTCGACACAGCGTAACACTCCTAAACATCGTGTTGTCGCTCGATTTGCACGGGAGCGGCTCTGGCATCATATTTGGTCCCTGAACTGGGACTGTGTTCAGGAAAGCGCATTGGAAAACGTTGGCATTAGGCGAGGAGGAGTTGATGGACAGATGCCTTGGCCAACTGTATTCAATACCTTGGTTACAGCAGATGACTGCGTGCGGATGGGAGAAACGGACAGCATCAAAGTAATAAAGCCTCACGGATGCGTCATGGCTTTGATCGATGCACAAAAAGAGAAGGCTAAGGGAAATACTGCGCGCTCCATCAATTTATCCGAGCGTTTTTTGATCACTGCGACGGAGCTGAAAAACCTTACTCCAGCCATTGTAGAGGGTGCAGAGCAGCAATTCATATTTTCCACTCTCGTTACGGCTCTGGCATCGCATCCCTTTATCGTTGCTGGATGGAGTGTGTCGGAGCCGTATTTAGTTGACCGGATCAAAACTAGTGTTGAGCCCCTTCTGCGGCGGCAGTTACCGCTTGCGATAGATGAGGTAAGTATAATCAGCAGGCGCTTCAACGAGGACGGTCACACCGAACTCGCACGCTGTTACGGCAGAGATGAGGCTGGCGCACACATTAACGTGGGGCAGCCCGGCCTCGACGTGGATCAATTGTTCCTATGGCTGCAGGCCCTCTATGCAATTCAATTCCTTAGACAGAGGGCACCCGCTTTTGACCGACCGGCACTTGATGCCCTTAATGCGGAATTAGACCAACCGCCAAACAACCCTGCATTTGCAATCACTTGGGTGGATGACTTCCTGCCGGTCTGGGTTCGTCTATGCTGGCGCAACGGACTGGTGGCCTGCGAGAATCAAAACGCCGAACCGGTTGAGATTGATGACGTCCCCTTGGAGCGCCGTGACGAACACATCCCGTGGACACTGCCGAACATTCCACGTCCGGAATTGACCGCTGCTTCGAGGATTCTGGCTGCGCTGCACCGATCCGGACATGGAAGTAGTTGGAACTACGAGCAATTTCCGGGCGGATTTTATTCGGATTTTCAATTGGTTATTCCGATTCCAATTTGGGCGAGCGCGCCTCCGAACGATCTTCGAGGACTAAAGCCACTAATTGATGCCATTAAACAACACGGGGCCGGCTACATAGGGCGCGTCGCTTTGGTGTTTATTAGCCCCAATCCCGCGAGCGTGATTTCTGATGCCACAAAACGCGTCTGGAAACAACTCGTCGCGAGAGACCTTTCGATGGCCCGTTTTGCGAATGCTGATGCCATAGAAGAATTTCAACTAGAAAACCTTTAATTATGCCCACTGAACCATTACTTATCTGTCGCGATATTCTGGCTGCTGCCTACAGGGAAAAACTTGGGCTAGAGTTTGGTCATTCCGTTTCTGAGATCAGCGGATCGAAAAAGCCGGTTTGGCGGACTGTTTCAGGGCATGACTTGACTTCCGAACGATCAGGCGACTCTCCGGACAAGGCAGGATTGCTTCTAGACCCTGAAATTGGATTGTTAGCTTACATCCTCCCGTTTGGTGGGACAACAGTTCTGAGGAAACAAATTGCGCGTGCATTGACATTGCGCTCGAGGCTTTCAATTGAGCGAAACTATACAGGAGCAGCTGCCGACGCCGATGACGATCCGGGTGCTTGGAGAGTAGTGCTTCATTGGTTGGTCAACGCTGCGGAGAGAGAGACTTGGACCGACCAAATTATGGAAGTCCGGCGAGAAACTGCTTTCTCGGAAGAAATCTCCATGGATGCGCTTTTCATCACATCGGGTCCCATCGAAGAACAAATTGAGACCTACGGGTTCCCTCGGTTGCTTCTCACCACGCGTGAAGTCCTGAAGAAGAACCGACTTGATGAGATGACTCAGTGGTTGAGCGCGAACAGGCTTGTCGAGGACGCTTTATCCGGGTTCGCGAGCAGTTTCAAAAAGCCGGCCCAGGTCGAGCTTGCTGGTGAGGTTGTGCGTGCGATGGATGAATTCAACAGTGCGGCGCTCACGACGGTCGACGTCAATTCAGTGCCCGGGAAGCCCAAAACATTTGGGGCCATTCGCATCCGCAATTTCCGTAACCTCCGCGATGCGCGATTTGATTTTGGCAGTGGCCCTGTGAGCGCAAGTATCGTTCACGGTCCGAATGGGACTGGGAAGAGCAGCCTGTGTGAGGCGCTCTCCATCGCATTGTTCCAGTCCTCGTTCCGCTACAAGGCATTTTCAGATGTTCGCGAAAAGGATGTCGCCGTCAGAGACCGCGGACGGGAATACATCGCCAAATACCTAACGCCGATTGAGGGACCACCAAGCGACCCCAAAATCGCGTTGGACGAGCAGGATTTCGTCACACCGCAGCTCGTGGCGACTGATAAAGCCGAGGAGGCCGATTTGTCGATGAATGGCACAATCCTAACCCAGGACTCTAGCCTCGAATTCACTAGAATGTCATCTCACGAACTCGGCGCGCGTGTGTTGAGTGGGTATTCCGAGCTTGCCGACCACATTGAACAGTTCACGGAAAGTCGACTGGACCAAGCCAACACTTTGCGACAGGAATTTCTGCGCGGACTCGGGCTTCCAGTTACTATAACGAAGCCGGATACTGCATACGAGCGCATCGCTAAACGTGAAATCGACTTAACCTTGCCGCCACTTCCTCAAGCTCTCGTCACGTGGCTTGAGTCGGCCGACAACCTGTCAGGGAACTTCCCATCTGGGTTAGGGCTGCAGTGGCGAACTTGGGGAGAACTTGGGCGGAATGAGTTGGCCAAAGAGTTTGCAAAGTCGAACAACAATGCGACCAAATTGACAGAGGAGACAAGGCGGTGGCTGGCCCGTTTTAATCATTTAGCACTAGGGTCCGCGGAAGTAATCAACGGCATCGAAGCCAAAATTGAGTCAATTCGAAATGAGTTCGATAGTGCTGCTACGCAAATAGCAGCATGGGGTGAGTGGTTGGAACGGCGAGCGCAGTCGCCCGATGCTGGTTCTTCCCCCGAAGCCGAGCCGATTGCAAAAAAACTACGCGAACTTCAGTCCCTGCAAAAGCAGGCTCTCGAGCTGGGACGCAGTGCCGCCGGGCATTTTGAACACCTGGCTACAGTCCAATGCCTTTAAGGATTCAAAAATATCTGGAATTCTGTAATTTCCCATGGCGCCCTGCCAGCTTCTGATGGATTGGGCGGATGCCCCATAACTCCCTGCCGCTTCCCGCATTCTTTTCCAATTTCGCCGCAGCCTTTG
>JANOAV010000074.1:0-47715 GCA_031411295.1 Verrucomicrobiales bacterium | reverse complement strand
TATAGTTGGCGAGTGCCTTCGGTGAGCACACTTGAGGTTGGTCCTGCATTGTATTCAGCAATGGTTTTGGTGTGTTTGTAGAACAGGACCTTATACCAAGCCTTGATGTAGCCGTTGGTTGCTGCGGTGTTTGCAGTAATGGAATACTTGATAGTAGGGTTGCCAGAGCTGCGTGGGATATATTCTAGATTGCCCATCAGTCCGTAGCCGGTGAGAGTCAGTTTAGACTCCACACCAGCGCTAGCTACGATGGCGTTGACGGACATGCCAGCGCTTGCCGCGGCATCGAGGGCAGGACCAGCGCTTGCTTTGACAATGGGGCGACCAGTGCTGGAGGACCAAGTGACAGCAGCGGAGCCTTTGGCATAGATTTTCAGCTCTGCTTTCGCTGTCAGTGATAGGTTAATGGGGCCCACACCAAATTTCGCGGTTCCGCCGATCTCAGCTTGATAGAAGGGGGCAGTAGAAAACTCCGTGCTGCCATTAAAACTGCGGTCCCAACTAGTTAGTGTAGCGCCAAGTGCCTTGAGATTGCCATAAGCGCGGCAGGCGCTGGGCCGTTTGATGTCCAGATTGGCCTCTCCACTAGCTAAGCGGAATTTCTTATCTAGCACGTAGCCATCTGCCCAGGCCGAGAAACGGCCTTGATAGAAGTCACCTGTGGCCCGGTCCGCGAAGGTGTAATTACCGTCTGCCCCGAATCTGCGGTCTCCAACGGAGAAGAGTTTGGTCGCATCAGCAAAGCTCGGCGCGATGAGGATAGTGCCAAGGAGGAAGTGACGAATGAGTGTTTGCATGGTTTTCATAATAGTATTTGTTGTTGTTGTTTAGTTTATTTTGGATCCAGGCTTCGGACGCTCAGAAGAGCTTCATTGACCTGTTCATCATTCTTTAGGGACAAGCCGCTGACGAGAAACAAACTGCACTGCTTTATTTTGGGACGATCTACTCTCGCCTCCATCGCACTACTAGTGCTGCTCGCAGCTGGGAGTTCTAGCAACTCCGTGACTAATTATAGTTCGTGGAATATTTGCGTTGGACCTTTAACCGCAAATTGACGCAGGGCGTCCTCGAAGGACTGTGCGGAGCATTCTTCAATCCCATCAACTGTATCCAGCACGGTAATCATTGCCAGAGCGCTACCGGTCCACTGGATGCGATCTTCCGCGATCCTCAACATAGTAGTTCATGGTCTCGGAATTTCAATCTGGTGTCGGCGGGACTGTCGTGGCCTGAGGTTGAGCCAGGCTAGCATCGAGAGTCTTGAGCGTTTTGGAAAGCCATACTTCGTCGATTGCGTCTTTGCGACGTTCGGTAACGGTGGCTGCAGTGGGGCGGGCTTTGAACGCAGCCCAGTTTCGACGAGCTTCTTCGACGTGTTGCCGAATCTCACTCGGATCAAATCCGTAATCTTGCAGAGCTTCGGCTAGCATAGGCTCCGACAAGGCTAGGCTCCAAAAGCCGCGCACCTGTTCAGGTGCTTCTTTTATGCTTTGTTGGTCCAGACCCACTGATTTCCGCAAACAGGTTAGGCACTTACCTGGTTTGCCTTGCTGTTTGGCTAAGGACGCGAGGCGGCGTTGGATCATGGACTGTTGAATGAGGCGGAGGGAGGATTTTGAACGGCCCCAGTTATCCGAACATTCTTTCCATACCTGCTCCGCGCTCAGTAGATCACCTGCACCTGTCAAGGCCATGGCTAGTTGTTCGCCTGCTCCACAGGTGCGCTCTATCAATGCTGAATCGTCGGGTTTGACTTCGAGTCCGGTTTTTGTGTAAGCATGGTTTGCTCTGGCTGCTGAGACGGCTAGAGACCAGCGCTGTTCCATTGCAGCAGCCGTGGCTAACAACGTGAGTCCAGCAGCCCGGACCATTTCCCAATTCTTGGGTTGTCCTCCAGCGGACTTGCCTAATTGGTCAATTTCCTTCAGCCATCCTTCCACGATGTCCGATACGCCAGTGGCCTTATCCTCCGCTTGAACAGCAGTGAGCACGTTTAAAAGGTAACCCCTCACTGCTTCTGGACCACTGATCAGCATGGCAGCAAATTCCTTTTGGGCCATCGATGGAAAGTTGGTCCCTAACGCAATCCTCAGGCGGGTTTCTTGGATGTGGCTCCGACTCGATAGAATATTGCGTTGAATGGCGGGATCATCGGGTGCCAGTTTGAGAGCCTGTTGCCGGGCTTTCAGTCCCTGCTCGTAGAGTCGCAAGGCCGAGGCAGCCCCCCCGGGTGCTTCGGCCACCGCCTCAGCGTGACGAGTGTAGGCCCAGGATATAAGTATGGGCCAGCTCCAGTTCTCAGGTTGTAAAGTTTGTTCGGCTTTAAATTTTGTCACTAAGGCTTCATACATAAGGATAGCTTCGTTCGTAAAGCCCTTGTCATGCAACTCTAGCCGAATAGCCATGTGCATTTTAATTTGCAAGGCGTCGTGTTCTTTGTGACTAGGGCCAAGAGCTTGGCGGACAGCTGCTAATTCAGTGTTCCAGAGTGGCCAAAGCAAAACCAATGCTTCAGCGGGCCGACCCACCACGCAGCAGGCCAAGATTCGCAGTTCCCGCAGAGATTCAACTATTCTGTCTGACAAATGTGAGGTCTCTTCGAAGTTATCAAATGCAGCCAATAATTCAAGCCCTTTGCCCTCGCGGATTTTGTCCCTCCCTGTGGCCAACCAGAGCGTTGCTTTGACCTCCGTTAGCAATTGTTTCACTTCGGTCGCTGACGGCTTGTAGCTCTCGGCTTTTTGCAACGCCGCTTGGGCCCGCTCGACTTCCCCCTGTTCAGCCAAGCACAAAGCAGCCTGTGCCCAGATTCTTGCGTCCTCCGGTAGGTGCTGGAGGGCGAAATCTCTAAGCCACGCGACCTGCGCTGGGGAGGGACGTTTCGTTTGTAAGGCTCCATCCTGTGTTAGGCATGTGCAAAGTTCATCAGCCATCCCTAACAAAACCAATGGATGCGATGGGCATAATAGGCGCGCTTCCTGAAGACTTGCCTCCCCTCTTTCGGACAGAAGCGCCTGTAATCTGTCATTGAACGTGGTGCTGGCATCCGGAAAGATTCGATTCTCAAGCCCCGGGGTCCTAAGCCAGTGTGCCACTCGGCCCATAGCAGAATCAGTTTGCGCTAACTCAGCAACCTGGGAGTTAACGAGTGAGGACTCCTCAGCGGTTAGTTCTCTTACTTTATTATTCCTGGATAGTTGACGGCCTGTCAGATGCTCGCTGAGCTTCGAAAATACCGATGGCGGTGAGTCTGCATCTTGGCCGAACGATTTTCCAGTCGCAGCGTCCCAAACTTGAACCTCGCCGTCCGTAGCGACTGTGGCGCAGAGCAAACCATCTGGGCTATAGGTAGCTGCTTTAACTGGATCTTTATGCCTTAGGGTGATGAGTAGGTTGCCTGTTGTTGCATCCCATATCTTCGCGGTGGCATCCTCGGATGCCGTAACAATCCGGGTGCCATCCGTGCTGAAGACTGCTGAATTTAAGGAATGAGGGTAGGCTACATTGAGTTGCATCTTGCCCGTGGCGCAGTCCCAAACTTTGAAGGAACTGGCAGATGATGTCACAATGCGCCTGCCATCTGAGCTGAAGTTCGCACTGTATACCCCTCCCCCCTGCTGCTTCAGATTATGTTCCAAGGTTATGAGCAGTTTACTGGTAACAGCGTCGCACAACTGAGCGTCACAACCGACAGCTATCACGATACGCATACCATCGGGGCTGAAGGTGGCCGAGTGGATCTGCCCCTCTCGCGCTGGCTCAGGCAGCTCAGGCTCTAAAGTCGCGAGCGGTTTCCCGGATGCAACATCCCACACTCGAGCGATCGAACCACTGGTAGTAATCAGACGCTTACCATCGGGGCTGAAGGAGGCAGACCGAGCTTTCTCATGCACCAACGTTCTCAGTTCCTTACCTGTGGTGGCGTCGAACATTCGAACTGCGGTCTCGGACACCGTGACAATCTGGGAACCGTCCGGGCTAAAACAGGGCCGATAGTGATACTCGCTGGCATTTAGCACCGTGGGGGCTTTACCCCTAACCGCTTCCATCACTTGAACACCGAGATAAGAACCCGTAACGATGCGAGTGCTGTCGGGGCTGAATGTTACCGTAAACCCAGGACTCCCTAACTGAACTACCCGACTTAACTTACCTCCTGTCACATCCCATACCCGGGCAATGCCATCCACACAGGCAGTAACAATGCGTCTACCGTCAGGACTGAAGGCAGCGAAATTGACTTCACTCTGATGCCTTAAAATTGTGAGTGATTTCCCAGTGGCGACCTCGCATACTTGGGTATTTTTTTTGGCTGAAGTTGTCATAATACATGTGCCATCTGGGCTGAAATCGACGAAACTAAAATCTGAACTATGTTCGAAGGTCCTGATTATCCTGCTGGTGGCGATATCCCATACCTGCGCAGCGCCTTCGCGGGAAATCGTTGCGAGGCGAGTGCCATCTGGACTAAAGCAGGGGCGGGTCTTAATTCCAACTGGACTTTGACTTTGGAATGTGGTGAGCACTTTGCCTGTAGCCGCAACCCACACCGTAACCCCCTCACTTCTGGATCCGGTTATTATCTTTGTGCCGTCCTGACTAAAGGCAGCAGAATCTATGTGGCCTGAGTGATTCAAAACAGTAAGTGATTCACCAGTGGAAGCGTTCCACACTTGGACTGTTAGGTCATCCGATGTAGTCACAATTCTCGTGCCATCAGGGCTAAAGGCCACAGAGCCGACACTACCTCCATGAAGCACGGTTATGAGCGGCAAACCTGTCGCCAGGTCCCACAGGTGAGCGGCACCATCGTGGGATGCCGTGGCGATCTTGGTGCCGTCAGGGCTAAAGCAAGCGGAGTTGACCCAAGCTTCATGTTGGAAAGTAGCCACAGATTTGCCAGTGGACGCTTCCCACACTTGGGCAGTGCGGTCCCCGGAGGCTGTTACAATGAGAATTCCATTCGGGCTGAAGGCGGCTGTGGAGACATACTGTTTGTGTTTTAGCATCAGAATCGGCTGTGAAGGCAGGTTTTCCCGGCGGTTAGCAATGGTCCAGCCAAACTTTTCTCTGGCGACGCGGTTGTCAGGATAGAATTCAATGGCTTTGGCGAGGTGGAGCAGGGCGTCCTCGGTTTTCTGGCAGCGGAGGGAATCACCTGGACCGGTTTTGGGGTCAGCGGCATCAGCTTCTGCAAGAAGGCTGTCGGCTTGGTTGACCTCAGAACCTGAGGCGGCAACAAGTTGTTCGCGAGTATCGGCTTCGCTGGCTTCTGCACGGCGGGCACTGGTTTCGGCGCTGGCTTGGCTGGCTTCGGCTTGGCGTTTTTTGATCCAGCCGAAAGCGGCTAGGCCGGCAAAGAGGAGGAGGAGGGCGGCCATGGTGGCGACGGCGCGCGAGAGACGGCGGCGTTGGAGGCGGGAGCGTTCGGACTCTGCGGCATCCCTAGCGAGGCGTTCCTGATGGGCGACGTCATTGCGACGTTGATCAAGTGTGTCAAGGCGCTCCGCCAGTTCGGAGGCACTAGCGAGGCGGCGGGAGGGGTCTCCATCCACACAATCGGCTATGTCCTGGAGTAGGAGTGGGTCGCTGATGTCACGTTCCCATCCAGTGCTGAGGGGTTTAGAGAGGTCACCAGCAGCGAGTTGGTAGAGCAGGACGCCGAGGGCGTAAATGTCACCCTGTATGGTCGACGGCTTGCCCACTAAAGTTTCTGGGGCTGCATAGAGTCGCGTGCCTGTGCGGGAGGAAGCATGAGAGGCTAGGGACTCGGTGAATCCCGTCATCGTGATATCGAGTTCGTCGAGCTTCGTCGTATCCGCCAAGATGCCGATGCCGAAGTCCGCCAGACGAGGCTGCGGTGTGCCGTCGGAGCCTTGTTCGATAAAGATATTGGAGGGTTTGAGATCCCTATGAATGATGCCGATAGAATGGGCTGCGGCCAGCGCACGACAAGCCCTGGAGAGCAAGCTCAAGCGGGTCTCCAGTGGGACGGCAAGCAGGCCACCCTGCTTTTCCGCCCACTGTCTGAGATTGCCTCCGTCGCAGAAATCGCTTTCCAAGTAAAATGGGGCGGCCTCTACTTGCACCTCATGCAGAGTAGCAATGTCATCTCGTTTGCCCAAGGCATCACGGATGAGGCGGAAGAGGGTGAGTTCTCGCTTGAAGGAACGGAGCCGTTCAGGATCGAAGCAAAATTTGAAGACGCGTCTTTCCTTGGTCTTGGCATTTTGAGCTAACCAAACTTCGCCAAATCCGCCAGCGCCTAGTTTTTCGAGCAACGCCCAGCCAACGCGACGTGGGATCAGCAGCCCAGCGGCGGGTCGCCAGCCGAGGGTGGCTATTTCTTCCGCAGAAACGGAGCGGCGGGCCTTTTCGCTATCGGGTGGGGCCGCCAGTGGAGCTTTGCCGCATGCACCGACCTCAAAAATTTCTACTGGATCATCCACCCCTGCGAGCAGATACCGCCCACAGGCTAGCCACTCTAGTGGCGGAGGAGCGGAGCCATCATCGGATGGCGGATGCTCGCGGACGTAGAGCCGGGCGTCATCGAATACGCCGCGCGTGAGCAAAATCTGTCCGGGCTGGGCCAATCCCATGACCCGCGCAGCCAGATTGACCGCCATGCCCACCGTGCCCACCGAGGGCATGTTGCCGCTGGTGGTTTCCTCCATGATCTCACCCTGATGCAGCCCTATGCGGACAGCCAATCCGCCAGCTTGGCTCTCAGGTGAAGTGACCATGACGTGCTGAAAGCGGAGGGCTGCGCGAACCGCCTCACTAGCGGTGTCAAAAACAGCCAAAAATCCATCGCCTGTGTGTTTGACGATGCGACTACCTTGACTCTCCGCCACGGCACGGCGGAAACCTGTATCATGGGCGGAAAGCAGTCCGGCATAATGGTTTGTGCCCACTTTGTTGTGAAGTCCCACGGAATCGACAATGTCTGTAAACATGAGAACACCAAGCCGCCGGACCAGCGAAGAAAGTTGGGAAAGTGGGGACTGAGCAGCCTGACCGGGAACAACTAACGCACCTTGGACTTGGTTCCGCCCAAGGGCGATGAGGGCAGCTTTAAACTCCCGCACGGTCTGGTAGCGGTCATCGGGATTGGGCTTCAATGCGCGGGCTACGATGGGGTCGAAGCGTCGGTCGCACCCGGTCTCCGCACTGGGTGGAGCCCACGCCCCCAATGGCGCATGGCCAGTGAGCGCACTATAAAGCACTACGCCGAGCGCGTAAATATCCGCCCTAGCATCCACCTCGGCGCCAGCGTGCTGCTCTGGTGCCATGTAGAGTGGGGTGCCCATGACGATGCCGCTCTGAGTAAGCTGGCCTAGGTCAACCGTTGGTGCCGCTAGTCCAAAGTCCGCCAGCTTTGCGACTCCCGCATGGTCGATCAAAATATTGGCCGGCTTGATGTCACGGTGGATCACCCCTCGCCCGTGAGCATACTCTAAGCCCTCGGCAGTTTGGATGAGGATCTCTAGCACTTTCTCCAGACCCAGAGTGCCAGAGATTAAAGCTGACGCCAGGGTGCCCCCATCAATCAATTCCATCACAAAATAGAGGTGCCCCAAGTCCGTTTGCCCGAAATCATGCACGCGGACGATATTTCCATGTTCCAGGGAGGCCATTGTCCTAGCCTCTCGGCGGAAGCGCTCAACAAATTCCGGATCCGCACTTAGCTCGGCGGGCAATACTTTAAGGGCAACTGAGCGGTCCAATTCCACTTGCTCCGCCCGATAGACGGCCCCCATCCCTCCGCGCTCGATAAATTCTGTGACGTGGTAACGCGGTGCCAGCAGGAGACTCAATTCCTCTGGCGTTGGCACCCGCCACGCGACTGCCAAGTCAACGCTGTCCGTGCCAAAAAGAGCCATGAAATTGGCTGATGGCTGAGGGGCGTCCCACTGAGCAATGGGTTGAACGGGGTTCAAGGTGAGCTAGATGGAGGATTCAGAGGCAGATGCGAAGCTAAAGCGTGACGCTTAACTGGGTGGACTTGTTGGCTATGGAGCATAGTTTTTAAATGTTTTTCGAAAATAGCAAACAATATTAATCGTCCAAAACTCCGCGATTTTGGCGATTCACGAGATTCCGGAGAGCTCATATAAAGGATAAAATTGTTTCTGGGAAAGAGAAAGGGTGTTTCTGATGTCCAGTTTTGCCGTAGCGTATAGGACACACCCTTATTTACTATGATCACCGACACCTCCTCCAATCCGCCTGCTTCACCATTTCCCCCCACCCTCTGGACCCTCGTTATGCAAACCCGCGACGACTCTGACCCGGAAGCCCGCCGCAAGAAGTTGGACCAGCTTTGCCGCGCTTATTGGAATCCCCTGTTCCAATACGCAAAACGCTTGGGGAACTCGCCGGAGAATGCCAAAGATCTAACGCAAGGCTTCTTCGCTCACATGCTCGAAAAGGGCCTCTTCGGTAAAGCGGAGCGAGAGAAGGGAAAACTAAGGACCCTGTTGTTAACGGCATTCAATTTCTTCATTCGCGGAGAGTATGACAAATCCACCGCCGAAAAGCGTGGAGGTCTAGAACAAACTCTGTCGCTGGATTGGCTTGAAGAATCAGGGGAAAGCTATCAAGTCGAGAATGAAGACAACTGCACGCCGGAAACGATGTATGAAAAGCGCTGTGCCCTGGAAATTTTAACAGCAGCGGCCGGGAGCTTGGAAGGGAAATACGCGACAACAGGTAAGCAAAATTTCTACAATAGCCTCCGTCAATTCATTACGGTCTCTGGTAACGCAGAATCTTATGCTGAAGAGGCTGCCAAGCTGGGAATTGAGAGCGGATATTACAAGGTGCGGGTGCAGCGATTCCGGGGTGAATTCAAGGAGGCACTGAAAGCAATTGTCAAAGAGACACTCCCCGAAGAGGCGACGGATACTGATGTTCAGGCGGAGATCCTGGACATCATACGGTTGGCGTATGCCTAAACCCATGAACCGGGTAAACTGGCGCAAACTGGTGGGCCCAGTAATTGAATTGTTGACAGCAAATCACCGCAGCCGCTAAGGTCATGTCCATCATTGATGAAATTACGCCAAATCATTGCTGACACCGAAGCTGTTCTCGCGGACCGCAGCTCGAGGTTGGCAGGGACTAAGCACCATTTGGAGAATTATTGTGTATTCAAACGAAGACTATTTACTAGAACTACTGCAGGAATCCGGCTACATCGGCCCTGAAGAAATCGAAGAAGCCACGGCCGCAGGCCGGGGGAAATATACGGTGATCGAGTCCCTGTTGGAACTGGGGCGCATTACTGAAGAGCAGGTGGCCCAAACCATGGCCATCAGTGCGGGGATGGATTACGTGGATCTGGGGAGTTTCTCTCCCGAACCCCACGTGCTCGAATCTGTGCCACAGGATGTGGTGGCGCAATACTTGGTTCTGCCCGTGGAGGCAGAGCCCGGGCGCATCCTGCTGGCGGTGTCTGATCCGATGGATTTCCAGAAGATGGATGCCCTCCCGTTCTTGATCAAGAACACCCAAGTGGACTTCGTTTGCGGCAGAAAATCCCAGATCGAAGGCCTGCTCAAGGATCTCTACGGGATTAAGATTGGCGACGATGGCGGGGCCTCCAACCTGCTTATCGGCGGGGATGACGGTCCCAACGATGGCGATGCGCCGATCATCAAAATGGTGGCTGAGATGCTGCAGGAAAGCTTCAACCTTCGGGCCTCGGATATTCACATTGAGCCGCTCGAAAAGAGCCTGCGCATCCGCTATCGGATTGACGGCGTGCTGCACCAAGTGGCTTCCCACCCGAAGCACCTTCATGCGCCCATCCTAGCGCGCTTGAAGATTATGACCGGTAGCATGAGTATCGACGAACGCCGCATGCCGCAGGACGGACGGATTCAAGCCCGCATGGGCAATAAAGAAATCGATCTCCGGGTCTCCACCGTGCCCACAAACCATGGTGAATCAGTGGTTATGCGTTTGCTGGACAAGAGCGGGATCTCGCTGGGTCTGGCGGATCTGGGTTTCTTCGCAGACGACAATCGCACGTTCGATGAACTGATCTCCCTGCCCGATGGCATTCTGCTAGTGACCGGACCAACCGGTTCTGGTAAGACGACTACGCTTTACGCTTGTTTGAATACCATCAACAAGCCTGACAAGAAAATCATTACCGTGGAAGACCCGGTGGAATACGTCCTTTCCGGCATCAATCAGGTGCAGGTGAAGGAGGACATCGGCATGACCTTCGCAGCCGCCTTGCGCTCGATGTTGCGGCAAGCGCCCAACGTCATCATGCTGGGGGAAATTCGGGATGCGGAAACCGCCGGGATCGCCATTCAGGCGGCTCTCACGGGCCACTTGGTATTTTCCACCCTTCACACTAACGATGCGCCGAGTGCCGTAGCCCGTTTGGCAGACATCGGGGCCAAGCCGTTCCTCATTGCCTCCGCCGTGCGCGCCATGACCGCCCAGCGTCTGGTGCGGAAATTCTGTTCGGAGTGCAAATCTCCAGGCGAACTTACCGAACGCGAGATCCGCGCGCTGCGCATGGATGCCTCCCGCTTGGTGGATTCGAACATCATGAAGCCCAACGGTTGCCCGAAATGTCGGGGCACCGGTTACAAAGGCCGGATGGTGATCGTGGAAATCTTCAAGGTGGACGATCAAGTGCGCACCATGATCAATGAAGGCCTGCCTACGACGCAGTTGAAACGTCGCGCCCGCGAATTGGGGATGCGCACGCTGCGGGAGGACGGCATCCGTAAAGTGATGGCTGGCGCCACCTCGGCTCAGGAAGTCATCGAAGCCACCTCGGGTGATGCGGACTAAACGCCAACGGAATTCACTGACACGCCAGCATTCCTTTACTCATAAACCAAATTTCTAAAATGATCGCAGAATTTATTACCGACTTATTTAAGCATCGAGGGATGATCGACGACGGCACTGCCGCGGATATCCTGGAGGAAGTAAACAGCACCGGCAAGGATGTGAAAAAATTGCTCGTGGATTACGCCATTATCCAATCCGAGGACGAAGTTTACCGCATGATGGCCGAAGAACTCGGCACCGATTACGTGGACCTGCGTCGCTTCGAGCCCCCCAAACCGCTGCTGGACATGGTGCCCGCTCACCTGGCCCGGATGCATGGTTGTATCCCCGTCGATATCGGGGCGGATGGGCTCCAAGTGGCGCTGCTGAACCCGCTCAATCCGCAGACCATCGAAGATTTACGCTTCGCGCTGGGTCGTAACATCGTGCCCTTGGTGGCTGATGAGGATCGCATTGAAGAACTGATCAATATCAGTTATGCTGAAGATGGTCAGGGCATGGAAGATATCCTCAAGGACATCAACCTTAGCTCCGCGGACGGAGCTTCTGATGCGGATGTCAATGCCGCTCCGATCATTCGTTACGTGGACTTGGTGCTCTTCCAAGCGGTCAAGGCCAAGGCTTCGGATATTCACTTCGAACCATTCGAGACCGAATTTAAAATTCGTTATCGGGTGGACGGAACGCTCATCGAAATGGCCCCGCCGCCAGCGCACTTGGCGACGACGATCATTTCCCGCCTCAAGGTGATGGCGAACCTGAACATCGCTGAGCGGCGGATTCCGCAAGATGGTCGGATTATGAAGACCGTGGCCGGCAAGGGGATTGATATGCGGGTTTCTACGCTGCCAACGATCCACGGTGAGAGCGTGGTGCTCCGGGTCTTGGACCGTTCCTCGGTCAATCTTGATCTGGAGAATCTGATGCTGCCCGAATGGCTCTATGAATACATCATGGATACCATCAATAAGCCCAATGGTATCTTCATCGTCACTGGTCCGACTGGTGCTGGTAAGACCACCACGCTCTACGCTGCGTTGCGGAAAATTAACACGATTGACTCAAAGTTGCTCACTGCCGAAGACCCCGTCGAATACTCCATCGAAGGCATTCAACAGGTTCCCGTAAATGAAGCCATCGGGGTGACTTTCGCCAAAGTGCTACGAGCCTTCCTGCGGCAAGACCCCGATCGGATCATGATTGGGGAAATGCGGGATAAGGAAACTGCCCAGATCGCCATTCAGGCATCGCTCACGGGACACCTGGTGCTCAGCACCCTGCATACCAATGATGCTCCGGGAGCCGTGACTCGTCTGCTCGACATGGGCTGCGAACCGTTCCTGCTGGCGGCTACGTTGGAGGCAGTGCTGGCGCAACGTCTGCTTCGCACCATTTGTAAATCCTGTCGCACTCCCTACGAGCCTTCCGAATCCATTCTCGGCCAGTTAGGTCTCACCGCCCACGAGATTGGCGACAAGCACTTCTTCACGGGGGCAGGCTGCGATGAATGCGGTGGCTCTGGTTACCGTGGTCGGAAGGGCTTGTATGAACTGCTGGATATGACCGACCCGCTGCGCGATCTGGTGGCCGAAAAGGCCCCGTCCATCGTCCTGAAGCAAAAGGCCATTGAGCTGGGTATGCTAACTCTGCGTGACGACGGTCTGCGCAATATCTATGATGGTTCGACCTCCATCGAAGAAGTGTTGAAATACACGTAATCCTCAAAAGCAAAGGAGTCGGGGCAGCTTGCCCCGACTTTTTTTTACCCTCTTGCTGGCCTTATCCATGGTCAATATTTCCCGCCGTCACTTCCTGCCACTCGCGCTTACCGTCTGCGCCCCCGGTTGCGGGCGGGCCGTCACTCCGTCCAAATTACGATCCTTCAACGTCGGACCGGACTTAACGAAACTTCGTTTGTTCTGGAAAAATGCCGCTGGGCAGAACTTCGGCACCCTGGCCGCCGTTCACGCCCACCTCAAGAGCCAAGGAGCAACTCCGCTGGTCCTCATGAATGCCGGGATCTTCGGGCTGGATGCGGCTCCGGTGGGACTGCACGTGGAGGAAGGCCAAGAGTTGGCCATCTCCCTAGTCGAAATGAATCTCTACGATTTCGCCCTGGCCTTCCGGGACGAATTGCAGTGTCCCGATGCCCTCTATCTGGACGGCACCATTTCCCAAGCCTGGGCTGCGGGGGATGATCTGGCAAACCTGAAGCCGCAAGGGTTCGGGGGGATCTTGGCGGTCGTGGCCTAGGTCGGACGGGCTGGTCGGCAGGTGAATTGCAGGTCTGCGGATGTTCTATCACGGTGAAATTTTCCGTTTCCTTCGGGCGGGATTAGTTGACAAGGCCGCAATCCTCTCTCTCCTACGACCCCTGCCAATTTTCCCCAATAATTAACGACAACCGATTACCTGCATTCACATGGACCCCGTTTCCGCTACCCTCTCTGGACTTTCACCGTCGATCACCCTAGCCGTCACCAGCCAAGCCGCCAAAATGAAGGCTGACGGACTGGACGTTTGCAGCTTTGGCGCAGGCGAGCCCGACTACGACACCCCTCAGTTCATCAAAGAAGCCGCCGTGCAGGCGCTGGCTGAAGGCAAGACCAAATACACCGCCAGCGCTGGCTTGCTGGAACTCCGCAAAGCCATCTGCGACAAGCTCCTGGCCGACAACGGTCTGAGCTACACGCCCGACCTCATCAGCGTCAACTGTGGTGCCAAGCATTCCTGTTACAACGCCATCCTGGCCACCTGCGGACCGGGCGATGAAGTCATCATCCCCACTCCTTACTGGACCAGCTATCCTGACATGGTGCGTTTGGCCGGAGCCACGCCCGTCATCGTGGAAACGAAGCAAGAGAACGGTTGGAAACTGTCTCCTGCCGAGTTCGAGGACGCCATGAGCCCATCCACCAAGATGATCATCATCAACTCCCCCTCCAACCCCACCGGCATGATCTACACCGCCGAGGAATTGGCCGCGCTGGGTGAAGTGGCCGCCAGCGAGGACATCCTGATCCTCTCCGACGAAATCTACGAAAAGCTGATCTACGGTGAAACGAAGCACACCAGCATCGCCAGCATCAGCGAGGAACTCAAGCAACTGACCATCGTCATCAACGGCTTCTCCAAAGCTTACAGCATGACCGGATGGCGTGTGGGTTACACCGCCACCGCGAACAAGAAGATCGCAGAAGCCATCGACACCATTCAAAGCCACACCACTTCCGCTCCCGCCACCTTCGCCCAATACGGCGCGCTGGCCGCTCTGAAGGGCGATCAACAAGTGGTGGAAGACATGCGCGAAGACTTCAACCTGCGTCGCCAGTATATGCTGAAGCGCCTGAACGAAATCCCGAACGTTACCACGGTGGAGCCAGAAGGTGCCTTCTACTTCCTGGTCAACATTTCCAAGACCGGTCTTAAGAGCATGAACTTCGCAGAGAAGCTCCTCAGCCGTCACCATGTAGCCGTCGTCCCCGGCAAAGCCTTCGGAGCCGACGATACCGTCCGCTTCAGCTACGCCTGCGGCCTCGACGTTATCAAAAAGGGCCTGGATCGGTTTGCCGAATTCTGCCAGAGCTACTAAGCCAAGGAGCAGGGCTTTGAAAGCCCTGGATCAAACCCAATCACCGCCAAGGCCACGAATCGCAAGGTTCGTGGTCTTGGTCGTTGACAGGCGTCTTGTTGGACTGCGCTGGTTCCGCATGGGGATTTTATGTCGCCCTCACAAAACCTTCGATATCAGCATTTCTCATTTGCGATTCGTTGGGATGGAGCGATTCTTCAGTGCATGACAATGACCGCAACATTACCTGATCAGATCCAGCTTGAGGAAGGCGAGGAATTCGATTTTCATGCTATTTCGCACAAAGGAACTTTGATCGTTACACGGGTGACTCGTTCTGCTCCAACACCCGCAGCAACTGACAAGCGCAAGCCGAGCTTTGCAGCAAAATGGGGTAACTCAATGCCCCAATTGAACGATCCCACCGACGCTGTGCTGACTCATATTAATCAGAAACATGTGAAGTAGCATGCGGTTGCTACTAGATACGAACATCTTGCTCGATGTGCTGCTCTCAGGTCGGACGGGAAACGCCACCAGCACGCAAATTTTGGATTTGTGTGAAATGGGACTTCACCCAGGCGTGGTTGCTTGGCAAACCCTGCCAACCGTAAGCTATTACTATCGCAAGGGGCATACTGACCAAGAGACTTGGGACATGCTGCATGACCTGGTCCAGTTCTTAGCTATTCCGACTGTAGGCAAGCTTGATTTACTTAAGGCGTGGAGCTATTCGCTGAAGGATTTTGAGGATGCACTTCAAGTCTGCTGTGCACAGGCTGATTTGGTTGATGTTATCATTACCAGAAACATTAGTGATTTTGTTTCCAGTCCCGTTCCGGCTTATACGCCAGAGGCGTTCCTTGCCTTGTTTGGTCCGTCACCCGCGCCATGATTCCCTGCGCTTATTCCTGCTCAGCAAAAGCAAAACTCCTGCTTGCAGAAGAGGCGATCCAACGCACCGCTGATATTGCTTGGTGGACTCCGCGTAAGCAACAGCTCGAGGCGCTTCGTCGCCAAGCGCTGAAATAGTTCCACACTTCCCATCCTTTCGGCTTACGGGCGGGACGCCCGTGCCACATTTTACCATGACCATACCTGAACTTCTCTCCCAGCGCGTCAATGCCGCGCTGCCCTTACTTTCCATCACGCTCCCCGAAGGCTTTACGGCTGAGGTTACGATTGCGGCTGACTTGCGCTTTGGTGACTATCAAACGAACGCGGCCATGATTCTAGCCAAGCAACTGCGCATGAGTCCGCAGGCGCTGGCGAGGGAATTGGTGGAGGAAATGGATGTATCCAGGCTGTCGGAAACGCCGACGGTTGCGGGGCCGGGATTTGTGAATTTCAAGATCAAAGCGGATCTGCTGGCGGAACGTTTGACGGACTTGCTCCAGGACTCCCATCTGGGCGTGCCGCAGGCTGCGCAGCCGAAGACGATTGTCGTGGACTTCTCCGCTCCTAACGTGGCGAAGCAAATGCACGTGGGCCACATTCGGAGCACGATCATTGGCGATGCACTGGCTCGCGTCGCGAAAGCGATGGGGCACAAGGTCATCACGGACAATCACATTGGCGACTGGGGAACTCAGTTCGGCATGGTGTTGTATGGCTGGAAGAATTTCCTGGATGAAGCCGCCCTGGAGGCGGATCCCATTGCGGAACTGCTGCGTTTGTATAAACAAGTCAATGCCGCTCAGGAGGCGGAACCCACGCTGCGGGATGTTTGTAAATTGGAGTTAGTGAAACTCCAAGCTGGCGATGCCGAGAACCTGACGATCTGGAAACGCTGCGTGCAGTTGTCGCTTCAGGGCTTGGAGGGAATCTATCAGCGCCTGGATATTCATTTCGATCATCACTTGGGGGAAAGTTTCTACAACGACCGCCTCGCCAGTCTGGTGGAGGAACTCAAGGCCAAAGGCATCGCCCGTGAGAGCGATGGCGCGCAGTGCATTTTCTTCGATGATGTGCCTGCCCTGAAGGATAAACCAGCGCTGATCCAAAAGAGCGACGGTGGGTATCTCTACGCCACCACCGACCTGGCCACGATTGAGCATCGGGTCAAGGAATGGGGCGCGGACGAGATTTGGTATGTCGTGGGCGCTCCGCAGGCGCTGCATTTCCAGCAGTTGTTTAATGCCGCCAAGCGTTGGGGCTACGACAAACAGAAATTCGTCCACGTGGCCTTCGGCAGCATTCTGGGGCCTGACGGAAAAATGTTCAAGACGCGCAAAGGTGAAAGCGTGGGCCTGCGGGAAGTGCTGGAGGAAGGCATCGAGCGGGCGCTAACATTGGTGGAAGAAAAGAATGCCGCCCTGTCCACCGAAGACAAAGCTGAGATCTCCGAAGCCGTGGGCGTCGGGGCGATTAAGTATGCGGAACTGAGTCAGAATCGCCTAACGGACTATAAATTCAGTTGGGAAAAGATGGTTAGCTTCCAAGGCAACACTGCGCCCTACTTGCAATACAGCTACGTCCGCACCCGTTCCATCTTCCGGAAACTCGAAGGAGTGGCCGCTCGGCTCACCGGAAGTTTCACCCTGACGGAACCTGCGGAAATGGCGCTAACCCTGAAGTTAGCGCAATTTGGCGAAGCCGTGCCCGCCGTGCTCAACGATTATCGCCCGAGCCAACTGGCAACCTACCTCTATGAACTGGCCACTAGCTTCCATTCCTTCTACGAAGCCTGCCCGGTGCTGAAGTCCGAAGGCGAGGCTCGCGATGTCCGGATTGCCTTGTGCGAGGCGACTTCCCGGGTGCTGAAGGCGGGGCTGGGCCTGCTGGGGATTAGGACGACGGAGCGGATGTAGTTTTGTGCCAGATCGGCAATGTGATTGGATACCCGCCATGCAATGTTCTCAGCGTGTTCGGTTTCTGGCATCCCTGCCGGGATGCGATCATTTGGTGGCGCTTACCGGGGATGTCGCTGCGCTCGATCCCCGGCTAATTTCTGTGTCCCCTGCCGGGGACATAACCACCTGAATTTCCGGAGGCAGCCGTTTCGCTTCGTTGACCACCCCCGCTCCACGCTTTTTTTCTGAAGTTTTTTGTCAGCTTTCGGGCTTGGTGGTGAAAGAGTAGTATCACCACCCAATCACCATGTCCGAACATCCTACTGATTTTCTCAAACTGTTCCTCGCACAAGAGCGGGATCTGCGGGCGTTCATCGGTTCGCTGGTGCGGGATGGCCAAGCGCGGGAGGATATCTTTCAGGAAACGGCATTGACTCTCTGGCAATCCTTCGAGGCGTTCGATGCCGCCCGATCCTTCGGAGCCTGGGCTCGGGGCGTGGCGAGTAATAAGATCAAACAAAGCTGGCGGGCCGAAGCGCGACGGCCGGTTTCGTTGCCGCCCGAGGCGGTGGATGCAGTGCGGGAGGCGTTCGATCGGTCGGACAATGGTGACACCGCAGTGCGGGAAGCCGCGTTGCGCCTTTGCCTGGAGAAATTACCCGAGCGGGCGCAGAAGGCGCTGGCGCTGAAATACGAAGAAGGTCAGAGCGCAGGCGTGATCGCGAGTCGCCTCGGCACCACGGTGGATGCCGTGCACCAACTGCTGTCCCGCTTGCGCACGGCCTTGGCGGATTGTGTGCGTCGGCGGCTCACCAGTGAAATTTAACGTTTGCTCATCAACTCATGAAACCAAACTCCACTCAATTTGACGCTTATTTTTCCGGCCATGCCAATGCCGAGGACGAACAGGCCCTGGCCACGCAACTGGCCTCGGATCCAGCCTTGGCAGATCAATTTGTGGCGGAGGCGAAGCTGGATGCGCTGCTGGGGGAAATATACCGGGCGCAGCGGACGGAGGCGTTCCAGGGTTCGCTCCTCAGCGTGCTACAACCTGAACCGACTGCCCTTACGGTAGTGCCGCCAGTGACCACGTCAGTGGTGCGCGGACCATTTCCCTACTGGCGACAGGTGGCGGCCGTTCTGGTGGGTGGATTGCTGCTCTGGGGCATCGTGGGTGTGTGGCATGGCGCATCCCAAGTAGCCGGAACCAAGCGTCAGGGGCCACGGGTGCAAGTGCAGTCGGGAGTGGCCTCCAGCGGGGGCAGTCCGGCGGTGCAGACAGAGGATCGGGACTTGGAGGCGTGGTTGCGGGAATATTATGTGGATGCGCAACCAGCCAAGGAACAAACGCTGGCCGCTTGGGTCGCGCAGTTAGTGGAGCACGAGTTCCCGTTGCATAACCATTTGAATAAACATCAACGCTTGGGCTGGGAGATTCGGGCCAAGGATTTGCTGGTGCGGCAAGCGTTGGAGCAGAAATCGTTGCATCTCAGTTGCGGGGCTGCCTCCTTGCTCACGCAGGTGCAGGGCATTGCGGCCTTGGCGGGCTGTGAAGTGGTGGTGGAGACGGACAAAATCGTGCTGACTCCGATGCGGGAATCCAGTTCCGGTCTGGAAACGAGAAACATTACGCTGGCCGAGAGCTTCGGCAATGGCTCGGGGCCGGTGAACGTGGTGGCTGCAGCGCAGGGGGTAGCGATGGATCATTTTTTGTGGACAGATCTTGATCTTGTAGTGGGAGAAACCCGAGCAGCAAACCCCGATGAGGCAATCAAACTAAAGCTCATGTCCTGCGGGATCGATTGGCCGGAAGGGGCCAGTGTGGCGGAGTTGACGGAGGTGCTGCCGCAGGTGACGTTCAGCATCCCTAGCAAGTATGAGGAGGCACAATTGACAGAGGGTTTCATCGTGCCTGAGGTGCCGGATGCAGGGTTGGTGGTTGCGTCCCCGCGCCAGGCCAAGGTCACCAACACTCCGAAGGGATTGCGCCAACTGGAAATTCTGGCGGGGCTCCGTGTCCCTGCGGCCATCCCGTCCAACTTTCAAGTCCT
Source organism: Verrucomicrobiales bacterium (assembly GCA_031411295.1). GTDB lineage: Bacteria > Verrucomicrobiota > Verrucomicrobiia > Verrucomicrobiales > V1-33 > JAGNEJ01. The sequence continues at coordinate 28,477 of JANOAV010000074.1, read as the reverse complement.
GGACTTCGCTTTCCCGCTGGCGGAAGCTCCTAAAGATCCAGAGCGCGTGCTCAATGCCGCAGAGTTGGCGGAGTTGGAAGCCCGTTGGCAGAAGACGGCTGCGGTCTATCACGCTGGGATTCAACCAACCACGCCTGAGGCGAGTCAACTTTCCTCAGGACTTGCACTAGCTTGGGCAGCGGCAGCCGAAAACGCTACGCTAACTAATTGGACGGAAGTGCCGGCTTCAATGCCTGCCTCCACCAAGAGTCTGGCGCGACTCAGCCTCCAGCGTTCGGGGGAATCCTTGCGGATTGCGGGTGAGATAAATCTGCTGCCGCCCCCGGAGCCTGCGCCGATTGTGGCATACTCGGATGATGGGCTGGATGGGCTGGCATTGGATTACCAGGGCGCCACAACGCATCGTCTGGATCTAACAAGAAAGTCTATTGCCCCGCAGACTAGGGGCTGGAAGTTTCAACTGGGAACCTTGCCGGAGGTTGCCCCGGTCGATGTTCTCCCGGGAGTGGATGTGGCGCTGAGCCTCTATGAAGGGCAGGCCGGGGTCGTCATCGGACCCCAAGAAAGCGGGCGGGTGCATTACTATCTATTAAAGTGGGTGAAGTAAACTTGCCTGCTGGCGCTGCCGGACGGAAACCGGGGTTGCGGGAAGATTTTGCACGCAACATTTTGCGCCCGGGGGGATTTCTGCTACGCTGATTTCCATGGCCGACGATAATTCCCCGAACCCTCCTGATGACGAACCACTTGTCAATTCCTGCCCTTCCTGCGGGCAGTTGATTGATGTGTCGCTATTGGAGCCCTATTCCAAGATTATTTGTCAGGGATGCCACGACACGATACGGGTGCGGACCCATTTCCATCATTTTCAAATCAAGGAACAGATCGGGGTGGGAGGGATGAGTCGGGTCTTCCGGGCAACGGATACCGCATTAAAACGGGATGTGGCGCTGAAGATATTGAATCGTCAGTGTTCGAGTGACGAGCGTCGGGTGAGTCAATTCGAGCACGAAGCGCGGATTACAGCAGCGATCAGTCATCCTAACGTGGTGAAAGTTTACAGCTCCGGCTGGGATCAGGGGTATTTCTACATTGCCATGGAATTGGTGCGCGGCGGCAGCTTGGACGAGAAGATTCGCAAAGAGAAGCGGGTGGGGGAGGCGAGGATGCTGGAGGTGGCCATTCAGACGGCCCGGGGGCTGAAGGCGGCCCAAGCCGTGGGGTTGATCCATCGCGACATTAAGCCGGGGAACATTTTATTTGCGGACGATGGCACGGCCAAGATCGTGGACTTCGGTCTGGCGTTGATGCTGGCCGCAGTGCCACAGGCAGACAAGGAACTGTGGGCTACGCCTTACTACGTTCCACCGGAGAAACTCAACGGCGGGACGGAAGATCATCGGAGTGATCTCTACAGCCTGGGGGCCAGTCTTTATCATGCCGTGTTAGGCAAGCCACCTTGCACCACCGATACCAATTCGCTGGAGGAACTGCGAGCGCTGAAAAATGAGACAATCAACCTGGCAGATGAGGATGCCATGCTGGTGTGCCATGAGACCGCCAACTTGCTGGAATGCGCCTTGCAGAAGGATCCGGAGGATCGGTATGCCACCTACGAAGATTTCATCAAGCACGCCGAATTCGCCCGCCAGACCGTCCTCAAGGGAGGTGGTCCCCGTCGGCGCAAGCGCGGACGGAACAAACTCCTGGCCGCCGCAGCGGTGGTGGCGGCAGCGGCCGTGGGCGGTGGTTTGACCTTGGCCTTGAAGAAGGATCCGCCCCCGATGGTGCCGGAGAGTGGGTTGCAGATCGTGAGCGATCCCACGGCCTCCGAGAACAAAACGGTCAGTCAGGAATTTACCCAAGCGCGCGATGCGATGTTGCGAGGCGAGTTGCCGGAAGCCCGGGAGGCATTCCTGAAATTGGCCTCCACGGCGCCCCAGCCCACGGCTAACTGGTCGATCTTTAATGCCGGAATCTGTGGTCTGCTTCAAAATGATGAGTCGGGGGCTCGGCAAAACTTTGCCGGCCTGCGCGCGGATGGCATGGATGAGTTGGGAAAATTTTTCACCCAGGTGAATCAACTCATGAACACGCCCCGGCCGATCACGGTTGAGCAGACCAAGGACTTTAAAGCGGACGGCTACGATGCGATGGGCTTGTTAGCAGCAGGGCTTAAGAACTGGGAATTGGGTGAGGCCAGCCCGGCTGCGGCCATGCTGGAGCGATTTAGCACCGGAAAACCTGGAGGACAAGCGTCCTGGGTCCAACAATATCACGCGCTGGTCGCTCCGCATCTGGCGGATCTGACCCATCTGAAAGCATGGCCGAATCTGATCAATGGCAAGATGACGGGCACGGAGGCCAAGGCTGCGCTGGAGTCTGCACAGCATGCGTTGGCGCTCCTGAAACTGCCGGGTGCCGTCAAGCAAAGCTGCACTTCGGAGGTGGAAAGTTTCCAACTTCGGGCTGCGGCCTTGCTGGAGGAGGAACGGTTGGCGCAGGTGCAATTGGAAAAGGAACTGCAGGCCAAGGAGTTGGCACAATTCAACCAAGTCTTGCAGGAAGCCAGTGCCTTGGCGGTGGACTATCATTTCCCAGATGCCATCGCCCGCATCCGGCGGGAGGCCTTTAAATCCGCAGGGATTCAGGAGGCGAGTGCCGATCAAGTATCGCTCTGGCAGAATGCCGAGGTCTTCCTGGAACAACTGACCAAGGATTTCGCCACCGGTGGTTGGGAAGGCGAATTGGTCCGAGCGGATGGCAGTGCCATGAAGGCGAAAATTATTGCGGCCACGCGGGCGGGCTTCCGGGTGCAGGTGCCCGGTTCCACGGGGGAAGTGACCCTCAGTTATGCGCAGATTCAGCCAGCGACGTTGATTCGGCTGGCGGAACAACCGCTGGATGAAGAGAAAATTACCGATGCAGATGACTACTATCGGCGGCGGGAATTGGTGGTCGCCTTTGCGCTGAAGGCGCGCCAAACCGTGCTGGGAGGCTTGCGCGGGAATGAGTTGGCACGTGAGCACCGGGGGTTTGGCGAACGCTGGAAGCGTCTGCAATCCACGTTGTCGAACTAATATGAGAGCTTTACCCTCGTGAAATTACGTCATTTCCTAATCCTGAGCGGCGGTCTCTTGGCGGGCCTCTTCGCAGATGCGGGGCGTTGGATCTTCGAGACCCCGGAATGGAATGCGAGCCTGCCTTGGGCGTTGCCAGGTGGGGTAGTTTCCAATGGGGTGACGCTGGGTTTGTGCCTCTTGCTGGCGGTGGCGGCGGCTTGGGTGCTCAGCGCATTGCCCGGAAAGCGGGGGGGGATCATGCTGTCAGGTGCCATGGTGCTTTGTTTCACGGGGGCGGCGGCGGTTTCTTTGCATGAGGTGGGATTCGATCCGTTTCCCCCCGCCTTTGCGCTGGCCTTGGGGGCCTTGGTGGCTTGGGCGGTGGGACGTTGGTGGTCTCACCAGCGACCGGATCTGGCCGGGTTGTTCGTGGGGCAGCTTTCCCCGGAAGCACTGGCGGTGTTGGATTCACAGCTGCTCCAGGAGGATTTGGCGTGCGAGAATCGTCCGGTCTGGTTGTTAGGGGTGATGTTGCATGAAGCCTCGGTCTTGCGCAAAAAGTTGGGACCCTCCGCCTTTCTAACGTTGACGGGGGAATTTCGGAAACGTGCCAGTGCGCTGCTGCTGACGCGTCAGGCCTTGGTCCTGCCGGACTCCGGAGAGATCGTCTGGGCTGCTCTTGGGCTGCCGCAAGGATCGGCGGATGCCGGGGCCAAATGTGTTGAGAGTGCGGAGTTACTCCGCACGGCTCTGACGGAATCGTTTCCGGCTCCGGCGGAGTTTTGTTTCGCAGTGCAATACGGATTGGCGGCTTCCGGTGTCGTCAATGGAGCCTATCAGGTTTCTGGGGAGGTGCTGACGCAGGGCCGACAACTGCTGGAAGTTGCTTTCCTGGGGCAAATGGTGACCGATGAAGTCACGGCAAATTTACTGCTGGAAGACGCGATTCCTTTGGCTCAGGTCACGGCGGATCAACGAGCCGTGCTGGAGATCCGCCTGCCTTCGATTTCAGAACCAGTCGTGGCTGAACCATCCGAGTTGGAGCCGAAGCCACCCGCCAAACCAACTCCCAAGCCCAGCACCGGAAAGACCAGTGGTCAGAGCAAGAGTAAGAAGAAGCGGAGGAATTGATGCTGGCCTATGAATAAAATCGACTATCCACCGCAGATCCGCGCTTTGATCAGCCACTTCAAGCGGTTGCCAGGTATTGGACCGCGGAGTGCGGAGCGGGTGGTGATCTGGCTGCTGCGCTCTGGGCGGCAGTTGGCTGGCGAGTTGGCCGTGGGCTTGGCGCAGGCCGCGCAGGACATCACGCAATGCCCCCAGTGCGGTTTCTTTGCCACGGGCCAGCAGCCATGCGATATTTGCGCCGCGCCCCAACGGGATGCGGCGGTGTTGTGTGTAGTGGAGCAGGCGACGGACGTGCTCCCCATCGAGCGCACGGGGGCGTTCAAGGGGCACTATCACGTGCTGGGCGGTCGGATCAGTCCGCTGGAAAATATTGGTCCCGAGGATCTGCGGATCGAAGCATTGCAACAGCGCATCCGCCTTGATGCCGTGAAGGAAGTCATCCTAGCCGTGGGGTCGGATGTGGAAGGCGAGGCGACGGCCCATTTCATAGCCGAAATTTTACGTCCCATGGGGGTAGTGGTGAGTCGGATCGCCCAAGGACTGCCCGCGGGTGGCGGTTTGGAGAGTGCGGACGAGTTGACGCTGTTCCGCGCCCTGAATGGTCGGCGGAATTTCTAACTCTACAGGTCCCGGAGCATTTGCACCAGCTCTGCGGGCAACTCCGTTTCCCCGTGCATGAGTTCGGCTAAAATCGGCACGTTAGTAAAGGCTTCCAGGGCACTGCGATTGGAAATGCTGGCGGAATCCCGTTCGTCCTGCGGATAGTTGAGGATAATGCCCACGCAGGTGAGGCCATGCGCGGCAATGCTGCGCAGGGTCAGCAGCGTGTGATTCTGGGCTCCGAGGCGATTGTTCACGACTAAGAGCACCGGGAGTTGCAGGGCTTGGGCCAGATCCGCCATGGTTAGCCCCGGAGCTAACGGAGTTTCCCAGCCCCCGGCTCCCTCTACAATAATGTGGGGAAACTTAGCCGCCAACGCATGATAGCCGGCCACGAGATCCTCCATCACCACCGGTCGGTTCGCAAACTGGGCAGCCACGAAGGGACTGAACGGAGTCGGGAACCAGCAGGGGTTCACTTCATCCAAGCTGGCTCCCGGACTACTGGCGGCCAGCAGTTGCTGCGCATCGGAGCGGCCCCCGCTGCCTACGGGCTTATAGCCCACGGCTGATAGGCCCAATTGGGTCAGGGCTTGCAGCAGGAGCGTGGAAACATGGGTTTTGCCAGCGTCGGTATCCGTGCCAGTGATGAATAGATGCATGTGGAAGGGGGGGATTACTTGAACCACTTCAGCGGATTGAAGCTGGGCAACTGCCGATTGTAGTTCTTCATCCAAAGCAGAACGATTCCGATCAGGGCAAAGCCGGTAACCACGCTCCATGCTCCCGTGGCAGGGCCGATGTAGCCGCCTTCGCCCAGTTTCAGACCGATGGTGAACAGGAAGTAAACAATGACGAACAGGGCGACACTCCAAGCCACGCCTCCCAGCACTCCCCGGCGGGAAGTGACAATGCCCAGCGGGGCTGCAATCAGCACCATCAGTAAACAGCGGAAGGGGAGGGAGAAGCGGCCGTGCAGGGTGGTCTCGTAGCGGGCAAGTTTATTGGCTTCCAGGGTCAGTGAAGAGCGGAGGTAGGAGGTCAATTCCGGCACGGACAGGAAGTCGGGATTGACCTTGCCGCTGAGAATGCTCCAAGGCGTTTCCGGCCAGTTTTCTTCGACCATGAGCTTATCGAATTGCTCGATGACCGGAGTGTCGGAAGTGAGCGCAGCCGCAGTGATGATCCGGGCTTCGTAGAGTTTCCAGCGGCGTTCGTTCGGAATCCAACTGCCACGGCGGGCATACCAAGCTTTTTGGAAGTTGCCAGCCCCATCATCCTGCAGGACGGCTACGAATTCGATTTTTAAATCAGCCGCACTGGCACTGGTGGGGACTTTGCCGAGAAACCAAGTGCGATGTTCGTCCTGATTGCGAAACATGACGTTATAGGTCGAGGCTTTCTCCCGTCTGGTTTTGCTGCCCTCAGTGTCGGCTTGGCGCAGCATTTCATCCTTCACCGATTGTGCTCCTGGGGCCCAGGCATAATTCATGGCCATGACGACTAAAGTGGCCCAAGCACCGAGGGCGAGGATGGGGATCAGAATCCGGATCAGGCTGCGTCCGCTGCCGAGCATGGAGATGATCTCGTTGGATCGGGACATGCGGCTGAGGGTGTAGAGCGTGGCCAGGAGCACGGCGGCATCGGTAATCATGACCAGAATCTGCGGCACTTGACGCAGGTAGAATTCCATCACTTTGGCGACCGAGAATCCCGCCTTAAGGAAGTCATTGGCGTTGTTCAGGAGGTCCATCGTGATCATGATGGCAATAATGCCCAAGAGGCACATCAGGAATGGGGCCACAAAGCTGCGGACGACGTAGCGATCCAGAATGGTGGAGCGATAATAGAGCCAAACCATCAGGGGGAGGCTAAGGAAAGTGGTGGCGATCAAGGCGAGCTTCCAATAGAAGGCGTAAGGGGAAGGAATCTCCCCCATCATCGAGTTATGGGCGGCTTCCCAGCCGGTGCTAATCTCGTCGAAGGTCCACAGTGCCAGGACCGCCAAGGTCGCCAGGGTAAGCGCGAGGACAAATTTCCGGCCCCGTTGGCGAATCATTGCCAGCACCAACGCGGGGAGGAAAAGCAGCGCGCCCAGATTCCAGTGACTGTGGAAAAAATCCCTCAACAGCGACGTGCGACTGGCCTCGAACATGGCCACCTGATAGCGTCTGGCCCAGCCTTCCGGGGTGTCCGCTAGCAGGTTGTTTCCGTCCCGATAGGTCATCCAGCTAAAAATGGCCAGGGCCGCCAACGCGAAGGCTGAGGTCAAATACGGCACGCCGCGGATGGCGCTGAGGAGTTGATGCCAGCGCGCGCCCAGCCTTTCCTTAAAGCTGGGGAGTGATTGATAGTCGGTCGAGGCGGCATCACCCATGAGGGGAAAATGGAGGCAAAGAGGTTTGGAAGCAGTGAGAACGGAGGTCGGAGTTTAGCTAAGCGGTTCCGCTGGGATGGTCAAGAGGTTTACTATTGGGTTGGCAAGATGTCATTTTGGGTGCGCGTGCTGGTCGATGTGGGGTGGGGGAAATCGTGCTGGTCATCACGCGGAGCGATGATGACTACTTTCCTGGGGAGAAGGAACTTGCGCGGAAAGATGATTGATTTAGGATGATAGGAAATTCATTCTGGTTCTTGGAACCATGTCACATGCCCTACTGCTCCACCTGCAACTATTGGACGCGCGGAAAGAAATCGCGCCTGGCAGGCGTGCCTTGCAGAAATTGCGGCACGCTGACCGGTCAGTCGAGGGCGGCGGCGGATCCGCCTGCCAGCCAGGAACAGCGAGCGACTTCCAGCCTGCTGGCGGTTGGCGGCATCTTGGGGATAGTCATGGCAGTTTATGGTTTTGGGACTGGTCAGCCGGGGAGTTGGGCGCTGTTATTGCTTGGGCTGGGATTCTTTGGTTTCTGGAAACGGGAACAGAATCGAGCCAAACGGCAACGGGAGGCTCAGTTGCAATCGCAGCAGGCGGCCTTTCATGAGATTCGCTATCAGATTAATTCGTTGAGGACCAGCGCGGATCATTTAAACGAAGTGCTGCGAGCGGAGCTGGCGGAAACGAAATCGGAACGAGGGGCACGGCGTTTGGAACTGCTTCAAGCGGCCCTGAAGAGTCGGGAAAGGCGGATCCAGCAGTTGGGCGCGGAACTCTGGGCGAGGGATGTGCAGTTGTGGCTGAATCAGGTGGAGGGCTTTCTCGCAGAGCAGTTTCCCAAGCTGCAGCGTCGCAACGGCGGTGAGTTGCTGGGGGCCTTGCGGAATTTGATGGTGAAAGGCCGGGACCTCCGAACCCGCGGAGGGAATCTGACGGAGCTTAGTCTCACGGCTCAGCGGGCGCTCACGGTGCTGCAGGAATGCTTGGCCAAAGCGCCCGATCTCGAGGAAAGAGTGCGGGACGCCCGCGTCTTAGCGGCGGTGGGCGAGGGACCAGATGTTCCCTTCGAATTGGACGAGGGCAAGAGTTGGCTGCATTGGCTGGAGGAGGCAATTCCGACCATTGAGTTACTGCCCGTTGAGTTTACCGAGGATGAAGAATTTCTGCGGGTGCAGACCGAGCTACGGCTCCTGCGGGATGGTGCCAAATATGCCGACTCCGGCAGCTTGGATCGACCGGGGCCCGGGGCTTTGGGGATGGAATCTGCCGCGGGGATTGGTCCACGGGAAGGATAAGTCACCGATCTGGGGAGTCTCTTTTCCGCGCGGCAGATTTGCCCAACTGTGACAACGAAGCAACTTGCGTTTCGGTGGAGTCGCATGAAACTGCCGTGCATTCCCTGTGACCAACGTTGCCCCATCTTTTCTCGTAATCCTCCTCTCGCTGGCGGGAGGGATCTACGTGGGAAGATCCGTCGTTCCCTTGGTGAACCAAGATCGGGAGATTGCCCGCCGGGTTGAAATTTTGGGTCGAGAGGTGGCGGAACGCGGTAACAGCGGATTGGGTTCCAAGGTAGTGGATGCCTCCATGCAGCAGGTGCCGGTAATCCTGCAAGCTTGGCGCAATCTGGGCGCGCGACCCGCGGCCAAGCTGCCCGAAGCGAAACCAATGCCCCAGGGCAGTGCCGAAAATTTGGCCGCAGTGCTGGCAGTCTGGCAGCAAACTCCCAGCGGAGCCGCGCGGGCGGAGCAAGCAGCGGACGCAGGGGTGCTCTGGGGGAAGGTGGATCCTTTGGGAGCAATTGCCTGGATGGAGAAGCTAACTGATGAAACGGAGCGTTCCGCTGCGCGCCAAGGGATTGCGAAGGGTTGGGGCAGCGTGGAACCATCGGCGGCCAGTGAATGGGTCGTGACCCTGCCCGAGGGAGCGGAACGCACGGCGGTGGTGAGCGCTTTTGCCAAGGCCGCGGGCAAGCTGGCTCCGGCTCTGGCGCTGGGATTTGGGTTGTCGGTCGAGGATGCGGTGGTGCGGGGAGAGATCGCCCGGGCAGTGCTGCGCTCTGCGGCTCACATCTGTCCGGAGGAAGCGGAACAGCAAATTCAGGCCGCAAATATAACAGACGAGGAACGCACAAATTTCCTCAAAATATTAGCTAGTTATCAACCGGGAGGGGAACAGCCGTAAGCTCATGCCGGGACCAATCCGCTATTTGATTTATTGCGTGCTCGCTGGGCTGGGACTAGCGATGGGGCGCTATGTGATTCCTGCCACTCGGTCGGTGCTGGATCGTAGTGCTGACACTGGGTTAGTGGAAGCCACCCGGCGGGAATATTGGAAGGGCAAGGTAGAGGAGGTGCTGGCTGCCAGCACCCAACCGGAGCAGAAGATGGCCCGGGCGGTCACCATGCTGGATCGCATCAAAATCGAAGAATTTCCGGCCGTGATGCATGCGGTGAGGGAGGATGAAGCCTTGCTGGCGCTGGTGGCAGTAGGTTGGGCGGAAGCAGATGCCCCGGGGTTCTTCAAATACCTTGCCAGTCAGAGTGATCCTTCGGAGCGAGAAATGAAGCTGGCGGCCACGCTCATCACCCGATGGGCGCAGCGCGATCCGCGTGCGGCTGAAGCTGCGGCCTCTCGCCTGCGGGTTCCCGGATTGGAACCGGATCCCTTCAAGGCGCTGGCGCTGGCCCAGTTGCGGGCGGATGTGAAGCAGGGACTCGACTATTTGCAGAAGCAAAATTTATCCCTGCCAGATGCGGTGATCTTTCAGGAGGTTGACGCGACGAACCTCAAGGCTCCGCAGTGGAAGGGCTTAGACGTAGCCGGTCGCATGGAGTTCCTCAATTCGCTGCCGCGCTCGCCATGGCAGGGGGCGGCTCTCTCGCAATTAGCTGAACTTTGGCTTCAACAGAGTCCCGCGGCTATCCTTAAGGAGGCCCAAGTCTCGGGGAAAGGGTTGGGATTCGTCAATGCCGCCGCCGATTCATGGGTGAAACAGGATGCCGCCGCCGCCACCGCATTTTTCAATGATCAATCTCAAGGCCAGGTGAAGGCGATTTTGGGGCTGGCCCTGGCGAAGCACTTGGCGGAGGGCGAGGCCCAAGCGGGATGGGACTTCGCCACCGCCTTCCTGGCTGGACAGCCTCGCGTGGAGGCGGAGGAATTCATCGTTACTCAAGTCGCCAAAACCGACCCCGCCGCCGCTTGGCGATGGATTCGCGATCTGCCGGATGCGGCTTGGCGCGCGAGGGTGCTTGCGACCATTCAGGAGGTTTGGCAGGCTAAGGATCCCGCCGCCGCCGCCGCTTGGTGGACCGCGCTGAAGCCGCAGGAGCAAAACCTGATGAAGGATCCAAGCCGATGAGCACGGGCCTTACGCGGCGGTAAAGTTGCAAAATCGCGTTGCGAACAATCCAACCACTGGTATGGAAATCCCCCCTCCCAATTTGTTTTCTCCCCAAAATCAAACCCCTTATTGATGCAAACTGTCCTTCTGATCGACCCCGAATCCGATTTCTTGGAATGGGCCGAGCGTTATTTAACCAACACTACGGTTAAGGCAGTCACGTGCACTCGGGCGGATGAAGGGATGAAGTTGGCGACGGAATTGAGGCCGGACCTGGTGATCTGTGATCTCCATGCCCAGCCCATCGGCGGCATGGAAGTGCTCAAGCGCCTGCGTATGGAGAATCCCAACGCCATGGTGGTGCTCACCGCTGGCTTCCCACCGACAAATGCGGTGATTGAGGCCATGAAGCTGGGGGCCTATGATTTCCTGCGCAAGGAAGCGCTCCCTTACGATTTGCGCAACGTGGTGGAAAATGCCCTCAAGGCGGGGGACGAAGTGAAGGCCCAACAAGATCTCCCTGCGGGAGCAGAAGGTGCCATTGATCTGGGGGATCAAGTCATGATTGGCCGATCCTCCGCCATGCAGGAAGTTTTCAAGTTGATCGGTCGCGTTTCCCGGGGCGACGCGGTGGTCACGATCACAGGCGAGAGCGGCTGCGGCAAGGAAATCGTCGCCAAGGCGATTCATCGCTTCTCCCCTCGCGCCAAGAAGGAATTTCTGGCCATCAACTGTGCGGCCATTCCCGAAAACCTGTTGGAGAGTGAACTTTTTGGTCACGAAAAAGGATCTTTCACCGGGGCGCAAACCCAGCGCGTGGGCCGCTTCGAGCAGTGTGATGGCGGATCGCTCTTCCTGGATGAAATTGGGGACATGCCGATGCAGTTGCAGAGCAAGATTCTCCGCGTCCTGCAAGAAGGGGAGTATTGCCGCGTGGGGGGCAATCAAACTATGAAAGCGGACGTGCGCATCATTGCCGCCACGAATCGGAATTTGGAGAAGGAAGTGGAGGAGGGGAAATTTCGCGAGGACTTGTTCTATCGGCTAAATGTCGTCCGCATTCACATTCCACCGCTGCGAGAACGGCCGGACGATATTCGTCTGCTGGCCACTTTTTTCCTGCAACGATTGGCCAAAAAACGTGGCAATAATCGCCTCCGCATTTCCGAGGACGCTTATAAGTTGCTGGACAGCTACAACTGGCCTGGCAACGTCCGAGAATTGGAGAACACCATTCAGCGAGCCTGCGCTCTGGCCAACGCGGATGTCTTGCTGCCACGGGACATTCCCTTGGGGCAGGCGATCAATGCCGCCAAGGAAGGGATGGAATTGCCCTCGGAGTTCTCATTGCCGCAGGTGCTGCAATACCTGCTGTCCCAAGCCGTCGATGAAGGCGTTCCCCCACTGACTTTCGTGCAGAATGAACTGGCGCGGTTCGTGCTGGAGCAAAGTGCCGGAGACACGGCGTTGGCAGCCAAGACGCTGGGCATCAAAATGCCTGCGTTGAGGAAAATCGTCGGAGCATAACGTAGCTTGGCATTCCATTGCTGAGAGCGACCCACCTAGCCCCCGCCATGAGTCGAGCCGGGGGGGCACGAGCGCGACCTGGGAATGTCACGCTGCGTCGCTCGAAATGTCGTTTCCTGCTGGACGGAAGGGGGATCACCTGAAATGATTTGAACGAGTTTCACTTTCATCTGTCTATTTCCCATAAGCATGACCAATTCAGATCATCTGCACCTGCACGGCCTTTCCGTAGTGACTCACATAGGAGTCCCAGCGGAGGAAAGGCGCGTGCCGCAACGGCTTAAACTTAATCTTACACTCTGGCCGCAGGCTCCGCTAACCGGGCTGGGGGACGACTTCAGCCGCACCATTGATTATGCTGCGGTGGCGAATCAAGTCCGGGAACTGGCGGCGGCCCGCCCCCGGCAGTTGATCGAGACCTTGGCCGAGGAAACGGCAGATGCTCTATTGCGATCATTTCCCCTCCGCCAAGTGTGTGTGGAAGTGGAGAAATTCATCTTGCCTGACACCGACCACGTCCGCGTTTCCCTGACCAAGACCGCTTCCTCCAACTAGCTACATATTCACCTGCTTGTCAGCCCCAACTTCCAACCCCGACCAGCCTCCACCAGCCATGCCTTCTGCAGCTGCTACCTTCTCTGATGTCTCCCTCTCCACTTCCAGTCGGAGTGCCGTGCGAGAAACGATGCCTACTCCGCGCGAGGAGGATCAACTGTTGGTGGAACGTGCGCAAAATGGCGATACTTCCGCCTTCGATGTCCTCGTCATCAAATACAGTCCGAAGATTTACGGGCTGATCTATCACATGACCTCGAATCGGGAGGACAGCAGCGACTTGATGCAGGACGTGTTCGCCCGGGCGTATCGCTCGCTGAAACGCTTCCGTGGCCAGTCTGCCTTCTACACTTGGATCTACAGCATTGCCACGAACCTAACCATCAATTTCCTGAAGAAACGGAATCGTCGTCAGACCTACAGTCTGGATGATATTGATAGCGGCATTGAACGGGACGAAGCGTTCCTGGAGGCCACCTCCGGAAGCGATCCCGTGCGCGAGGCTGGCTTGAACGAACTTCAGCAAAAATTGAACGAAGCGATGATGAAATTGTCTGAAGATCATCGCGCCGTCGTGACGATGTTCGACATCCAAGGCCTGCCGCACGCAGAAATCGCCAAGGTATGCAACGTCTCCGAGGGCACCATTCGATCCCGTCTTTTTTATGCCCACCGCCAGCTGCAGTCCCTCCTAGCCGACTATCTCAAGTAAGTCCTTCTCCCGAAATTTTCCCAACCCCGTTGCCATGACTCCTGAACAAAAATTGCAAGGTTTACTCCGCCTCAAAGCGCATGAAAAGCCGCCCGCTGATTACTTCGAGAATTTCCTGGAGGAATTCCATCAGCGCCAGCGTGAGTCCATCATGAAGCAGGGCGTCTTCAGCCTCTTCTGGGAACGCCTGACGACTTGGGCAGATGGCTTGCGCCGACCTGCGGTCATCTGGGGAGCAGCGGGCGCTTATGCTTGTGTGATTCTGCTCATTTGCCTCTGGCCCAAGCCCGGCCCCAGTTCCACTAGTTCAGCGTTCGTGGTGCAAGCAGTCCCCAAGATCGTTCCTAATCCGCGGCCGGCCCCAGCACCGCCCTTGCCCCGCACCGTGCTGCCAGTCTCGAACACTCCCATTGAAGCCTTGGAGCCATCCGGCAGTAAGCAGAAATCTAGTTTGCCCCCGGCGGAAGCCGCTCCAGAGCCAGAGCCGGAACCAAAGACACGCGATCTCTAACGCTCAATGGATTCCATGCGTCCGCTTGGTTGGTTGCTGGTCATTGGCCTGATCCTCCTCGGCCCAGAGCTGAGGTCGCAGGAATCTGCCGAGTCAATCTTGCCGGTCGCCTTGGCGGCGGAAGTTCAGCAGAGCGTGCTGGCCATTGAACAGTGGAGTCGCGCTCCGCAGGAACGTCGCACGATGGTGACGGGAGTGATCGTTGCCTCGCCCAAAGCCGATCAGCTTTGGCTGGTGACATTTCTCCCGACCTGTCTGCCGGAGGACACCTTCCAGATTGCGCTGGGCCGCACCTTGAAGCCAGCCACCCTGACAGCCTTCGACCCCCGTTACGGCTTGGCCTTGCTCCAAGTATCCGGGGTGCAACGGCCTGCTCTGGAAGTGCCGCATAAGTCCCTGACCTCCGGCCAAGCTGGGGCGGAAGTATTCATGGTCGATGCTTCGGCCGCGCATGGGTCCGCTGCAGTTCCGGGCCGCTTCGCTGGCAGGGAACCGCTTCAGCCATTGGCCGCCAGCCATCTACGGCTCAATCTGAAGGCCCCTAACGGCAGTGCCGGCAGCCCGCTTTTCGATCGGGAAAGGCATCTCATCGGAATCCTGACCACCCCCACCGGAATCGCTCCAGATTCATTTTTCGCCCTCCCTGCCGAACGAATCCAGCGTTTCCTAGCCGATGTAAGAATGCACGGAAAACCCCTCGACTACTGGCTGGGAATCGTCGTCACGGAATCGCTTAATACACCGCGCATCCAAGGCTGCCGGGAAGGAAGTCCCGCCCAAGTTGCCGGCGTTGAGCCAAACGATGTCGTGCTCTCGGTAGGCTCCAACCCCGTGACCTCACTGCAAGAGTTGATCGACACCACGGAACTGCTGCCGGTAGATAAACCCACCGAACTCCGCGTGCTCCGAGGCCAGCAAATCAAGACCCTGAAAATCACGCCCAGCCTGAGGTTGACGTCGAATCCCTGAGGGTGCTGCCGCGGGATCAGTTGTTGGAGTTCGGCCTTTAGGCCGTAGCGTTGTGCTGGGGGCGTCGGACTAAACAACCCCTCAACCTCATTCTCCAGACAAATGGACCCGGTTCCCCCGCTTTACAGCAGTTGACACCCCGTCTGCGACCTTCCACACTCGTTCCCATGATGCAATTCCGCCCTATCTTGCCCCTGCTTAGTCTGCTTTTCGTGCCGCTGGTTAGCCATGCTGCTCCCACCAAATTAGCCTGGCCTCATGAGGGCAGCGACCTCAAGCCCGATCCGGCGGCGGTGTATGGTCGCCTGCCGAATGGGGTGGGTTATGTGTTGCTGCCAAATGCAGAGCCGCCAAAGAAAGTCTCCGTGAGGCTCTACGTCAATGCCGGCAGCCTGATGGAGGAAGATTCCCAGCAGGGATTGGCGCACTTTTTGGAGCACATGGCATTCAACGGCACCAAGAATTACAAGGCCGACGAAATGAAGAGTTACTTCGAGCGCTTGGGAATGAGTTTTGGAGGCGATACCAATGCGCATACTTCTTTCAAGGAGACGGTCTATGACGCGGACCTTCCCGAAGGCTCACCGGCCATGATCGACGAATCGATCAAGTTGCTGCATGATTATGCTTCGGGGATGTTGCTGGGAGCGGAAGAAATTGAAAAGGAACGCGGCGTGATCCTCAGCGAGAAATTGGCCCGGGACACTGTGCAATACCGCACGATGATCGAAGGTTTCAAGTTCTCCCTGCCGGAGTCGTTGATTCCGCAGCGACTTCCCATCGGCACCGAAGATGTTATCAAGACCGCCCCTCGCGAGCGCTTCACCAGTTTCTATAGCAAATGGTATACGCCGGATCGGCTTACCGTGATTGCAGTGGGAGATATCAAGCCTGCGGAACTGGAAACCAAAATCAAAGCCGCGTTCAAAGATCTCAAACCCGCCCCGCAGACATTGGCTGACCCCAGCCTGGGCAAGATCACGCAGGGCAAGGGCTTGCAGACCAAGCTGCATACGGAGAAGGAAGCAGGGGAAACGACCATCAGCATCGAAACCGCGCGTCCGTCCCGCCGGTTAGCGGATAGCAATCAGACGCGGTTTGAAAATCTCCTGCGCGGACTCGCAGAGAACATGATCAATCGTCGTTTCGAGAAGATTTCCCGGCAACCCAATGCCCCATTTCTGGGAGCGGAATACGGCCATGAAGACTTCTTGGATTTCGTGGAAAGCGATAGCATTCAGCTCCAGTGCAAGCCGGAGCAATGGGAAGCCGCGCTGAACACTGGGGAACAGGAGTTGCGCAGGGCGATTCAATTCGGCTTCAGCGAAGCGGAGTTCACGCAAGCCAAGGCCAACCTCGTTGAATCCATGGAGAACGCAGCCAAGCAGGCTCCCACGCGGCAGTCGAAAGCCCTGGCCAATGAATTGCAGAAGAGTCTGGCCGAAGGCGTGGTCTTCACGCATCCCGCATCTGACCTGGCTCGGGTCAAGGAATCGCTAACGAAGGCCACCGCTGCCAAATGCCATGATTTGATCAAGAGCGCCTGGGCCACGGAGGACGTGCGGGTCTTTGCCGGTGGAAATTTAGTCCTCGAAGATGGAGATGCGAAAATCAAAGCGGCCTTCCTCAAGAGCCGCACCGCGGAGGTGACTGCGCCCAAGGAAGAAGTGCAGGGTGCGTTTGCCTACACCGACTTCGGGCCTGCCGGAACGGTGGCCAAACGTGAGGAACACAAGGATCTGGGGATCACGCTGGTGACCTTCGCTAACAACGTTAGGTTGAATCTGAAGCCAACGGATTTCAAGAAGGACACCGTGGCGATTAATGCGAATTTTGGAGCCGGAAAATTAGCCATGCCCAAAGACAAGCCGGGCATGGCTTTGTTTGCCGATTCGGTCTTCGATGCCGGTGCCTTGGAGCAACATAGCTCGGACGACCTTGAGCGTATCTTGGCGGGACGCACCGTGGGTGCCAGCTTTGGCATCGGGGACGAGTTCCTGTCACTGAGTGGTCAGACCAACCAAAAGGATCTGCTGTTGCAGTGTCAGTTGCTTTGCGCGCAAATGATAGCTCCGGGATATCGCGAGGAAGGCCTGCGCCAACTCATGCTTGGGTTGGACATGATCTATACCCAAGTGGAACACACGCCCGAAGGTATTCTAAAGACGAAGGTGGATGGCCTGCTGCACATGGAAGATCCGCGATTCACTTTCCCATCCAAGAAAGAGATCTCGGCCCGCACCATCGATGAACTCAAGGCCTGGTTGAAGGAAATGCTAGCCACAAGCTACCTGGAAGTCTCCATGGTGGGCGACTTCGATGTTGAGACCGCCATCAAGCACGCCGCCAGCACTTTCGGTGCGCTGCCAACGCGGGCGGCCACTCGGCCGGATTACGCCGCCGAGCGTGCGGTGCAACGAGCTGAAGTCATGGAGAAGACAATCTCATTCGAATCGAAAATTCCCAAAGGCGTGGTGGCCGTTTACTGGCCCACGACCGATCGTCGGAAGGACATCAAAGAGTCCCGCCGCCTCAATATTGTCTCCGCCATCCTCGATGATATGGTGCTCGAAAAAGTGCGCGAGGAACTGGGCGAAAGCTACAGTCCAGACGTGCACAGTTTGATGAGCGATACCTTTATGGGAGATGGCCAGATCGCAGCCTACTTGGTTTGTGAAGGCAAGACTGCAGAAAAGATCGGGGCCATCGTGAAGACGATTGGTGCAAAGCTAGCCGCCAGCGGAGCGACGGCCGATCAATTGGAGCGCGCTCGCAAACCGCTGCTAACCATGATGGAAACGCAAAAGCGCAACAACGTCTGGTGGTTGAAGACCATCGTCAGCGAGGCGCAAACCAGTCCTGCGCGACTCGATTGGGCGCGCACCATCACCGATGATTATAAGGCGATCACCCTAGAAGAAGTGAATGCGTTGGCAGCGAAATATTTAGTGGCCGAAAAGGCCTCCGTCGTGCGCATCGTGCCAGCCGCCCCCAAAGCCGAAAAATAGGTCGCGAGACTCCTTGAGCCATGATCCAAAACGTAGTTGTGCTGGGCGGTGGCAGTGCCGGCTTGTTGGCGGCATTGTCATTACAGGCGGCCTTGCCCAAGCTCAAGCTTCGCGTTATCTACAGTAAGGAAATTGGCATTATTGGGGTGGGGGAGGGAAGCACCGCTGATTTGCCGAATCATCTGCATGGCTTTCTGGATATCCCGCCTGCGGCCTTCCAGCGTCGCGCCAAGCCAACTTACAAACTTGGCGTGCATTTCCTCTGGGGGCCCCGGCCATCGTTTGATTATTCATTTACCAAAACGTATGTCGCGCATCCGCCCGGGTTGAAGCAGAACTTGGGATATTACGCCTGGGATCATATGGACGCCTTGGATCTGACCTGTGCCCTGATGCATGAGGGTAAGGTCTTTGCTCGCCTAGATAATGGAGCTCCGCTGGTGCAACGGAACGTGGCCTACCACATGGAAAATGCGGATTTCGCCAGCACGCTGGAGCATTATGCCAAAGTGCGAGGGATTTCCCTAACCGAAGGTAAGGTGGATCATGTCGATCCCGGCCCGGAGGGCGTTGCGGCATTGGTGTTAGAATCAGGCGAGCGAGTGACTGCAGATCTTTTTATTGATGCCTCAGGTTTTCGCTCTGAACTTCTGGGGAAGGCCCTGCAGGAACCATTCGTGTCCTATGCTGACTCGCTGTTTTGTGATCGGGCGGTAGCGGGCGGATGGGAGCGCGCCAACGAGCCCATCCTGCCCTATACCACGGCGGAAACGATGGATGCTGGCTGGGCCTGGCAGATCGAGCATGAGCAGCATGTGAATCGGGGGTATGTTTATGCCTCATCGTTCATCTCCGACGCGGATGCCGAGGCGGAATTCCGTCGTAAGAATCCCAAGGTTCAGCACACGCGAATCGTGAAATTCACCAGCGGCCGCTATCAACGCAGTTGGGTGGGAAATGTTGTCGCGTTAGGAAACAGTAATGGTTTTGTGGAACCGCTGGAAGCCACTGCCCTGTTTGTAGTTTGCAACGCTTCCCGCGCTCTGGCAGTAGCGCTGCAAGACTGTGCCTGTGACCCTCAGCCAAGTCTGAAGGGCGTTTACAACAGTATCGTGAATCGCATGTGGGATGAAATTCGGGATTTCCTGGCGGTGCACTATCGTTACAATACCCGGATCGATACGCCGTTCTGGAGGCACTGCCAGACGCAGACGGCTCTGCATGGAGCGGAGCGCTTGGTGGAATTCTATCAAGAGAATGGCCCCAGCACGGCCTTTGCCGGGGATCTGCTAACGCCCGAGAATAGCATATTCCATCTTGAAGGATTCTATGCCTTGTTGCTGGGGCAGAGAGTGCCCCATCGCAGACTGCGGCCACTAACCCCGTCCGAGGAACAACGCATAACCGCCATTCAGGAACAGTATCTACTCCATGCGCGGCGTGCCTATGACATGACGCAAAGCCTGGAGCTGTTGCGCAGCCCCAGGTGGGCCTGGACTCCTGGCTTCTACAAACAAGCGTAATGCCGGTTGCTCCAAACGAGGGCCGCCGCGAGTGAATGCCCCAATTGCGGTGTGCGTTCCGTAGCCATGAATAAATCAGTCCCCTGCCTAGGCTTCCTAGACTGCGAGTGGCAAATAGTGAATTGACGACGATGCGCTTTTGGTTTTATTAAACGTGTGTCAAACGCAACATGGTCTATGACTGCGATTTCCTAACGCCGGCGGTTTTCTCCGAAGGATCATAGCGCCATAGCTTATGGCAGGCTAGTTTGAAAGCGATCCATCCTTCTGCGGAAATAATAAAGGTGGCGACCAATCCAGCCGTGAGCATTTGCAGTGGAAGCGGCAGATTTTTGCCTCCTGCGGCATAGACTAGGAAACACAGTAGGGCGGAGACTCCGACGGTTAGCGCGAGGATGCCGAAGATGATCAGCACGGCCAGCATTCCCATTCCCATATTGTCGATCCCGGGTTTGCGCTGCATGGGTTGCCATCCGGGGAAGACGATGATTAACCAGCAATGCACAAAGGTGATGGTGGGAATTAACGCTGCGGTCGCGAGGCAGGCTGCCAGCCAACCGCTCGCCACCACTGCGGGCGTAATCTGGGGAAAGGTGGGGCGCAACAGGAACACGGTGGCCACGGTGGTGATTACCAGACCAGCCACGAGCATCATTTGCACCAGAGGTCCCACCAGCATTCCTCCCAGCATTTGGTGCGGCTTGGTTGGCAGGGTGAACATAATATCCATATGATCCAAGTCTGCCCGAAGTCGCTGAGTGATCTGGGCGGGGACGATGAATAATCCTGGCAAGCCGACCCCCACATACAGCAGCGCCCCCATGACGATCAAGTCTCCGTGAGCTTTGTGGAAAACCGTTTGATCCACCGCCAGAGCGCACACCAGAACTAATGCTAGCAAAGCAATGGTCCAAAGAAGTTTGCTCCTGAGCTTACTTTTGCCGCCTGCGTGCAGTCCCCATTTCCAGAGGAAGCCAACCCACGCCGGGCCACGACTGGGCAACGTGAAAAGCTCCTCCTGAGCCGTCCGCACCACGGGCTTGCGCCACCACGGTCGCCCGGCCCGCATGGCGACGAGGCGTTCTTCCCGCACCACAATGGCTTCGAGCGTGATTTCCACCCAGGGTGCTTTGCCGGAAACGATGATCCACCAGCAAAGCAAATTTAGCCCCAGCAACGGACCGACGGTGCGGAGCAAGCTTGGCCAATCCTGGGCAGTGATGGGTTTCACCAGGAGCATCATGGGAGACACCAGACGCTCTAACAACGGAAGACTGGGCGCAGAACTCAGATTGATCTGCGCTTGATAGGCTTCCAATGCCACGCGGCCCATGATCATGGTGAGGGCCAGAAAGGCGACGAGGGCCACGAATTTCAAAAGACCTGTTACCTTGGGCCATTGCTCCAGGTCACGCCAGATGACAGCCATGGCGAAATTATGCAGGGTAATCAGATTCCAGAGCAGCCACACCGTTAGGATCGCAGGCCCATGCGGAGCACCCGTTTTCCCATGCCACCACACGGAGAGAAAGATTGCGAGGATGAAGATCCCCCACTGTGGTTTCAGGAAATGATAGGCAAACAGAGACCCTCTTCCCAGTGGCGCTGCGAAGAGCCAGGCGGCTTCGTTTTCGGTAAGATTTAAGGCCCCCTTGGAGGTCGGAGAGAGCCAACCCATCACTAACAGTGCCAGGGAGAGCACGAGCGAGACTGGCAGCAGCGCTTCCATTGGGCTCATGGATGGACCACGGGAGCCCGCACGGGGCAGCCAGAGGGACATCGTGGCCATGGCTAACCAGAGCACGCCGACGAAGAGGGCCACGATATACTTGGGCTCGCGGAGTCGGCGTAGCTTCACCAGCACCGAGTTGGCGTAGGAGCGGGTGATCAGAAAAATTAGCGATGAACTCATGGCTGGGCTGCGGGGACTTCGGGCGCATCTCCTACTAAGCGGAAGAAAATTTCCTCCAAATTCACCCCACCTTCACCATGCTGGCTGCGGATGTCCGCCATGGTGCCAAAGGCGCGTCGCTGCCCGGCTTGCAGCACCAGCACATGGGAACAGACTTCCTCCACCAGATGCAGCAGGTGGCTGCTCAGGACGATGGCGGTGCCTTCGCTGGCTTGGCGCAGAATGATGGCCTTCATTTTGCGAATGGCGATGGGATCCAAGCCGGTGAGAGGTTCATCGAACAACATGACCTTGGGTCGGTGCAGGAAACCGCATGCCAGCACGGCCTTTTGCTTCATCCCGCGCGAAAGGGCACCTGGCAGTTCATTGCGGACTGACCCCAACTCCATTTCCTCGATAAGTTGCGCGCCTCGGGTCTCCCAATCTGGAACTTGATAGAGGCGGGCGGTAAACTGGAGGTGTTGCCAGACTGTTAAATAATCGAAGAGCCTTGGTTCGTCGGTGAACCAAGCCAGTTCCTGTTTGGCCGCCACGGCCTCCGTCCAGACATTGTGTCCGGCAATGCGGATGAAGCCTTCGGTCTGCGGGATGATGCCCGCGGAGCATCGCAGCGTTGTGGTTTTGCCCGAACCATTTAAGCCGACTAATCCCAGCACTTGGCCCGGATGGACCGTGAAATTCAAGTCCACGACCGCCGGGAATTGACCGTAGTATTTGGTAAGGCTTTCGACTTCAAGCATGCCAGCATGATGCCGGAAGGCTCCCGGATGTCAACGTAGGAAGCGGGCGGGAGCGTTCGCTGAGCGGTGGATTTTTGCATGCTCAAGGAGTGGGGCTTTGAAAGCCCCACACCAGCATGGGGAACCTGTGGAATTACTTGGGCAAGCTACTGGAGGCTTGGGACATGGCTTTGAGGGCTTCGAGGCGCAGGTCAGGGTCGTCAAGGAGTTTGACAATCAGGGCGGCTAACTCTGGGTCTTTGCCGCGGACGAGACTTTGCAGGGCGGTTTGGCGGCGGGCAACAGGCAGTTTGGAATCGACGACTTGCTGGCGGAGTTCAGGCAACGCCCGTTGATCGCCAAAACAGATGGCTAGGAGCAGGCGGAGATCCAATAGTGCAGAGGCTTCGCCTTTGGTGGACGTTTGTTCGATCTTTGGATATGCGGTTTGCCAAGCCGCTGGAGCGGGCACGCCGACCCGGCCTTGGAGACCGTCCGCAGCAGCTTGGAGGAACACTTTCATGATGGTGGGATCGTCCAATTCGGCTACGGCCTTGATCAGGTATTGCAATCCATTT
Organism: Verrucomicrobiales bacterium; assembly: GCA_031411295.1. Classification (GTDB taxonomy): domain Bacteria; phylum Verrucomicrobiota; class Verrucomicrobiia; order Verrucomicrobiales; family V1-33; genus JAGNEJ01. Next base: position 5,947 of record JANOAV010000074.1, on the reverse strand, counting down.
TCCATTTCCGCCAAACGACGGGCGACGTGACTGGTGATCAGGGGAATGCGGGAAGTTTGTGCTAGTTTCAAAGCGCGCTCAGGTTCTGCTGCGACACAAGGTTCCAGCGCATACCAATACATTTGGGGGAGGTTGTGATCCTTGGCGTCCTCGGCGTGGGTTAATAGCTGTTCCAGATTTTGCCAGCGATCCACCGGTGGCCGTTGGGTTAATCCTGACGCGACTGCTAGTCTCATTCGCGGCTCCGCTTGTTCTCCCTCCGTAATTTTGAAATATCGCATCGCCCAACTCCTCAGCACTGGATCAGGGTCGGACAAGGCTCCCACGGTTGACCACTGCCTACTCCCCCCGCAGCTCATGAACCTCCAGAACCACTCCAACCGCGCAGATTTCTTCATTTCTTTCGGTGCCAAGCTCATCGTCATCTGCGTCCATTCCGATTCGTTAGCATAGCTCCGCTCCATCGCCACCTTTCGTGCCATCCGTCGCTGCCATACATTTGGCCAGCCGAGAAATTCATCCAATCGCTTTTGATCCGCTTTGGCCACATCCTCGCCCTGATAGGGGTTCCAGGTGGCGGTAAATTTCACGCGATACATTCGGCCGTTGCTGCGATCCCACTCAGCGGGATTGGGGCGATGGCATTTCTGTTTGTCATACCAATCAATGAAATACAGCGCGCCATCCGGGCCGACTTTCAGCGAGACTCCAGTGAAGTTAGGATCATTGGTTTTCAGGAAATCCGGGAGATGCTTGGCGACGTAACCCGAACCCTCCGGCACGAGATTTTCCTGATTGATGCGCTGGCCGTGAATGTTGAACATCATGGGCCGCCCCTTGTATTCGGCCGGGAAATTGTCTCCATCATAAATGCACAGTCCACAGTGGGCATGACCGCCGCCAGCTTCATCACTAACGCCATTGCCACCGTGCGGGGTATTCCCCACGAAATGCTGGTGGTCGGCTATGGTTTCGATGTTCTTATAAACATAGGGATTGAAGTGTCCCAGCGGATTGGACTGCCGTAAATAATAGCCACCTTGGATGATGTGCCAGAAATGCGGGATGACGCACGCCTCGGAAAACCAGTCGCCCGACGCATTGTAATCGAAGCCCCAGGAGTTCGAGGTGCCATGGGCGTAGATGTCGAATTTCTTCTGCGTTGGATGATATCGCCAGTAGGCGCAGTTGAGTTTGGTGCGCTGGTCAGGAGGTGTGCCAGGAGCGCCAACGTTGGAATGGGTGAAGACGCCATGGCAGCCATAGAGCCAGCCATCAGGGCCCCAGATGAAGGAGTTGAGCGTCTCGTGGGTGTCTTGGTAACCCCAGCCATCGAGTAAGATTTGCGGAGGACCGGCGGGCTTGTCCTCGCCTGGTTTCACTGGAATGTGGAGCAGATAGGGAGCGGCTCCGATGTAAACTCCGCCAAAGCCCAGCTCGATGCCGCTCACTAGATTCAAGCCTTCAACAAAGATGGTGCGTTTGTCGAATGACCCATCATGGTCCGTGTCCTCGAAGATCAGGATGCGATCTTTACCACCGTAAATGTCTTTCAGTTGAGCTTCAGATGGGGTGGGGGAAGTGCCTGCGGGCGCGGTTCCCTGACGGGCAGGGTAGGTGTTGCCTTCCACGACCCAGATACGCCCGCGGGCATCCCAGCAGAAGGCGATCGGTTGGACCAAATCCGGCTCCGCCGCCAGGAGATCGACCTTGAATCCGTCGGGCACAGTCATCTTAGCCACCGCTTCCTGCGGTGTGAGATAAGGAGCGGCGGGAAGGAGGGAAATGAGGTTGGTGACCAGGAGCAGGCAAAAGAATCGCATGGCCACAATTTAGTAAGCCCGGAAGGATTTGACCAGAAATGGCACGGCATTTTTACGTAGTAACATGGAGGGTGGACGTTCCGTCCACTGGTTCCAGCTTTCCCACTGGTTGACTGGTGGACGGAACGTCCACCCTCCCCAGGTTACTCAATGCGCCGGGCGCTGTCGCCTTCCCACAGCGTGTATTCCTCAGCACTTTGGCACCGAAAGACACCCCGCGCAAGGGCGCTGTCGCCTTCCCACAGCGTGTATTCCTCAGCTGCTAAGCTGACTTTCATCGGGTTATGGCGAATGTAACGAACTACGTTTCGATAGTGCGCAGAATCTCGAATCATCGTATCCCGATAATTTCTCTGCCAAATAGCTCCCCGCGCCAGTCGCTGGGCCGACACACTCTTCCATGCTTGAATGAGCTTGGACATGGGGACCAACGGCGTAAATAACAGATGAACATGATTTGGCATTATGATCCATGATTCATGAATCACCCGTTGGCCATGAAACTTCATCAATACTTCCTGAACCACGTCACGGACTTGCGCGCTGCGTAAGAGACATTCGCCCATGCCTTCATCAAGCCACTGCTCCAGCTTCCCAGTGAACAGCTGATGGAACAGCGATTCCGTGGCTGGGTTCCAAGGTTTTGGGTTCGCGCCAAGCCAAATATCCCGCTCGCTCTTCCATTGTTCTAGTAAAGATTTTGGCAAAGAATCAGCCAACCGGAAAGTCACGAATTGCATGGCATTCTCCTGCTGCCAATGCGGAAGCTTATCCCCGTGAACCTTGATTTCCTTTTCCCAGTTTAGAAAATTCATGTGCGTAAAGTGCCCCCCAGACTGCTGCGGGCAAGCAAAAAGGAGGGTGGACGTTCCGTCCACCGGTGAGGAAACTTGACCGGATGAAGCAAAGCAGCATGGAGCGTGCGGTTACTGGTGGACAGAATGTCCACCCTCCTTATAAGTTCCCGGCATGGCAGCTTCCAATTTACCCTCCTGGGCCACTGAACTTATTTCCCTCTACGAAAGCCATGCAGCGAATCAATTTATCCTGCATGGTAATGTGAATGATTTGCTGCCGATTCCCATTGGCACGAATGGTGATTCCCGCCTCGGGAACCTGGATGATTTCCTGCTGGAAGTAATGCTGCAGAAATTTGATGTGGTGCTGAGCTATGATCTCGGCAATGGCCTGCGGGTCTTGAAGGGGCAAAAGCAATTTGCCGCCTGGCCCAGTGCTCCGCAGGGGACTGCCATGCCCCGGGTGCCGCGGGAGGCCGTGGATCTGCTAACGCATTACATTCGGTATGCGTCCAATCTGCGTCGCGTCAAAACCGATGCGTCCGTGCGCATTGCCTACATTTTAAAAGATGCCTCCCTGGCCATCCCGGCCATGCAGGGCGGATTGAGTTATGATCTCAGTGCCACGGCCATGCTGGTGAAGGCCTGGGCTTCCGAGTCGTTGATCACCGAGCATCCCTTCGCTTCCTTTTTGGTGACGGAAAATTTGAATGATCTGCATTCGTTGCTGAGTCGCGATACCCGCAGTGCCAACATCCGCGTGCCACTGCCATCGCCTGCGGATCTGCAGGGAGTATTCCAGAATTTGCTGCCGCAGCACCCCATTGCGCTGGGGAATTACGTCGGTAAACTGGAGCAACCCGCCGCGCAGTTGGCGGGTGCCACGTTGGTCTCCATCCAAAGCTTGCTTAAGACCAAGGAGTTCGCCAAACAGCCGATCCAGGACTCTGATCTTGGGAAATTGAAGAAGGAATTGGTGGAAAAGGATTGCCAGGATTTGATTGAATTTATCGAACCGACCCGCACCCTGGATGACCTCTACGGCCAGGACAGTCTGAAGGAATGGTTGCGCGAAGACTTCGCTCTGTGGAAAGCCAACGAACTGGAAGCCATGCCCATGGGGTATCTGCTCTGCGGTCCCGTGGGCACCGGGAAAACCTACATGGTGGAGTGTCTGGCGGGCGAAGCCGGGGTGCCGGTGGTGAAGATGAAAAATTTCCGGGATAAATGGGTCGGCAGCACGGAGGGTAATCTGGAGAAAATCTTCCGACTCCTCTCCGCGCTAGGTCGTTGTTTCGTGTTTATTGATGAAGCGGATCAAGCGTTAGGGAAGCGGAATCAGGATGGCGATTCAGGAGTGGGCGGTCGCGTTTATTCCATGATGGCCAAGGAAATGAGCGATTCCAGCAAGCGCGGAAAAGTGATCTGGATTCTGGCCAGCAGTCGGCCGGACTTGATCGAAGTGGACTTGAAAAGGCCCGGTCGCGTGGATGTGAAGATCCCCTTGTTTCCCACCGGCACGCCTGAGGAAGGCTTCAAATTGTTGCGTGCCCTGTGCAAGAAAAAGCAGGCACCAGTTCCGGAGAGTGCCTTCGTGGCGATCAAAGAGATCATCCCTAACTGGCTGACACCCGGAGCAGCTGAGGCGATCGCGGTGAAAGTTTTCCGTTTGGTGAAAACGAAATCATTATCCCCAGAAGCGGCTCTGGAGGCTGCGTTGAAAGATTACCAAGCGCCCGTTTCCCACGATATCATGGAATTCCAAATTGGTCTGGCCGTGGCGGAAGCCAGTGACCTGACGTTTGTTCCTGAGGTGTTCCGGAAGATTAGGAACTGAGGGATCCTGGTGGACGGAACGTCCACCCTCCTTATTGCTAGAATTTCAGCACGATGGACGTCACGATGCCGTTGAGTTTTCCAGGATCGGCTTCCAGACCAAAGGCCTCAACGTCACCCAGACTGTGGAATTCATAGCCCACGCGCAGACCGATCCAAGTGGTTAAGTCAAATTGCACGCCCAAGCCAAAACCATAGGCTACCACCCAGTCCTTTTCGTCGAACTTGCTATTGAAGGAGACCGTGCGGCCGTTGATGGTGGTCTTGGCCTTGGTCTCACCGGTAATGCTCAGATTGGCCGCACCAATGCTGGCTTCGGCATAACCTTTCAGCCAATTCCCGCCCATGGGGAAGAGGACCCGTCCGGCCAAGGCACCTTCGAACACATCCATGTCCAATGTTCCGGTGCCGAGACCATCAATGTAGGTGCCCTTGGCTCCCAGGAAAAACTGCACTGGTTGCCCATCCCAGAGTTGGCCGATTTCGGCATTCACCCCGTATCCGGCCTCGTCGTCGAACTGAGTTCCCGAATACAGACTTGGACCAACTCCCAACTGAAGTCCGGCGTGAGCGGCAGGGGCCAGCGTGCTGAGGAGGAGAGACGAGGTGAAAATAAATTTCGCTTTCATAAATGATTAAGATGGTTGAATACTTTAGAAAACTAAACTAAATTACCGAATTGTCAAAATTTCCTTCAGTTTTTCTACCATGATTTCTTTTCTGCTTCGTTTCGTGCAGGGGTTGCTCCTGCTCGTGTTGGTCAGTTGCCAAGCCGCTAAAGATACGCGTCATCGCATTGTTGTGAGTGCGGCTGATCAGCGCATGGCGGTTTTTGAAGATGAAAAGCCAATCGGATTTTTTAAAGTTTCCACCTCCAAATTTGGACTCGGGAGTCAACCAGGGTCGAATCGAACGCCCTTGGGGCAGATGGAGATTGCAGAGAAGGTTGGTGGCGGCCAGCGCTCAGGAATGAAGTTCGTGAGCCGCAGACCAACCGGAGAAATTGTCAAGCCGAACGCTCCCGGTCGGGATCCCATTGTGACTCGAATCCTCTGGCTGAAGGGGCTCGAAAAGCAAAACGCCAATACCTACGCCCGCACCATTTACATTCATGGGACGGCGGAAGAGTGGCGACTGGGCACGGCGGCCAGTTACGGGTGCGTTCGTATGAGTTCACCTGATGTAATCTGGCTTTATGATAAAGTAGGGGAAGGAGCCAAAGTGCAAATCGTGGCTCCTCCACTGCGGTATTTCATCCGCTCAAGTTAAACGCCGGAAACTCGGTGATGGCGTTTAGATCCACCGTAGTTCGAGGCTGTTAGCCGGCTGAAGCCCCGGACTAGGGTCCCATAAAGTAGTCATCATCGCTCCGCGTGATGACCAGCGCGATTTTCCCATCCTGCCACCGCTACGAATCACCATACGCCAGCGTCCCTGCCATGCGCCGTTGATGCCAACGCCGTCCTGCGCTAGGCAGACTGGCTCCGAACT